>JAISLW010000290.1 GCA_031277105.1 Planctomycetaceae bacterium | reverse complement strand
GTTATGAAAGTTACGCCCTTATCAGGGCGAATATTTTTTGCAACTATACATCAAAAACAAAATAATCACTCATGTTACGCATCATACGCAGAAACAAGGCTAAATATAGTAACTATATTAGGACTGAATTTGACCGCCTGCGTAACGTGAGTTATTAAATTTTAATAATTCATAACATATAAAATAAATGTATTTTAAACATCGTGAAATAGTAAAATTCATTGGCGTCATAAACTCTATTGCGGCGTTTCGGCACAGTGTTTAATTTTTTTAGCCGCCTACCTGGATAAATGAATTTTTAGAGACGCCCACAATTTCCTACGATCCGTTTATGTTTCGTTTAGGCGTTTAATTTTCTGTAACGAAGAAGCAATCAGATACTTCGGTCGGTATTTTTGCGGGTCTGCCGGTTTTTAGATTTACAAACGCCCACAACGTTTCCGCTTCAGCAATCTTAATATTGTCCGAAATACGCACGAAACGATACTTCCGCACCGATTTAATCAACTTAAACTCACACACCCACGTCTGAATATCCAACTCGTCACCCTCCAACACCGGCACAAGATAATCTATAACATGACGCCGCGCAAACCACGTCAACCCCAACTCAACATAACGCTCCTGCGACCAACCATTAGCACGAGAATGCTCTACCGCCGCCTGATTCATCCAACGTAAATGACACACATTATTCGCATGACCATTCACGTCAACATCAGATGATAACACCTTAACACGATAAGAAAAAATTCTATACATTTTTTAAAAAAATTCGGAATTAGGAATTCGGAATTCGGAATTAAAATTCTTGTAAATACGCCTAATCTGCGTAATCTGTGGACAAAAAAACGATCCACTGATTACACAGATTAAATGGATTTTTTTATGGACAAGTGGAATAATTTTTTTTGGGCGTCTCTAAAAATTCATTTGTCCAGGTAGGCGGCGTTTCGCCCCGTGTTTAATTTTGGGCCGCATTACGGTTTACAATATCAATAAATTTTAATATTTTGCACATCTATACAGATCGTACTTGAATTTCATCGATTTAAAAGCGTCAAAGCCTGCCGTCCGAAAGCTAGGCAGGCGAAGGTAAACGCAAATTAAAGTACGAACAGTTTAAAATATACATATTTTAGGCGTTATGAATTATTGAAATTTATTGGTATCATAAACCCCATTGCGGCCCAAAAAATAAACACAGCGGCGAAACACCGCCTACCTTTTTGCAAAAAAATGAATTTTTAGAGATACCTTTTTGTAAAAAAAAAATCCTTACAGACAAGTTCTAAAAACCACAAATTTATTTTTATTAACCACAGAGAACACAGAGGAAATTTTTAATTTACGTCAAAACGTTATTTAATATTATAATTGACATTTTGATTTAAAATATTTTGAAAAAATTCTTCTCTTTGAACTCTGCGTTCTCGGCGCGTAAATAAAAAACTGGTTATTAGAAGTTACCTAACATATAATTCCGCATTCCGAATTTAATTCTGGATTTGTTTTTTAACTACATCCCATACTTTTACCGCAATTGTGGCATAGATAACAATTGCCGCTTCTTACGCTTATTGCGCCGCAGGCGTCGCATAACGGCGCGTCGCTTTGGAACGATGCGAATTGTTCTTCCGCAGTCAAAATACTAGCGCCCGCGCCAGTTGTAACCATACTCCCGACTCCTACAGTCGCATTAACTAACGCCTTCGTAATATGCGGCGCAATTCTATTCGTAGTTGTAACCGCAGGCGCAATTGTCGCTAGCGCCGACGCTTGTTGTCCCGAAACATGTTGCGAAAATCTTGCTTGCACAACCGACGTTAATTCCGATTTAACATCAACAACATCCGACTTGCCCGCAACGCCGCAACGTCTCTCCCGCACACCGTCGTCAGATACTCCTAAATCAACCGGCGCCGCATAATTCAAACCTTGCCCAATACTTCGCTCGCCGCTTAATTCTTTATGCTCGTAATTATCGTTACGAAAATTTGAATTATTTGACGTATTATTATGTTGATTGTAATTATTGTGATTATGATTGAGATTATGGTTGTGATTATGGTTTTCGTGCGTTTGGTTGCGGTCGTTATTTTGGTTTTGCGGGTCTTGTTGAACCGATGGCATTTCGGGCAAAAATGTACGCCCTAGCCAACGGAATATATAGTCAACCAGACTTTTCGCCATTGGAATATCAGGATTTTTTGTCATTCCCAACGGCTCAAACCGCGTATGCGAAAATTTCTCAACATAAACATTCAACGGAACTCCATATTGAAGACTCATCGAAATTGCCGTTCCGAAACAATCCATCAAACCGCCGATTGTACTGCCTTCTTTTGCCATCGTAATAAAAAGTTCGCCGACGCGCCCGTCTGGATAAAGCCCAACCGTAATATAACCTTCATGCCCAGATACGTTAAATTTATGCGTAATCGATTGCCGCGTGTCAGGCAACCTTTCACGGCGCGGTACAGTGCCAGAACGTTTTTTTCGTTTGGGTTCGGCGGTTAAATTTGTATCCGTTTCTTTTAATTTTGAGTTGTCGTTTGTTGTTGATAAAGGTTGCGCGCCTTTTGAACCGTCGCGATAAACCGCTATCGCCTTCAAACCTAACTCCCAACCAAGCATGTAAGCATTCGCAATATCCTTGACCGTAGCAGAATTTGGCATATTTACCGTTTTTGAAATTGCGCCGGAGATGAAAGGTTGCGCCGCCGCCATCATTCTTACGTGCGCTTCCCACGAAATACAACGTTCCGTACCCGGCGCCGGAAACGCACAATCAAATACCGGTAAATGAGCATCCAATAAATGAGGCGCTCCGATAATCGAACCGTTAGTCTCAATATATTGCACGATTTCATCGACATGCTCGCCGCTATATCCCAACGTCCGTAACGCAAGCGGAACTGTCCGGTTTGCTATTTTCAAATTGCCGCCGCCCGCAAGTTGTTTAAATTTTACCAGCGCGATATCAGGCTCAATTCCAGTCGTATCGCAATCCATCATAAAACTAATTGTCCCCGTCGGCGCAAGCACCGTCGTTTGGGCATTACGGAACCCGCTCCGGCTTCCGGCGTTGCGAACGTCGTCCCATAATTTTTGGGCGTGTTTTTTGAGATAATTTGGAGCGCCCGTGATATTATTAACAGCGTCCCAATGCAAATCGATTACCTTCAACATCGGATCGCGATTAAAATTAAACGCATCAAACGTACCTACAATTCCGGCAAGTTCGGCGCTCGTCTTATAGGCGGCGCCGGTCATCAACGCCGTTATAGCGCTACACAATCCACGCGACTCGTCCGAATCATACGGAAGCCCAAGACTCATTATCAAACTGCCAAGATTAGAATAACCCAGACCTATCGCCCTAAATTTATGACTGTTTTCCGCAATCTTTTTAATCGGATAACTCGCCCGATCAACAATTATTTCTTGGGCAATAAAAAATATTCTGCACGCTTGCACAAACCGTTCCGCATCAAATGTGCCGTCTTCGTTGCGGAACTTCATCAAATTTATACTTGCCAGATTGCACGCCGTATCGTCCAAACTCATATATTCGCTGCAAGGATTTGAAGCGTTAATTCGACCTGAATTTGGGGTCGTGTGCCATCTGTTTATTATCGTGTCAAACTGGACGCCTGGATCGCCGCAAGCCCACGCCGTACTAGATATCTTGTCAAAAACTTCGCAAGCGGGGTATTCTGGACCTTTTTGATTCGGGTCGGTTACCCATTGCGTCGCCCAAATTGCGTTTTCTTTGACCGCTTTCATAAAATCATCGGTCAACCTGACAGAGAGATTAGCATTTTGAAATAAGACCGAAGAGTACGCTTCTTCGTAAGAAAATCCGTGTTCCATTAAGATTTTTGCTTTCTTTTCTTCGCGAAACTTGCAATCGATAAAATCCATTACGTCCGGATGCGTAATTTTTAACGATTGCATTTTTGCCGCTCGTCGTGTTTTGCCGCCGCTTTTTACGACTGCCGCAATTTGATCATAGACCCGCATAAAAGAAAGCGGTCCCGAAGGTTTGCCGCCGCCGGTAAGTTTTTCAGTGCTAGAACGTATTGTTGACAAATCAGTCCCCGTGCCGCTGCCAAACTTAAACAACATCGCTTCGCTACGCGCCAAATCCATGATTGCTTCCATGTTATCTTCAACGCTTTGGATAAAACACGCCGACGCTTGCGGGTATTGGTAAGGGTTATCGGGTTGCGTCGCTTCGCCTTGTTTTTCGTCCCAATGCCACGTGCATTTATTGCCTTTGACGTTGTATTGTTGGTAAAGACCGACGTTAAACCAGACGGGCGAATTGAATGAGCCGTATTGATTTAGCAACAGCCATGTAAGTTCGCGATAATAAGTTTCAGCCTCCGTAGCCGTCGCAAAATAACCGTCCGCAAGTCCCCAATCGGCAATCGTCCGGCTCACGCGATGTACAAGTTGGCGAATACTTTTTTCACGATTGGGCGTATTCGGCTCGCCGTAAAAATATTTACTCGCAACTACATTTACTGACAATTGACTCCACGTTTCGGGAAATTCGCAATCGTCCTGTTCAAAAAATACCGAACCGCTATCATTTTTTATTGTTGCGGTGCGTTTTGACCATTTGACAGATTCAAATGGATCGGAAATATTATCAGGACAAAAGAGCGGTAAAATTTTAAGACCGGAATAATTAGGCTCCGTCATTCTATCAACGGAATCAACATTGGCGTTGTTGTTGGACGCGGGTATATTTAGCAAAGTATCCATACTAAAAAGAGGGGGTAAAAAAGGTTAAATAAATTTTAACTATGCACATTTAAATTTCAGAGCCGTTGGCGTTTGAAAATCTGGACGCCAATAAGTAAATTGGCAAGCGGCAAGAACCGCAATTTCAATTGCAAACAACTCAAAAATCATAAAAGTTAAAAAAAACGAGAACTAAAATACTGTAAAAAATCAGGATAAATCCTAATCACGAAAACTAACGAATTACGGAAATATGGGCGTTCTCTAAAAATTCATTTGTTCAGGTAGGCGGCGTTTCATTGTTGCGTTTAATTTTGGGTCGCATTGTGGTTTATACCGTCAATAACTTTTAATACATCGCGCGTCTAAAATAAAACATATTTTAGGCTTTTATGAATTATTAAAATTTATTGGTATTATAAACTCTACTGTTTTTTACAAAAAAATGAATTTTTAGAGATACGTAATTTGGTTAAAAGCGTCAAAGTTTGCCGTTTGAAATCTAGGCAGGCGGCGTTAAACGCAAATTAAAGTGTGAACAGTTTAAAACTATGCCGATGCGACTAGCGCTACATATAGTGGTATCTCTGTTCAGGAATATACAACATATCCGTATTTCGTTATGAGGTGTGAAATGATACCGTGATAAGTGCGCGCGCAAAGTAGGGGGGCAAATTATTAGCCGGTTAAAAACAAATCTATTCCATAACCTTTTACATGTCAAATTATTTAAAAATATATTTTATCTTGCATATTATGAATAGTCTATTTGGGACTTTTATGGAAAACGAGTTAAAAGCCTTATCAGCGCCTACTTCAACTTTGTTGATTTCAATTGGTTCGGGAATTGCCAGACAACAATTCATCCGGCATTTTTACCTAGTCGCAAAATGTGATCGTTCATAAAAATTTAAGCGCGAGGTTTTAGGGAGTAGGGGGTAGGGAGTAGAGAGTAGGGAGTAGGGGGTAGGGAGTAGGGGGTAGGGGGTAGGGAGTAGGGAGTAGGGAGTAGGGAGTAGGGAGTAGGGGGTAGGGGGTAGGGAGTAGGGAGTAAGTTTTTTAGAAAACGAGAGAACAGTTTTTTGTTACAAAAAATCGTTTGAAGGATCGCAGGCGTCTCGCTTGCAAAAAAAGTAATGCAGGCGCTAAAGGATCGCACCCGCCGCAGGATCGCGGGCGTCTCGCCTGCATGCGGTTGTACTCAACCGCTAACGCGCGAGGTTTTGATCTCAAGTGCCTTTTTGTTTGCCTTTCGGCAAATTGCAGGCGGGACGCCCGCGATCCGTTGGTCTCGCCTGCATTTATTTATTTATTGTTACAATAAATCTATTCCCTATCCCCTACCCCCTATTCCCTACCCCCTATCCCCTATCCCCTACACTTTATTCTCTACTTTGAGTAGTTGTGAATTTTTTAATTTGTCTTACGGCTTGTTTTAATCTGTCTTCTTTTTCTACGATTGCCATTCTGATGTAACCTTCGCCCGCTTCGCCAAACGCTGAACCTGGACTGACCAGAACATCCGCCTCCCGTAATAACTTTATTGCAAAATCAAACGAGTTCATTTCACCCGCCAACTTTTCCGGTATCCTTTGCCAGATAAACATCGTCGCACTCGGACGCTCGACTTGCCAACCAATTCGCTCTAAACCGTTGCACAAAATATCGCGTCTCTTCTGATAAATTTTCGCCTGTTTCTCAACTTCGCGGTCTGAATATCTTATCGCCGTAATCGCCGCTATCTGTAACGGCGAAAATACGCCGTAATTATAATACGTTTTTATCGTAGATAACGCGCGTATAATTTCGGCGTTGCCGCTGCAAAATCCGACCCGCCAACCAGCCATATTGTAACCTTTGCTCATCGTTGTTGTTTCAACGCCTACGCTTTTTGCCCCATCGACTGACAAGAAACTCGGCGCCCTGTAACCGTCAAAACAAACGTCGCCATAAGCAAGATCGCTTATTACCATAAATCCGAATCGTTTCGCCAACTTCACTATCTCAAAATAAAAATCTTGACCTACAACCGTAGCCGTAGGATTATGCGGATAATTCAAAATCAATAATTTCGGTTTCGGTTGAAGAAATTGACACGTTGACGCAATATTTGACAACAATTTATCAGGCTGCGTTACATCAAGCAAAATCGCATTTGCCGAAGCCAACATCACAGCATGCAAATGCGCCGGAAAATAAGGCGACGGAACTACCGCCGTATCGCCGCCGCCCAACAACGCTAAACAAAGATACGACATCGCCTCCTTCGACCCCATGCAAACTATCGTCTCCGAATCAGGATCAAGACGAACTCCATAATACTTCAAATAACGCGAAGTCAACTCCTTACGCAATTGAGGCAAACCGCTCGCATGACTATATGCGTGAACTCGCGGATTACGAACCGACTCGACTAACTTGTCAATAACATACGTCGCAGGAGGATCGCTAGGACTACCCATGCCAAGATCTATAACATCGGCGCCAGACTTACGCTTCTGATATTTCAACTTGTTCAACTCCGCAAAAAGATATGCAGGTAAACGTTTCACACGCTCCGAAACATCCACGCCAAACGGACGCGTGTTCTCACGCAACTGATCCGCAGAATCAATACTCTGAACAAATTCATCGTCATTAGATTTACTCATTTTTCATTACGTTTTTTAAACGTCAAAATTATATTCAGGCATTTTCTAAAATTCATTTGTCCAGGTAAACAGCGTTTTGCCGAAACGCCGCCTACATGGACAAATGAATTTTTAGAGACGCCCTAATGTTATTAACTATTTTGTGATATTAGTCGAAAAAGGATGATGTTGTTTGTGGTTTGCGATTGAGATTGTCTAGCGAGGAAACGATATTTAAGATTGACCAATATCCTCGTCCGTATTTTTCTGATATTGAGTTGCAAGCCATTTTTTTTGTTATTCCTTTTTGGGTAAGTTGTGAAAATTCGGTTATGATTTTTTTGATTTCGTCTTGTGTTAAAGGTTTTCCTTTGTTGAAGAGTTTATTTTCGGGTACGTTTCGTAGTTCGGGCAGTAATTCGCCGGATTTTATTTTTTCGATTTCTTTGATTTGGTAATCGAAGGCGTTTTTATTTAGTTCAAAACCGCATGCTTGTCTTCCTAATCCGATAGCGATTTTTGCCGTTGAAAAACTGCCCAAAAAGAAATCGCAAACCATATCGTTGGGATTACTTGAATAGAGTATCATTTTTGTCAATAGTGATTTTGGCAATTCGTTTTTGTTTTTAATTTGACCTGGTTTGTATTCGCGATTGATAATCCAGACGTCTTCGCGGTCAAGATAATTCATTGAGCCGCCGTTTTCTGATTTTTCGTTATCGGCAAAAAATGCGTTTGTGTTGAATGTTAAATTATTACAAGGCGGTTTGACGTAATACAGGATATGGTAATGAGACGATATGAATTTTTTGCTCGTGTAAACGCCAAAATTATATTTCCAAATTATATGATTTCGTTCTTGTAGTTCGGTATTTGCTAATGCGTTAAGGATGTGCCGGAGCTGCGAATAACCGGAAACTATGTAAATGCTGCCGCCAGGACGTAAAACTCGCGCCGCTTCGTTTATCCATCGCGCCGAAAATTCAGGATAGTCTTTTTGCGAAACTTCAACATAGCCGTCAAGGACGTTACTTTCATCTCGATTATAATGTTTATCAAGTTTATCGCCATTAATTCCATACGGAGGATCGCAAATAATCAAATTGACCGAGTTCGATTTCAGATATTTTTGGGCGCCCTCTATGCAATCTAAATTATAAAACATATTTTAAAACTACCTCATCTGAATTTTTAGTTACTTGTCGCCTGCATATTCTTAAGACAAGCTTTTACGATTTTATTCCTCCGCATTATAAAGCGAAGTTTATATGTGGGTATCTCTAAAAATTCATTTGTCTAGGTAGGCGGCTAAAAAAATCAAACACCGTGCCGAAACGCCGCATTACGGTTTACAATATCAATAAATTTTAATATTTTGCACATCTAAAAT
>JAISLW010000251.1 GCA_031277105.1 Planctomycetaceae bacterium | reverse complement strand
TTCGTGAACGGTTAAAAATTTATTTTCCCTAACCTCATTTTTACCTTATTTTTCTGAACAAAACAACCTAAGTAGCAACAAAGCCCCCATAAAACAAACCTCATTACCTAATTTTTTAAGGAGGTAATGAGGTTGTGGTTTGGTGGGTTCACGTGCTACTAAGGTTGTTTTGTAAAGAAAAATAAGGTAAAAATGAGGTTAGGGTAAACGCAAATTAAAACGCTAACAGCTTAAAAATCGACAATACGTAATTGGCTAAAAATTTTTCCGTGAACGGTTACAATTCGGAATGCGGAATTCGGAATTAAAAATTTTTAATTTTGCATTTAAAATAATCTTTCTAATCTGTGTAATCTGCGGACAAAAAAACGATCCACAGATTACGCAGATTAGAAGGATTTTTTTTTAGGAGAAATGCAGTAGTCTATTGTTGATTTTAAAAGTTGTAATAACTTTCTACTGCAAGAAATCAAGAAATATTGGCGGCGGTTTTATTTTTTTGACTGTAAGATTTGCAGTATTTCTTCATGCAAAATTCCATTTGATGCGACGCCTTCGTTTCCGTAAATCGTTTTTTTCCCTTGCCAGTCCGTGAACATTCCTCCCGCTTCTTCCAGAATTATCAATAACGGTCCCGCATCCCAATCAGATAAGACCGGATCGACCATGACGTCCGCTCTTCCAGTTGCGACAAGAAAATATCCATACGCATCTCCCCACGTCCGAGTTAATAGTACATTGCGTTCCAAATTTTCAAAAGAACCTCGCCGGTTCACGTCAATATAAGTTGAAATATCACTCGTCAAAAAAATTGCGTCCGAAATATTTTTACAATTTGATACTTTTGCCCTTACAGGTTCTTCAAACCTTTTCGCTTCATGCCAAGCGCCTACGCCCTTGCCCGCCCACAACATTTCACCTAGCGCCGGTAAACCAATCACACCGCCGACACTAGCGCCATCAAACTCTATCCCTACCAAAATACTATAAATCGGAACGCCATAAATAAACGATACCGTCCCGTCAATCGGATCAATCAACCACTTAAAACCACTCGCGCCAGTCTTGACCGAAAACTCCTCGCCCAAAATCATATCGTCAGGAAATCGCCCCGAAATACGATCCCGCAAAAAACGCTCAACCTCCAAATCCGCAACCGTAACCGGAGACGCATCAACCTTACGCTCGACCGAATAACTCGACCGCAAATAAAAATATTTAAGCGTAATCGCCCCAGCCTCCCTAACTATCTCCTTCGCAAATTCAAGTCTTTCCATTTCAATTTTTAATCGTTAAATTGGTTAATTTTTCTGTAACCGCTCACGGAAATTTTTTTAGCAAATTACGTATTGGCAATTTTTGAGGGACAAGTGGGACATAAGGGACAAGTGGGACAATTTTTTTATAACAAAAAACTTTTTCTCTAAATAATCTAATTTTAGAAAACTATACCCTACCACCTACAACCTATCCCCTAAAACTTGTCGGAAACTTCTAAAAAACCGTTTTTTATTTATTAAGCGCCGCGAACACAGAGTTCGCAGAGAAGAAAATTTTTAAATTATTTTATATCCAATGTCAATTATAATATTAAATAATGTTTCGATTCCAATTAAAAATTTCCTCTGTGTTCTCTGTGTCCTCTGTGGTTAATAAAAATAAATCTGTGTTTTTTAGAAGTTCTCTATTATTAAATTTTGCCGTTTTTTATTTCAACATCGTCTAACTTAACGTCGCCGTCCGCAAGCGATTCTTTAAGCGAAAAGATTCCATCGTTTAATTTTTTTGCAACATCCGCATTCGTCGCCGTAAATGATACTGAATAATTGCCGTTCTTATTTTTTGCAATTTTTATAAATAATTCTCCGGCGCTATCGAGATTTAATTTAATCCTAAACAAATTGTATCTGCTCGGCATTGCCTTACAAGCCGCCGCAATCCGCAACATTAATCTGTTACGCCAAGATACATCCGGTAAATCAAAATCAACTCCGCCGTCAATAACATTATCAGAAATATTACCAAACTCGCCGCCGTCAATATTGTCGCCATCGACTTTGTCGCCGTTGGAAGCGAAATTATTTAAATCAATCTTGCCAGTAAATTTAACCGGATCAGATATTATCGTTACAATAAATGCCGGCAATTGCGATAAATCAAAACCCGCATCGCTAACATTGTCCGTATTGCTTGTATTGTCGGTATTGTTTGCGTTGACTTCGGAAATATTACCGTAAGTATTGCCGGAAATATTATCTGAAATATTATCTGAAACAACATTGATTACGCCGCCGTCCAAAATGTTCGCAACGTTATCGTCAAGTTGTAAGTTTGATTCTTTGTCGTAAAGATTTTCGCGGGCGTCTAAATTATTCGATGTTTGCGTATCAAATTTTGTTGATAATAAATTATTTTTTTGCGGCGTGTTGGATTGTAAATTAGTTGTTTGTGATAGTTCGATATTATTTTTTTTGTTTTTATTTTTTTGTTTTTTATTTTCTTCGTTTTCGTTTTCGTTTTTATCGTTTTGATTTTGGCGATTATTTTGATCTTTGTTGTAATTTATTTGTTCGATGCGACCTGTTGTGGAGAATATAGTGAAAGTTGTTTGTTGTGCGTTTGCGATATTTTTTGCGGATTCTTTTTGGGCAGGATTTGGGGGCGGAATTATTGTTACGGAAAATCTTGTTTGCGGATTTTCTACACTTGCCGCAACTTGCCCTAGCGCCTCGCGTACAAGCGCCCGATGATTGGAAGCGTTAAGAAACTTGATAGTCCCGCCGCGATTATCGACGGTATTATTAGCGGCGTTATTGATGTTGTCATTTGGGGTTATGTTTTGGGCGTTTGGCGTTTGGCGGGGAATAATTGGCGGCGAAATTTGTTGCGGTTGATTTTCGGATTGTTGTAAATTTTTTGCGGGTTCGTGAACTATTTCAATTTTATTTTGTTCGGAACGATTATTTAACCGGTTCAAATATTCGTTGTGAATTTGATTGCGGCGGTCAAGTTGATTGATATAATCTGACTTTATTTCCGAATTTCGCAATTCAGTTTGATTCAATATTTTTTTATCAAGTTGTTTGTCGTCAATCCGCTCCGCGTCAGTATTTTTTTTATCGTTACGATAATTTGAATTAAATTTTTCGCCGTTGTTTTCAGACAATCCTGCGTTTTCAGATTCTTGCAATAAAATCTCTGTTGCGATATTTTTTCCGAAATTTACGGAATTATTTTTTATATTATTCGTAACAATAATTCCGCTTGAGTTTACATTTGTATTATCAATTTTCTGGTTTGCCGTATCTGATTGAATCGCCGAATTAAACGTACTCTGTTCGCCGCTTCGCACGGAAGTTTGAGAAACATTGACCGGATTAACCGAATAAGTTGTAGCGTTGTCAACAGGCATTTGTAAAAATTCCTTTAGGGCGTCTCTAAAAATTTATTTTTTCCAAAAAAGTAGGCGGCGTGTCGCCGTTGCGTTTATTTTTTGTGCCGCATTACGCACAAAATAATTATTAAATTTCAATAATTCATTACGTGTAAAATAGACGTATTTTATACGTGGCGAAGTAATAAAATTTATTGCTATCATAAACTCTAATGCGGCGTTTCGGAACAAGTCCTTTATCTTGCAAAAAGAAACAAAGCAATAAACGAATAATTAAACGTAACGAATAATCGGGATTCCTAGACTTTTCGGTCGTCCAAAAATACCAGTTGCGAAGTTCAAGATAAAACTTATCGCAAAGTTCTTGACGTTGAATTTCAATTTGACGAGGTCGTTTTTTAACAAAAATATCCGGCATAGTAAAAA
>JAISLW010000190.1 GCA_031277105.1 Planctomycetaceae bacterium | reverse complement strand
AGCGAAATTCCGTTGTTATTCCAAACTGGTTATTTAACGATCAAAGAAGTTGACTCATCTTTACGTCCGCAATACACTCTTGGGATACCGAACTTGGAGGTTAAAGAAGCATTTTTAGAATATTTATTGAACGCTTACATCAATTATCCTGTCGAACAGATTCAGCCTTTAGTTTACGATATGCAAGATCAGATTTATGCGGGCGATACTTCGGGACTTGAGCAGAATTTACGAATATTGTTGGCTAATATTCCGAACACGTTGCATATTGCGAAGGATGCTTATTATCATTCGATGTTTTTGTTATTGATGAAAGTATTTGGTTTTGATATTAAGGGCGAAATTCAAACTAATATTGGTCGGATAGATGCAGTTTGGAGTCAAGCAGATTTAGTCGTGATTGCCGAGATAAAATATGATTCAAAAAAGAGTATTACAAGTTTATTAAATTCCGCAATGAAACAAATCAACGACCGCAAATATTACGAAGCGTATCTTGACAAGAAAGTAATATTGATGGCGGTTGCTTTCACGGGCAAAGAAATAAAATGCGAACTGAAAAAATTAGAATCGCCCCCTTATTGAATGTGGTAATTCTTGTGATATACTTTGCGACTTGTTTGCTGTTGGGGTTGATTGGTTTTAGACAAATTTTCATTAGGTACTTTAACGGCAAGACTATTTTGATCGTCTGTATTGTCTGTAATAAATTTGCTTGACAAATTGACGTAACAATTATTGTAACATTAATTACATTTAACAAACATTAAATTAAACAAACCAAATTTACCATGAATCAAATTTTTACTCAACATTTCGTTCAGCTTTTTGCTCAATCGTCCGATCAGGTTTTGACTCTTTTTCTTGTCGGCGCCGGATTGGTTATATTGTTTGTCGTTTTTGTTATTTTTATGCGTTTTTTTCCGTTGTGGATTCAATCTGTGATGGCGGGCGCTGGTATTTCTATTCTTGATTTGATAGCGATGTATTTTAGAAAGGTTAATGCGGAAGTGATATTGCGTAGTAAGATTATGGCGGTTCAGGCGGGACTTGACGAAAGCGTAGTAACGACAAAATCTCTTGAGGCGCATTTTTTGGCGGGCGGTAATGTTCCGGCGGTAGTTCAGGCGATGATTGCGGCAAATAAAGCGAAAATATTTGATTTGGATTATCAATTGGCGACGGCGATTGATCTAGCGGGGCGTAATATACGTGAAGCGGTTCAAACGAGTGTTTATCCGAAAGTTATTGATTGTCCAACGCCGTCAAAAAATCGGACTACGCTTGACGGAGTTGCAAAAAACGGTATTCAACTTAAAGTTAAAGCGCGTGTAACTGTTCGTACAAATTTACGTCAATTGATCGGCGGCGCTACGGAAGATACGATAATTGCGCGTGTCGGCGAAGGTATTGTAAGCGCTATCGGATCGGCTGAAACGCACGGCGTCGTTTTGGAAAATCCAGATCGAATTTCAAAAACAGTGCTTGCGCGACGATTGGATTCGGAAACGGCGTTTGAAATTGTTTCGATTGATATTGCGGATATTGACGTAGGCGAAAATATCGGCGCAAGATTGCAAGCGGATCAAGCGGAAGCCGATACAAGAGTCGCACGCGCAAAAGCAGAAGGAAGAAGAGCGCTAGCGGTAGCGGCAGAACAAGAAAATATCGCAAAAATAGAAGAGAGCAAAGCCAAAGTTGTAGAAGCCGAAGCCGAAGTGCCGCTTGCCATTTCGGAAGCTATCTCAAACGGAAAATTAAGCATATTAGACTATTACAAACTAAAAAATATCATGTCTGATACCGATATGAGAACGTCTATCGCAAAAGGATTGCCAATAACAAATACAAAAAATTAGTAACCGGTAACGATAATAAATAAGTAATTTTTTGTAACCATTCACGGAAATTTAAGCAAAAGATTTTATGGGTTAAGGAGTAGAGGATAAGGAGTATTTTTTTTGAAAACTAGAGCAGATTTTTTGTTACAAAAATTGTCCCACTTGTCCCTCCTGTCCCAATTGTCCCTCAAAAAAATTGTCAATAGGCAAGTTCTAAAAACTCATTTATTCAGGTAGGCGGCTAAAAAAATTAAACACTGTGCCGAAACGCCGCAGTAGAGTTTATGACGCCAATAAATTTTATTACTTCACAACGTCTAAAATATATATTTTAGGCTTTAAGAATTATTAAAGTTTAATAATTATTTCATATCTAATGCGGCGTTTCGGCGAAACGCCGCCTACCTTTTTACAAAAAAATGAGTTTTTAGAAGTTCCCTTCGCTCATTAGCGGTTGAGTACAACCGCATGCACGCGAAATGCCTGCGATCCTGAAATACAGGCGAGACATCTGGGATCCTTCCAATTTGTCCGATCTGTCCCGTTAGGGACAACATGTTGGTAGAAAAGATGATACAATTTTTTAGCGTCCCGTTAAGGACGCAATAAAGATTAAGGTTGTATTGACATGTTGTCCCTAGCGGGACAAATATATTTTTGACCTTACTTTTCTACCAACATGTTGTCCCTAGCGGGACAGAAATGAATTTTTAGAGAATTAAACGTCTCTCATTAGCGGTTGAGTACAACCGCTTGCAGGCGAGATGCCCGCGATCCTGGGATGCAGGCGTTCCGCCTGCGAATTCGTTTGCGATTTTTCGTTACAAAAATTATCTTTTATGTCTCACTTGTCCCTCATGTCTTTAAAAAATCGTCAATCTATTTTTTGTTTAACTTTTTTTAATGCTTACGGGTCTTTTTCCTAGTTTAACTTTTATTTTTTTTGTTTCGCCTTTTCTTATTAGTTCGATAGTTTCTGTTTTGCCTGCTTTTGACAAGATGATTAGGTGCGATAGGTGCAATGGGTCTTTGATTTCTTCGTCTCCCCATTTTATTAAAATATCACCTCTTTTTATTCCTGCGTCTCTTGCGGGCGAGAATGGGGTAAATTCTCTTACGATTACGCCTTTTGATAATTCCCAATCTAGTGATTTTGCGATTTCATCAGTTGTCGGCATCATAATAATTCCAAGCCATCCATGTTCGACAAGTCCGTTTTTTCTTATTTCCGTATAAACATGTTTTGCCAATAAACTTGGTATCGCAAAACCGATTCCTTGATTGCCGCCGTTTTGTGAAAAGATAGTTGTGTTAATTCCCACTAATTCACCTGCCAAGTTTACTAGCGGTCCTCCGCTGTTTCCTGGATTTATAGCCGTATCGGTTTGTAACATTTCGTGCGATCTTGATCCGCTTATATTTGGATTATATCTTTCTGTTGCGCTGATAATTCCCGATGTTACCGTATTACCTAATCCAAACGGATTGCCGATTGCAATTACTTGTTCGCCGACGTTAATTTTTCTACTGTCGCCCCAATCCATTGTTGACTTCCGCGATAAATTTACCCTTAACACTGCAATATCCGTATCCGAATCAAACCCCACAACTTCAACGTCGTTTGTCGTTTGTCCGTCGCTAAATTGAACCGCAAATAATCGCGCCTTGTCGATTACATGATAATTTGTCAAAATGTAAGTTGCCTTGTCGTCGGAATCAACAATTACGCCTGTTCCGAGTCCTACGCCGAATTCTCCCATTAGACGAAATTGGGTCGAAACGCGGATCGAAACTACACTCGGCGTAACCTTTTTTACGACCCATGGGATAAGTTGCTCTGCCGTTGGTACTCCCGCTAAAAATTCTCGTGCCGCTTCCGCTTTTGCGCGTTCGGCGCCGCGATTTACCGAATAGACCATACTCTCCGCAAACCAAGGCATAAACAACATCGCAAGAAGAAGCGCCACGCCCGCAAATAACATAAACTTAACCGAAATATCATCGCGTAAAAAGCCGCCGGTTGACGTTTGCGGTTTTGTTTCGTTTGGTTTAGGTTGTTGATTTGCGGCGGCGTTATTTGTTGTTGTGAAGAAGCGATTGGGCGCCGGATATTTTAGCGATTGTAAGGCTGCGAATGTAACGTCGTCTGTTGAAATTGTAATAGTTGGCGGAGATGGTTGTTGCGGGCAAGGCGATTGTCCGATAGAATGTTCCGCTTGAACTTTTGAATCAGATAAGTCTGAATCAGATGAATTTGCGAATGATAAATTTGTAGTATCTGCCGACTCGTTAGACGCGGTCGTATTGTCCAATTTATCCGTATCAACAGCAAACTCGTCTAAAAACGCTTCGTCGTCAATTTGGTATTCCGGCGTTTGTTCTAAATTTGATTCAATATTTTGATTAGTATCTTGTTTATCCATAAATATAATTTATTTTTTTTGCGTAATCATTTTAAACTATTCGTACTTGAGTTTGCGTTTACCTTCGCCTGCCTAGCTTTCGGACGGCAGGCTTTGACGCTTTTAAATCGCTGAATTTCAAGTACGAGCAGTATAG
>JAISLW010000112.1 GCA_031277105.1 Planctomycetaceae bacterium | reverse complement strand
GCGGCGTTTCGCCGAAACGCCGCATTAGATTTTATGTTGCTAATAAATTTTATTATTTCACAACGTATAAAGTACATCTATTGTACACGTTATGAATTATTAAAATTTAATAATTGTTTTATACGTAATGCGGCCCAAAAATAAACACAGCGACGAAACACCGCCTACCTTTTTACAAAAAAATGAATTTTTAGAGATACCCAATAGTGAAGCCGCTTATTGACCATAATAAAAGTTTTGGTAAAAAATAGTAATCAAATGCGAACAGTTTAAATACAACCTTAACCGTCATTGCGTCCTTAACGGGACAAATATTTATTGTTACAAAAATTGTCCCCCTATCCCCTATTCCCCTATTCCCCTATTCCCTATTCCCCTATTCCCTACCCCCTACAACCTATCCCTTAATTATCTTATTTAAAAATGTTCGATGAAACTGATATGCTTCGGCGCGGGCTGGAGTACATGAAAAAAAAAGAATACGAACAGGCGCTCGATATGTTCGAGTCGGCGATCAAAGAAAATCCGCATTATATCGAGGCGTTTTATTCTCGCGGCAACGCTTACGAAGCAATAGGGCGTTTTGATCAGGCGATTGAAAGTTACAGCGACGTTTTAAAATTTGCGCCCAAAGAGGCTGCGCCGTATTTTAATATCGCTTGCGTTTATCGTAAACGCGGCGACAATGAACGCGCAATAGCAGAATTTACGAGAGCAATAGAATTAAAACCAGACTACGGCAAGGCATTTTTGAATCGCGGTTTAACAAAATTTTCTATCGGGCAAATCGAAAACGCTATCGAAGATTACACGCAAGCAATAGAATTTTCACCGAAAGACCCCGATCCGTTTGTCGCTCGCGGGTTAGTTTTTTTCTTGAAAAAAGATTACGCTCGCGCAATGGAAGATTACGACAAGGCGATTGAAGTTAGCCCGAATCATTATCGCGCTCACGGCAATCGCGGCAACGTACTAGAAGCAATGGGCAAGAATAATGAAGCGGTTGAAGAATATACGAAAGTTATAAAAAACTTTCCAAACGATTACAAAGCGTTTATGAATCGCGGACTCGTTTATCTTAAACTCAATTTCTACGAACTTGCAATCGCCGATTACACGCGCGCAATTGAACTCAATCCGCGTTATTCTAAATCTTATAGCAGTCGCGGCATGGTTTTTGTTAATCTTAAAAAATATCACTCCGCAATTAGCGATTTCGACGAAGCGATAAGATTAGCGCCCAATGATATTGACGCATATATTAGCCGCAGTCACGCTAAAGTCGCAAGCGGCGACCAAATCGGCGCTTTGGAAGATTTTACAATCATACTTAAATCGCATCCCGATAACATAAAAATCTGGTTAAACCGCGCCGTAATTTACGCAAAATTAGGAAACGTAAACGAAGCAATATCTGATTACTCGCAAGTTATAAACCGCTCAAAAAATCCTAAAGATAAAGACCTCGTACAAGCATATTGCTCGCGCGGAGTCCTGCTAAGTAAAACCGGACAAACAGACGAAGCCGTCAAAGATTACGAAAAAGCGCTAGAATGCGATACCGATAATTTAATCGCACACTTAAATCTAGGAATACTATTAAGAGTACAAGGAAAATTTAGACCCGCTATTCAACACTTAACCAAAGCGTTAGAATTAAACCCGAAAAACATCGCCGCTTACCAACATCGCGCAGTTACATACGGAATGCTAGGAAATAAAGAAAAAGCCGAAGCCGATATTGCAAAAGCAAAAGAAATCAGCGATAAACAAGCAGGCTAAATCATACAACAGATTAAATAGATTATTGCGGATAGATTTTTTGTAACAAAAAATCGTCCCGCTTGTCCATCAAAAATTACCCAAAACGTAATTTAATAAACAAATTTCCAAAAACCTTAACCAAACTTAAACAAATGAAAACAACAAATTTCACAATATCACTAACAACGTTACTGATATTTATCGTTACAATTATTATTATTAACAACAACAACGTCATTTTTGGCGACGAACCAAAATCTCAAGAAATTTTTCTTTGGGACGGAGCAATTCCAGAAGGCGATAATCTTAAAGACCAAGATAAACCTAAAATATTACTTACCGTGCCGCAAAATCCTAACGGTACGGCAATTGTAATTTGTCCAGGCGGCTCTTACAGCGGCTTGGCGTGGGACTGGGAAGGCGTGCGAACCGCAAAATGGCTCAACGCAAAAGGTATAACAACAGCAATTCTAGCCTACCGTCACTTACGACGCGGCGGCGGACACCCGCGACCGTTGCTCGACGCACAACGGGCGTTGAGATACCTGCGTTTTAATGCGGCAAAGTTAGGAATTAAACAAGACAAAATCGGAATAATTGGTTTCTCCGCCGGCGGTCATCTCGCTTCGACGACCGGAGTACATTTTGAAAATCATACCAATCCCGCCGATGAGATTGATAAAATTAGTTCAAGACCGGATTTCATGCTTTTGATCTATCCGGTAATTTCATTTGACCAACAAATTACGCACGGCGGCTCAAAACGTAACCTAATCGGAAATAACCCGACAGACGAACTCGTAAAATTTTACTCAACCGAAAAACAAGTTACCGAAAAAACGCCGCCAACATTCATCATCTTCACTACCGAAGACCAAGCCGTAAAACCAGAAAACGGTATCGACTTCTACCTCGCCCTGAAAAAAAATAAAGTACCGGCTGAAATTCATATTTTCCAAAAAGGAAAACACGGCGTCGGATTAGGCGACAAAAAACAACAAAACGAATGGACAAATCTATGCGAAATCTGGCTACAAGGAAACAAATTTTTACCAGAACCCGAAAAATAAAAAAACATAAAAATATAGATAACCGCTCGCGAAAACTTTAAGCGCTAGATTTTAGAGGTTAGGGAATAAGGAGTCGTTTTTTAAGAAAACTAAATAACAGTTTTTTGTTATAAAAAAATTTTCCCACTTGTTCATCCGGTTACACTTGTCCCTAAAAATCTCGTTATGATAAGGGCGTCTCTAAAAATTCATTTTTTGTAAAAAGGTAGGCGATGTTTCGCCGAAACATCGCAATACGCATAAAATAATTATTAAATTTTAATAATTCATAACGTATTAAAATAGAATA
>JAISLW010000423.1 GCA_031277105.1 Planctomycetaceae bacterium | reverse complement strand
AATTCGAAATTCGGAATGCTGAATTCGGAATTATTTTAAAAATAATCTTTGTAATCTGTTGATCGAATCTTTTTGTTTGCAGATTGCGCAGATTAAAAGGATTATTTTAAATTTGAAATTACAATCTTTAAACTGTTCGCACTTGAGTTTGCGTTTACCTTCGCCTGCCTAGCTATCGGACGGCAGGCTTTTACGCTTTTCAATCGCTGAATTTCAAGTACGAGCAGTATAATTCCGAATTAATTTGTAAATTTGTTTATTTTTCGTCTGTTGCCCATGGTGTTGCTCTTATTTTTATTGAGTTGAAGGCGTCTTTTGGGAGGTCGTAAATTCTTTCGTTTATTGTTGTGAAACTTCCTTCTCCGATTCTCAGCGGCGGTATTTTTCCGTGTGCGCTTGGGTGTTCGCTTAGTCGTTTTAGTAATTTTTCCGTTTTCATTCCGCCTTCGCCTGGCGCTAGCAACACAAACGGTCTCACCAAAACTAATAACTCATGTCTTTCACGCGTTTTGAACGATGTTTTGAACAAGTTGCCGATGTAAGGCGTTTTCATTAAACCTGGCAAACCGACTTCGCGTTGATTTACTGATTCTCTAATCAAGCCTCCTATTGCGCTGACTTGCGCGTCTGAAGCGACGACGGTTGTTGTTACTGTTCGCGTTTCTATATCTTTGGAGAAAAAACTCATATTACTTGACGACAAGGCGGAATTTCCGCTTGATCCGAAGATGATTTCTTGCGTATCTCCGACTTGCGAGTCTTCTTGAACTAGTCGCAATGTTATCGTTCTATCGGCGTGGATTCTTGGCGTAATTAGTAGTGTTGTTCCGATATTCATTCTTTCTGTAACGGGGTCAACGGCGCTGTTGACATACGGCGTGCTATAACCTTGCGTTGTAGTTGTGTTGACTGTAACGTCCGTCAAAATCGTCGTCTCTTTGCCAATAAAAATCCGCGACGCTTCACCATCGGCGACGCAAAGATTAGGCGTTGCGAGGCTAATTATTCTGCCACTGTCTTGCATTGCTTGGATTCTTGCCAGCACGTCGTTTGAGACAACTTGCAACACCATCGCTTTGGGATCGATACCGCCGCCTGCGGGCAATAAATTTTCTGCCGGCGCAACAATTGCCGACGCCGCCGAGCCGTAACCGTCCGGCAAAACGCCCGTTGACCTGCCGCCTGAAACTTTGCCCGCTTTGAACAACCAATCTAGACCCAATGACTCGTCGTCCGTCAAACGAAGATCAAGAATTTTGACTTCAAGCAGGACTTGCGGTTTAGGTTTATCTAATTGTTCGATTACTTTGACGATCTCTTCGACCGCTTCCGGATCGGACGATCTAATCATTAAATCATTCGTACTGCGAAACGCCGAAAGATAAATTATCCCTGGCTCGCCGACTTTAATTTCGTCGTCGCCGCTTGCAAGTTGCGCGATAAGTTTCTCATCGTCCGTGTTCTGCGCAATATCTTCAACAACTCTGTTTGGACTTAAAGAATCTGTATTACGTTGTTGCGTATTTCGCGACGAACTCGATCTGCCGCCGCCGCTGCGAGAACTACGCGAAGAAGAAGACGACCTGCCGCCGCTTTGTCCGTATTGCATATTATTAACGCGGTCAGACATGCTTTCCATGCGGTCAAACGCACGTTCAATATCGTCTATCGGATCGTTGTAATATTCATTAGGCGGATTCCAAACAACGCGATTTTTAAACAGACGTTGAATAGAATCGCCGACCGCACGCGCATCAGGATAAAGAAGCGTAACAACTTTAACCGTATCTTGACTATTTGCCATTAGTCCTTTGCGATATTCGTCGATTGTCATAATACTAATAATTCCGTTGCCGTCTTTGCGATACCATAAATTATTTGCCTGACAAATTGCGCGTATTGCGTTTTCACCGTCAATATCTTCAAAATATGCGTTGACCGACGTCGCAGCCGCTTGTTTGCTAACGACTATCTTCCAGCCCGCGCCTTGACTAAGCAATCTAGCAAATTCAAGCAACGTCATATCCTTAATATTCAACGTCTTAATTATGTCAGATTTCAACATTGTATTCGGTTGCGGTTTAATTTGATCTGACGTTATTTTTTGTACGTTAATTCCGTTCGACGGCGGAGTAGTTGAATGCAACTGCAAAACCGGCGCTGCCGTGCGTGCCCCTACATCGCCGCCGCGCGAATACAATTTCGGAACCGGAATACGATAAGTCCCGCGATCCTGCCCAAAATTTATCGACGTAAATGATAATAAAAAAATTATTACCAGTACAAAATTTGAAAAAAATATATTCATTGATCTTTTTTGTAACAAAAAACTGTTATCTAGTTTTCTAAAAATCTATTCCTTATTCCCTAACCTCTATTCCCTAACCCCTAAAATTTATCGTTTAAATTTTCGTGAACGGTTATGTATTTTTTATTTATCTAAGTATATGTTTATCAGCGATATTGCTTCGTGATCTTACTTCGACGTGTTGTGATGTGATTTTTTCGACGATGAGAAATAGGATTTCTGATGCGGGTTCGTTTATTCCGCGATTTGTTCTATTTGCTTGGATGTTTCCTGTTGGCGCTTCGATTACGTCTCCTTCGCGCACGTAAAAAACGTTTGAATTTGCGGTGTTTTGCGGGTTGCGTTGCGTTTGGTTTGTTCGTGGGATTCTGATTGCTGCGATAGATTTTTGGTTGTCGAGGATCATTATTCCGATTACTTGTATTCCTGCGGGCAATGATGAAATGTTTCTTGGAACGAGTCCAATATTATTATCGTCGTCGGATTCTCTGAATTGGAACGGGTTAAACGGGTTATTGGCTCCGGTTTCAGGTAACGGCTGCGTAGGCGCTAAATTTTGTTGTTGTTGTTGCGGCTGCGCGGGCGTAAGATTTTGTTGTGGAATTGTTGTTGAATTTTGTTGCGGCGTTGGCGTAAGATTTTGTTGCGGCGTTGGCGTTGGAGTTTGTGTTTGATTTAATGTTTGTGTGTTTTCTAGCGGCGGTAGATTTTTTGTAATGATATTTGTTTGTGTTTGATCTTGCGTTATGTTTGTTTTTGCGGCGATGTATCTGAAATTTTGTTGGGGCGTAATTTGTTTTGGCGGCGTTAATGTTTGCGGGATCGTTGTCGTTTGTGGGATTGCCTGTAAGACTGGTTTTGTTGAATTTGCGATTTGCGGCGTTTTTTGCGGGTAAGAATTATTGTGATAAAGAAATTTGGTAATGTTATTTTGTCCGTTAGCATGTTCGGCGGCAATTGCGCAGGATGTAAATATACTTACGCCGCCGTTTAAGATTGCGATAATTATCGTACAAAAAATAGAAAAGGAACGAAGGTTTCCAAACATCATTTTACTCCTTTGTGTAATTGTTTAGCAAACTGTATTGAAAATCTGTTTTGCCGTCGATCAAGTTTAATTGATTTGAAGGCAGATTTTGCGACGATTTTGTTTGTTACAATTACTTAATACATGGTCAGCCTGACACAGGAGCCCTCCCCCTCTAAAACAGGAAAAAATTATAAATTGTTCACGTGGGTATTTCTAAAAAATCATTTGTCCGTGCGGTAATATTTTGATGAAATATTGCGTACATTTTTTCCAAAGTGATTTTTTAGAAGTTGTCTCTAGTTTAATTTGTATAATCCGCAAATTCAAACCAGACGATATAACTAATGACGTCAATTTAATCGTCTTAACCGGTAAAATAATTGAGAACAATAATCACAACCGGAATAATCAGAAAAGTCAACCCAAATTAAATGATTTTTGGGATAGAATGTTGGTAACCGTTCACGAAAATTTAAGCGACAAGTTTTAGGGGAACTGTTTTTTATTTAAGCGCAGCGAACACAGAGTTCACAGAGAAGAAAATTTTCTAAAATTATTTTAAATCAAAAGTCAATTATAATATTAAATAACGTTTCGATTCCAATTAAAAACTTCCTCTGTGTTCTCTGTGTTCTCTGTGGTTAATAAAAATAAATTTGTAGTTTTTAGAAGTTACCCTGTGTTGCCTTTGTGTTTTTTAATCAGTAACTTGCAAGTTATCGCGGTGTACGACTTCGGTGTAAACGGAGTGTCCTAAAATTTGTCTTATTTCATTTGTTTTTTTTCCTTGAATTTTTATTAGGTCGTCTTTGTTGTAATTTGTCAATCCTCTTGCGATTTCGTTTCCGTTTCGGTCAATCATTGATACGATAGCGCCTCTATCAAAAGCGCCTGCGACGGCGATTACGCCTATTGGCAATAGGCTTTTGCCGTTAGTTTTTACCGCTTTAACGGCGCCGTCGTCGAGTGTGATTTTTCCTTCCGCTCTTACTGCAAAACCTAGCCATCGTTTTCTTGCCGACATGTGATTGTCTTGCGTAATAAAGAGTGTTCCGATTTCTTGGGCATTGAAAATTTTATGCAATGATTCGGAATCGTCGCCGTTTGCGATTATTACGTTGCCGCCGGATTCGGTAATAATTTTTGCCGCTTTTAATTTACTTGACATGCCGCCTTTGCTCAACTTTGATCTTTTTGCCGCAACCATTCCCATCAAATCTTGCGTCCATTGTTCAACTACCGTAATCAATTTCGCCGCCGGATCGGCAGGATCGCGATCGTAAAGTCCATCGACGTCCGTCAACAAAATCAATAGCGGCGTGTCAAATAAATTCGCAACCAGCGACGCAAGATGATCATTGTCGCCAAACGTCGTATGCAACATACTCACGCTTACCGTATCATTTTCGTTGATAATAGGCAATGCGTTAAATTTTAATAACGCCAAAATCGTATTACGCAAATGCAAATAACGTTTACGATCCGCAAAATCATCTGCCGTAAGAAGTACTTGGGCGGTGCAAAGTCCGTGTTTGCTCATAAATCGTTCATAGACTTCTATCAATTTTCCTTGACCTATTGCCGCGACAGCCTGTAATTCTGCTATTTCAACAGGGCGCAATGATAAATTCAAACTACACATACCAGCGCCAACAGCGCCGGATGTTACAAGAACAACTCGTTTGTTATTCTTAAACATCATTGCTATATCGGACGCCAAACGTTCTATCCGCTCCTCGTTCAAATGACCGTTATCGTGCGTAAGCACATTCGTGCCAACTTTGACCACAATAACATCAGACGTCTTAATCAATTCATCGCGAAGAATAGAATACATAAAAAATTAAAAAAAATTAAAAGATATTGATAAACTGTTCATACTTAAATTTGCGTTTACCTTTGCCGACCTGCTATCGAACAGCAGGCTTTGACGCTTTTAAATCAAATGATTTTCAAGTACAAAACAGTATAACAAAAAATTTTTAAATAAAAAGAATTTTTTAAATAAAAAGAAACTATTATCGTTAAAAAATCTTTAGAAGGATCGCAAGCGTCTCGCCTACAGGCGGTTGTACTCAACCGCAAATGAACGAGTTTATATTAGGTTAGTTTTTCAGTAACTTGCCTTCGCCGCCGGATCGCGGGCGTCTCGCCTGCATGCGGTTGTACTCAACCGCTAATGAACGAGGTTTTGATCTCAACCGCCTTTTTGTTTGCCTATCGGCAAAGTGCAGGCGAGACGCCCGCGATCCGGCGGTCTCGCCTGCTTTTCAAGATCGCATGCGGTTGTACTCAACCGCTAATGAGAGAGGTTTTGATCTCAACAGTTTTTTTGTTTGCCTATCGGCAAAGTGCAGGCGAGACGCCCGCGATCCGGCGGTCTCGCCTGCTTTTCAAGATCGCACGCGGTTGTACTCAACCGCTAATGAACGAGGTTTAACATCTCAAGCGCCTTTTTGTTTGCCTATCGGCAAAGTACAGGCGGGACGCCCGCGATCCGTTGGTCTATGATTCGATTTTTTTGTCCACAGATTACGCAGATTAGAAGGATTTTTTAATTTACAATAAAATCTCTATTGATCTGTTTGCGGGAAATCTGTATTATCCTGACAATAGATAAGAATCTGGATTGTTATACGCGTCGTATTTGAAATTCATTACTGTTGACTGTTGCGCATAAATTGCTGAAATCATAATTACGATCCGTATATGTAACTAATTCAAAAAAGAATACTTTCAACTCGACCAAAATGTCAACCATAATAAATCATAAACAACCCGATAATAAATTAAATAACAAAAAATATCCGATCTATCTACATCGATGCAGTTTTTTTGTAACGTTATTTATTTTGATAATATTTTCGGCTAACTTTATTGCCGCCGATGATTCGGTTACCGGTTCTTTGCCTGCATCTAATAATTCGCCTACTTCGCCTACTTCGCCGCCGCCAATAATTACAAATAATAACTCAATTACAAATAATACTCCGCCCGCCAATAATACCCCAACACTTGCCGCTAACAATAACCCGCCTCCCCAAAACCCTCCTCCCCAAACGCCCCCCGACCAACCGTCCGGTTTGCCGTCGTTGCGTTTTGATTTGGAATCTGAACCGTCCAAAAGCCCGATTTTACCAATCGAATCTATTAAACTTGACGTAAAAAATTATAACGCCGCCGGCAATAATTTTCATAACAAAAATGAAACGACCGAAAGCCGCGCACAACTCCGCCCCTGGACTTACCAACTTTTACCCGCAGGACGAATTTACCAAAGTTACCTTGCGGGCGTAAACGAAACGCGATTAGGTATTGCTTGGAACCACGACCGCTATCTCGGCATGATTTGGGATGCGACCGTCGGCGGCAACGCCGGATTATTCCGATACGGCACGCAAGATACAATCTTTCCCGAAGGCATACAAATTGAAGTCGAAGGCTCGGCGCATTTGCGAATGGATTACGAAAATGAAAGAGATATGGACGCTACCGATTACCGTTTCGCATTGCCAATAACATTCGGCAACAAAATTTGGCAACTTCGCACCGGATATTTTCATGTCAGTTCTCATCTCGGCGACGAAAGAATATTACGCCTGTTAAAAAACGGCTTGCCACACCGAAGGATAAATTATGTACGCGAATCAATTCTGCTCGGTTTATCATACCGAATAAATCCATCGACAAGAATCTATTTTGAAATAGATTACTCAACATGGCTAGGCGAATTAACCAAGCCATGGCATTTCCAATTCGGCTTCGAATATAGCTCGCCTTATCCAATCGCAAATTTTTCTTACTCGCCATTTTTCGCAGTAAATACGCAACTACTAGAAGAAAAAAATTACGACGGAAATATCACAATACAATTAGGATTACAATGGCGCAACAATGCAGGTCAATTATTCAGAATCGGTTGCCAATATTTCAGAGGCTTTAGCGACCAATACGAATTTTTATACCACAGACGCGAAAATAAATTCGGCGTCGGAATATGGTTCGACTTTTAATCGTGAGAACCGTTCACGAAAATTCAAGCGACAGGTTTTAAACTATTCGTACTTGAGTTTGCGTTTACCTTCGCCTGCCTAGCTTTCGGACGGCAGGCTTTGACGCTTTTAAATCGCTGAATTTCAAATACGAGCAGATAGGTGATAGGCGATAGTTTTTTAAAATTAGAATTTATGATGTAGGTAACTTCTAAAAACCACAAATTTATTTTTATTAACCACAGAGGACACAGAGAACACAGAGGAAAATTTTAATTGCAATCAAAATGTTATTGAATATTATAATTGACGTTGTATAT
>JAISLW010000325.1 GCA_031277105.1 Planctomycetaceae bacterium | reverse complement strand
ACCACTACAAAAAACGGACTAAAAATTAAATGCGTAATTGATGAAAAAAAATACAAAAAAGGAATTATCGTAAATAATATCGAACTAGAAAAACTCAATATCACACCACACAAATTTCAAAGCGAATGGAATTACACAATAAAAAAACAAAAATTTTAACACAACAAAATAGATACTTTGTTTGCGCACAAGCCCTTAGGGACAACATGTATACAGATCGTACTTGAAATTCAGCGATTAAAAAGCGTCAAAGCCTGCCGCACGAAATCTAGGCAGGCGAAGGTAAACGAAAACTCAAGTGCGAACAGTTTAAAATAGTCAGATAAAAATTTTTTTCCTATTAACCCCAAAGGAGATTTTTATGTTAAAGCAAATTATGTTTTTTGCTTTTATAATTTTTTTATTTCAGAATTTTGTTGTTGCGTTGTTTGCGCAACAATTGGTCAATTCTGAAATCAAATGGAATTACGACGCTACGCCGTCTTTTCGCGAATCGGTTAAAACAACTGCGTCGAAAATCTTTTTGCCAACATTACCCGCAAAAAATATTGTCGCAAAAAATACAATCGAAGTCGAAAAAGTTTATCGCGACGATTCCGTCAAAATACTGTCCGTTTTTCTAAAATCAACGCTAATCCCTAAAGAACTCAATACAAATTTAATTGCGTTTAAAAACACAAACGAAAAACCAATTATCATGTTGCCAAATTTTATGACAAATAAACCCGAACCTTGCAACGACGGTTTTATTGCATCGTGGAGTAATTGGCAATTCAGTTTTCTTTATATTGACACGGCAAAATGCGTCGTACTTGGAATCAAATCGAACCCGAAAACTTACAATCCTGATAGAGATTACGAATTAGTTAAACCGGTTTTTAACGAATCATTCAACCGCACATTCGATATTGAAGAATTTTTTCTTGATGAAAAAGTTTTTTCACGAGCGCCGTCGCAAGTTGCCGCTTATTATAAACGTCCGATTATGGATAACGAACGCGATAAAAAAACGTCATGGGGACTAGCCGGTAACTTTACGCTATGTTCCGATAACTTGACAACAGTATTTTTTCATTGCGAAAAAAATATTCCCGATAATATTGACGCCAACACATATTCTCGTTTCTCAAAAAATATAACGATGGAAAATCTTGTTCCGGTTTCGGCTAAACGTCTTGAAGAAGAAAAACAAAAAATTGCGCAAAGTAATCCGGTCAAATCTCCGCCCTCGCCCGCAAACGCAACAACAAAAACTATAACAGAATACAACAACAAAATTATAAATGCTGAAAAGGAAATACAAGAGTTAATCAAAACAGAATCAGGTCGATTACAATTAATCGATTCATTGAGCAAGACGACTTGGCATGATTATGAGAATTTGGCTAGGCTTGCTCTCGAAAATTATTTTCGCAATAATGCAAAAAAAATTCGCGAAAAAGAATTAAACAAAATTCACGAATTGCTAAAATCCGACAATATAGAAATCCGTCGATACGGCATATCGTTTATTACATTATCACAAGCGCCGGATGCGGCAAGAATACTTGAAAAATTATTTGAGACTGAAACAGATTCTATAACTCAACGAGCGATTATTAACAGCTTATCAACAATCGGCGATAAAAATACATTAAAATTTTTAGAAAACATCCAATCAAATGAAAACCTCAAACCATTGGTACGTCAAGACGCCAGAATCACAATCAAAAAAATCAAAAGCTGCTTTTAACTTGTAACTATTCATAGGCAAACAAAGAAATCGGTTGAGATATAACCTCGCTCATTTGCGGTTGAGTACAACCGCTTGCAGGCGAAATGCCTGCTATCCTGAAATGCAGGCGAGACCACCGGATCGCGGGCGTCCCGCCTGCACTTTGCCTATAGGCAAACAAAAAGGCGGTTGAGATCAAAACCTCTCTCATTAGCGGTTGAGTACAACCGCTTGCAGGCGAGACGCCCGCGATCCTGAAATGCAGGCGTTCCGCCTGCGAATCTGACGAAACACCATGCGAAATGTTTGCGATCCTGAAATATATGCGATCCTGAAAAGTAGGCGAGACCACCGGATCGCGGGCGTCTCGCCTGCACTTTGCCGCAAGGCAAACAAAAAGGCGGTTGAGATCAAAAACTCTCTCATTAGCGGTTGAGTACAACCGCATGCAGGCGAGACACCCGCGATCCTGGAATACAGGCGTCTCGCCCGCGATCCGGTATTTTTTGTAACAATAAATATTTGTCCCGCTAGGGACAGCATGTTGGTAGAAAAAAATGATACAAATTTTAGCGTCCCGTTAAGGACGCAATAAAGGTTAAGGTTGTATTGACATGTTGTCCCTAGCGGGACAAATATATTTTTGACATTGATTTTCTACCAACATGTTGTCCCTAATGGGACAGAAATGAATTTTTAGAGACGCCCAGATATTAAACCTCGCTCATCGGCGGTTGAGTACAACCGCCTGCAGGCGAGACGCCCGCGATCCTGTGATGCAGGCGTTTCGCCTGCGAACCTGAATAAACACCAGGCGAAATGTTTGCGATCCTGAAGCGCCTGCGATCCTGAAGTATAGGCGAGACCAACGGATCGCGGGCATCCCGCCTGCACTTTGCCGATAGGCAAACAAAAAGGCGGTTGAGATGTTAAACCTTGCTCATTAGCGGTTGAGTACAACCGCATGCAGGCGAGACGCCCGCGATCCTGTGATGCAGGCGTTCCGCCTGCGAATCTGAAGAAACACCAGGCGAAATGTTTGCGATCCTAAAGCGCCTGCGATCCTGAAATGCATGCGGGACGCCTGCGATCCGTCTGACGATTTTTTGTTACAAAAATTGTCCCTCTTGTCCCACTTATCCATCAAAATTTGGATACTAACTTAATAATCGAATTTCTGTGAACGTTTACTTATATTTTAATGTTGTGGGTTTGAAGTATTGAGTGGTTTTTTAACGGTTGTCGAATTTGGTAAAATTCATTGGTTTGATTAAACGAATTAATTATCGTATCAAGATAATGTTCAGGCGCATTCGGCGTATCAAGATAAGAAAATTTCATCGTATTACCGAGTTGATCCGTTGCTGAAATTAAATTACCTTTCGTATCGTAATCGTAAGTAATTTTTGTTTCAAGAATATCTCCATAAATAGACAGACAATTTTCTCGCCGCTTTGACAATCGCCAATACGATCTTGTTGACTTTCGATCTAGTTGTAATTCATAAAATGACATTTCAAATAATTTTTTGGAAATTCCCTTAATATTCTCGACCATATTTTAAACCTCTTTCTTGATGGTAACTTTGATATGTGTCTTTATCGTATCCTTTACCAGGTGTTTTTAATCTATAACCGGCAAAAGCCATTCTAGGACCATAAAAATCTTCATCAACTATTTGTAATCCCAAAAATCCTGTGTACTCAATGAGCATATCATATGTAAAACGATCCTTTATTCTCTTTTTCGAATAATTCTCAGTTTTTTCAAAAGAAAGGGGGGCACCTTCAGATGCAAATACCCATCTATCATCTGATTTAGCAACATAGATATGGCGTATTTGACCATCTGAATTACTCTTGCGGTTGATTCCTCGCAAAAGGTTAAATTCTACAAAACCATGTTCTCCAGTATTATCAAGATCATTATATGTGTTTTCGATAAGAGTTATACCTAATCCTTGACAACCAAGATTAAGAGTTGGATAATTTAAATGTACTTCACCTCCTGATTCAAATATGGCAGTCCAATTTGATTTCGTTTCTACAAAGAGAGTTTGTTCGTAACCTATTGGGTTTAACATATCTAGTCCATCTCGTAACGAACCTTCAAAAAATACTGGTTTCGAATAGTAATCTAGCCGAGTTCGTAGGTATGGATTCGTACTTTTCCAATACCAATGTTCTGCAACTACGTCATCCAAAGGAGCCTGGAGAAAACCATAGCGATGAGTAACTGGATAATAATATCCACTTAAAAGTTGTCTAAAATTTTTATCATACATATTATACTCCTCTTACTTTAAAATATATCTTGACGTGTTTTTTAATAATTTTTATACTTTGTGTGTTGTTTTTATTTTTTTTGCAAAAAATGAATTTTTAGAGATGCCCTATTGAAATTATTACGTATCATATTTGAATATCAGCGATGTAAGAGCGTTAAAGCCTGCCATCCGATAGCTAGGCAGACGAAAGTAAACGCAAATTCAAGGGTGAACAGTTTAAAATAATTGTGTGCGAAATGTACTTATTGCATACGGAAAAAATTTAATCATAATGTTGTATCTCAATTTATTGATTGAATGGGGGGACTTTAATTGGGAATTTATGCGATTAAAATTGTGCGTCTTTGAAAATTCGTAACTATTTAGTGAAAATTTCTGATCAAAAGTTGTGTTATTGTCCCGATAAGGTAGGGTGTTAAAAATAGGTTAGGTTTTAAAACGGATTTTTAAGATTTTACAATTTATTTTGATAACAAGTTTGTTATATTTATTTACAAAATAGTATCGACGTAAATAATGTGTAAAAAAGAGGTAATTTTACTTATTTTTTTAACTATCATTATACTGATCGTACTGGCAATTCCGTGATTTAAAAGCATCAAAGCCTGCCATCAGATAGATAGGCAGGCGAATATAAACGTAAATTAAAGTATGAACAGTTTAAAATATTTATTTTATAACCCAACCCTCATTTTCACCTAATTTTTATTAACTTAACAACCTCATTAGCAAAAAAGCATCCACAAAACAAACCTCATTACTTGATTTAGAATTACCAGAAGTGTTGTTTGTTTTGAGAATTGCTAAAAAACAAAAACTATAATAATAAATACAAAATGTCAAAGAAGCCTAGAAAAGTCCGAGATTTACTTATAGAAGAAACCGGCGGCGAAAGTTACAAAGCCCATAAATATAGTTTGGATGTATCAGAACGCTCAAACTTTGATTACGAGACGGAAAATATTCAGTGGAAAAAAATAGCAGAAACAACTAACCATAAGGAAAAATATGTCAAGTTAAATTCTGCCTGCGAGAATATTATTAAAAATTATGAACCAATCCTTACTTATTTTCTTGACGGTTCGCGGAGAGTGTTCAAAGTTGACGATGTTGCCTATTACAATGGGAACCGTAGTGTCATTTATCCAATCATCGCCGGTCAAATAGGAGTCGGTTGTTGCTGTCGAAAAGACAAAAAGAAGATTATTATAGAAAAATTCAATCGTGAAATTGTTCTTGTCGTTCCTGATGTTGCCGATGCTGACGGTAAAACAGGGTTCTTTCCGGCGCTAACAAAAAAACTTAATGAATGTGAAGACTTAAAACGGCTTAGAGTAAGTTTTAGCAACGTTTTGTCTTATACTACATCAAGAAACGACAATTCAAAATTTGAAGACAGAGCAACAGCACGCGTGCAGGATAAGATGATAGAACGAGAAAAAGAACTCGTTGCGGAATTGGTTAAAGAAAATAAATTAGGACAAGATAATTACCTTATTAAAGATGGTTCTTTGGAATATCGACCAGCGCCTGATCTAAAAAAAGATTTCAGAAAATATCAAACATTTAAACACAATTACAATTGGGTATTAGGCGTATCAAAAAGTTTTAATTCGGAGGTTTGTCTTGATTTAAATGGTAAATCGGCTCCAGGATATATAGCAAAATTACCGAATCGGCATCGTACTCCGGTTGCGTGTTATGACAATCCAGACTATTTAGGAGACATTCAGTTTGCGGTATGGTATATTCGGTTACGTGAACAGAATCAAACTCGTTCTCCTTTTGACGGAATAATAAAAGTAGAAAAAATTTTAGTATCAGACGATGAAATTGATAATGGAATGAATAGCGATACTGTTGACATGTTGAGCGCCCATCTTATCAATGAACGTAATCCAGTATGTTATGGTTCGGATATACGTTGGGCGAATCATCTTTACCCAATTTATATGACGGAAATGTTTGTAAAATCAAGATACATCAGCGCTGAAAGTTTTTTACATTTATTTTAAACTGTTCACATTGAATTTGCGTTTTATCGCCGCCTGCCTATATTGGACGGCAGGCTTTTATACTCTTGTATCGCTGAAATTCAAGTACGTTACGTATAATTTTGTTTTTTTAATTTTTATGAGCCGGTAATAGAGTTGCCGGAAACAATAATGAGTGATAATAAACTTATTGGTAGAGTTTTAGCAACAGAAAAAAATCCTACCACGATGGACAAATTTTGTTTTTGGACAAATTCCGATTTACAGTTACATGCATTTGATATTGTGAAAGTTGCACATATTGACGGTTCATTTACCTTCGGTGTTATTGAGAATATTTCGCATATTACAGACGCACAAAGTTTTTTAACAAATTTTATTTCCAGCGATTTTGGGAATGTTAATGTTGAAGAGCCAACGTTGCGGATTGGAATGAATTATGCTGAAGTGAAAGTTTCATTTAACAATAAAAATCTTTATACGCCGGTTCATAACAATGCGAAAGTGTATCTGGCGTCCGCCGAAGAAATCACGTTGGCATTGGGGCTTGATAAAATTCAAAATCCGCTTGTTTGTGGTTCGTTGAAAATGTATGAAGGAACGCCGGATGAAGTAGTATTACCTGTACATCTTAATTCAAAATTCATTTTAGGACCGGAAGGCGCTCATCTAAACATATCAGGTATTTCCGGGCTTGCATCTAAAACGTCTTATGCAATGTTTTTGATGAAAGCAATTCAAGATCAGTATTTGAATAAACAAGATTCTGACGACAGTGTTGCCTTTGTGATTTTTAATGTTAAAGGATGCGACTTAATGGCAATTGACGAAATGAGCGATTTCGAAAATGATACTACCAAAAAGAAAAAAATTCTTGCAGATTATAAAAATCTGCAATTAAAACCGGAACCGTTTAAAAATGTAAAATATTTTATTCCCTATTATTCTAACAACTCAACGAAACAGAGTACCTACTTATCGAGAGACGATGTTGATTTGTACTTAAAATCAAATAAATTGAATAAATTTAAATATGTTTATGCTTATGATAAAGAAAGTATTGAAATGATGTTTTCCAATATTGATGATCCGGCACAAACAATGGAATCAATTATTAGTAAAATTATTGACAAAGATGACCCTGACTTCGGACGTCTCAATACATGGAATGAATTTATTAACAAAGTTACAGAAAATTCCCAAAAAGGAAATTCCTCAAAAAATAACAGTGATATTTCTGTATTGAGTTGGCGAAAATTTAAACGAATTGTCCGTAAAGCGATACAAGATGAAATGTTTGCTCAGCGAGTTGATCCTCAAAAGAAAGAATGTCGGCTTGCAGATGAAATTAAGAAAATCAGTAATAATGATGTTTTTGTAATTGATATTGCAAAACTACCAGAAGACAAACAAGCATTTGTTTTTGGCGATGCGGTGAGAACAATTTATAACTTGAAACTAGGTGAATTTGATAATGAAAAAAGGGTTAATCCACCGTCAAAAATTGTAGTGTTTATTGATGAATTAAATAAATACGCATCCAAAGATGTTCCCAAAACGTCGCCGATATTACGTGAATTACTTGATGTAACAGAACGTGGTCGATCATTAGGAGTGATATTGTTTGGAGCAGAACAATTCCGTAGCGCGATACATGATAGAGTTACGGGTAATTGCGCAACACACGCTTATGGACGCACTAATTCAATAGAAGTTTCAACAAGAGATTATAACAGTTTGCCAAGTACGTATAAAAATATGCTTACACGGTTGGAACAAGGCGATTATCTCATACAAAATCCAGTGTTCCGCTCGTTGTTGAAAATTCATTTTCCTAAACCAATTTATAAACAATTTAAGTAACTGTTATACAGTTTGTACTTGAATTTCAGCGTTAAAGCCCGCCGTCCGAAAACTAGGCAGGCGATTGTAAAACGTAATTTCAAGTGAAAGCAATTTAAAACAATGCAAGAACAAGAATACAGATTCGGAGCAAATATAATTGAGAACCTAACTACAGGGATGTATCAGGACTCCAAAGTGATTTATCGGGAATACATTCAAAATGCATGCGACCAAATCGATAAGGCAATCGAAGAAGGTATCCTGCAACAAAATGAAGGTCAGATTGAAATTTGGTTCGATCAGAATAACCGTACAGTAACAATACGTGATAATGCAACAGGAATTACCGCCGCAGATTTTCAACGGGTGTTAGGAAATATTGCCGATTCAGACAAAGATTTCAGTAAAGATAAAGGTTTTCGAGGCATTGGTCGTCTGTGCGGGCTTGCTTATTGCCGTGAACTCATATTTGAATCTAAAGCAAAAGGAGAAAATATCATTTCAAAAGTGATCTGTAACGCCCAAAAAATGCGCAATTTAATAACCGAACATCACAAAGGTAAAAAGCATGAAGCCGGTTTTGTTCTTAAACAAATATTTCATTTTGAAACGGAACAGACCGATAACAACAACGATCATTATTTTACGGTCGAACTGAAAGGAATCAATGATGAAAATAACGATTTACTTGATAAGATAGCAATTAAAAATTATCTTTCTTTTGTTGCGCCGGTACCCTATCAAAATACTTTCCGATTTAGAACAAATATAAAAAAATACGCTCAAGAAAAAAATTATAATATAGACGAATATAATATTAAACTTGACGGAGAACAAATTTTTAAAAATTATACGGATAAAATTAAGGATAACAAAGGTGAATGTACCGATGAGATTTTTGATATTGAATTTTATGACGTCAAAGACGAAAATGGAAATCTATTAGCATGGATGTGGTTAGGACTTTCAAAATTTGACAAGGTTTTACCCAAAAAAACAAACCCAATGAGGAGTTTTCGGCTCCGTAAAGGAAACATCCAAATCGGTAACGAAGATGTTTTACAAAAATTATTCAATGAAGAACGTGGACAAAATTATTTTGTTGGCGAAGTATTCGCTGTTTCCACCGACCTTATTCCTAATTCACAACGCGATTATTTTAATGAAACTCCTACTCGCAGAAATTTTGAAGATTCGCTTCAAAACTTTTTTTCTAAAGATTTATATAAGATTTATTACGATGGATCAAAGATTAATAGTTCTGTTAAAAAGATTACCGATTATGAGAAAGATAAAACAGAATATAATAAAAAGGAAAAGACAGGTATATTTATTAACGAAGAGCAAAAAAAGAACGAATATGAAAAACTTAAAGACAAACGATTAAAAGCTGAAAATGCACAAAATGAAATAAAAAAAATAAACGAAAAAGCAAAGGAAAATGGCGGCGTTTATGGACAAATTATTGAACAAGTCATTAATAAAGTCGTTAAAGAAGAAAATTGTCTTAAACCTGCGCCTCTTCCTATACAACGTCCCATACAAAAACGCCGTACCGATGAACTAGGAAAATTTAATAGTAAAGAAAGAAAAATTATTGAAAGAGTTTTTGAGATAATTCATTTGGAAATGGACACTGAAACAGCAGACAAACTAATTGATAAAATAACGAAAGGACTTAAGAAGGGACTTAGATAATGGGAAGAAAGACTCTTCTACTTGAACCGAATTATAAAAACAAATATCCTCCATTGGGATTAATGAAACTCGCAACATATTTTCGTAAATGTGGTGATGATTTGCGTTTTTTTAAGGGTAATCTCAGAGATCTTGCGGTAAAATTACTGAGCGAAGAATTTTTTCGTGAAGTAAAAAATGTAACTCTTGCAAAATATGAATCAAATATATTACAATTTATTAAAACGGGGCAATGTATTTATATTGATACAATTCCAGAATTTATTTGGAGTAACGACTATATTGTATTAAGAAAATACCGGCAACAATACGTAGCGGAAAGTTATCCCAAATTTGATATAATTTGCGTTACTACTCTCTTTACTTTTTATTGGAAAGAAACAGTCAATACAATAAACGGCGCCAAAAAATTTTTAAAACCCGATGGAAAATTATATGTCGGAGGAATTGCTGCTACATTATTACCGAAAAAATTTTATGAAGCAACTGAAATAAAACCGATACAAGGGCAACTCAATAAAGCAGGAATATTTGATAAAAACAGTAAGGTTATAATTGATACATTACCATTGGATTATTCTATTTTAGAAGAAATTGACTATAAGTATCCGGCGAGCAATAGCTATTTTGGTTATATGACACGTGGTTGCCCCAATCGTTGTAGTTTTTGTGTTGTACCACGATTGGAAAAAAAATATCGTAGTTATATTGCAATCAAACTACAACTAGAAGAAACGACCGCTCTTTTCGGACAACGAAAAGATTTGTTGCTTCTTGATAATAATGTATTTGCTTCAAAGAAGTTTAACAAAATCATTAATGAAATAAAAGATTGTGGTTTTCATCGCGGGGCAACTTATACTCCGCCTAGCGAGTATGCTATTGCAATTAAACATTTACGAGCAAGTAAGAAAGAAAATCGCAATGTCCGTGCTTACACAAATAAAATCATAAAAATTTATGATAGCATAGCAGAAAAACTTCCAGAAAACGAACAAGGTGAATTTTATTTGACAAGAGAGAAGGCAAATCTACTTTATCCAGTCTATGCGGATGTAAAGTCCATTCTCAATTTTGATGAAATTGCTCGTCCACTTTATGATAAATATTTTAAACATAGTCCCAAAGTAAGGTATATTGATTTTAATCAGGGTGTTGATGCTCGACATGTTATTGAAGAAAAAATAAAAAAACTTTCCGAACTCAACATAAGACCATTACGAATTGCATTTGATCACTATTCGATGGCAGACATTTACTGCAACGCTGTTCGACTAGCGGCGAAATATGGAATCAAAAATCTTTCTAATTATTTACTATATAATTATCTTGATAAACCTGATGAATTGTATCAACGGATGAGAGTTAATGTTGATTTATGCGAAGAACTTGGCGTATCAATTTATTCTTTTCCGATGAAATATCATCCAATTGATGATCCAAAATACTTTGACAATAGGAATTATATTGGCAAGTATTGGAATCGTAAATTTATCCGTGCAGTGCAAGCAGTTCTCAATGCGACCAAAGGTAAAATCGGACGAGGTAAAACATTTTTTGAAGAAGCATTTGGACGTAACCTAGACGAATTTCATAAAATTCTTTGGATGCCGGAAGCGTTTATTATTCACCGTTTCAAATATAAAGATAATTTGACCAAACAGTGGTGGGAACAATTTAACTCACTTAACAAAGAACAAGATGAAATACTAAAAAATATTATTTCAAAAAATGATTTTACAAATATCAATGATGTTACAAAAAATAAAAAAATTTTGACAATACTCAAATTTTACAAAATAAAACGAGAATAAAGTATGTACTGATACTTATTTTTTTACTTTATACGTATTGTAAAAGGAACGTAACCGTCTCGGTTGCAAGTAGCCAACGGTTACCGATAAAGCAGTTGAGATCAAAACGTACAGTTGCGACGGTTGCGTTCTTTCTAAATTTGAAATCAAAGTCTTTAATTCCGCATTCAGCATCCCGAATTTTTAAAAAATGTTTGGTTGATATTGCGATTATTTTTTGAAGTATTAGAATGTTCAACTTGTTTAAATTGGCGTGGGTTGTTTCTTGGCTTTTTTTGTCAAGCCTGCGTTGAGAGTTAATTTTCTGTGATTGCTATTATGAATTTTTTTGTATCTTTTTTGGATGCGGTAAAGAAATTTTTTTGCGGTCAAAAAATCAGAAATTAAAAATAGAATTAAAGGAAATTTAAAATTTAATTTAAAACGATGGAATTCAAAAACAAAGTAGCGTTGGTTACCGGAGCGACTGGTACAATAGGTAAAGCGATTGCGCAACGTATAGTTGCGGAAGGCGGCAAGGCGTTTATTACGGATCTTGACCAGTCGAAAATTGACGCAGTATCAAAAGAAATAGGCGCCGGTTGCGACGGTTTAGCGGCGGATATAACTAAATCGGATGCGGTTAAATCTGTTGTTGAAGCGTGCCAGAAAAAATTCGGCAAGAATATTGACGTACTGGTTAACGTCGCCGGAACTTCGGGCAAAGGCAATAAGATTGAAGATATTGACGAAAAAGAATGGGACTTCATTTATGCGGTCAACGTCAAAGGAACATTCTTTTTTATCAAATACGTGTTGCCGATAATGAAAGAACAAGGAAGCGGCTCAATCGTAAATTTTTCAAGCAAGTCCGGCAAAACAGGTTCGGCGTTGATGAGCGCTTATAGCTCGGCAAAAGGCGCAATTATTACCTTGACCCAAGCGGTCGCTTATGAAGTCGCAAAATTGAATATTAGGATAAATTGCGTTTGCCCAGGTATCACGGAAGCAACCGGAGTATGGACTCACGTCTCCGCCGATTACGTGAATAATATGAAAATGCCACACGAAGAAATCGTAAAAACTTTTACGGCAAAAATACCAATGGGACGGCTTGCTCATATTGAAGATGTTGTAAACGTCGCATGTTTTCTAGCAAGCGACCGCGCAGCATACATGACAGGACAAGCAATAAATATCACCGGAGGAAGAGAAATGCACTAACTATATTTTTCACACTTTCAAATTGCGGTTTTCAAAAAATACTCATAACTATTGGGTAGAGAATTTTTTGATCAAAAAATTACGTTAAATCTTGCCATTTTATGGGCAACGCATAACAGCCCGCCGCAACACGGCGGGTTAAAATTTTTGTAACCGTTCACGGAAATTTTTTAGCAAATTACGTATTGGCGATTTTTTAGGGACGTGTGTGACAAGCGAGACAATGGGGACAATTTTTGTTACAAAAAATCGCCGTCATAAGGTTCGCAGGCGGAACGCCTGCGAACCGTTGGTCTCGCCTGCATTTCAGGATCGCGGGCATTTTAGGATCACAGGCGTCTCGCCTGTGTTCCTTCAGATTCGCAGGCGTCTCGCCTGCATCCCAGGATCGCGGGCGTCTCGCCTGCATGCGGTTGTACTCAACCGCTAATGAGAGAGGTTTAATATCTGGGTGTCTCTAAAAATTCATTTCTGTCCCGCTAGGGACAACATGTTGGTAGAAAAGCAATGTCAAAAATATATTTGTCCCGCTAGGGACAACATGTCAATACAACCTTAACCTTTATTGCGTCCTTAACGGGACGCTAAAAAATTGTATCATCTTTTCTACCAACATGTTGTCCCTAACGGGACAGATCGGATAAATTGGAAGGATCCCAGGCCGTCTCGCCTGCGAGCGGTTGTACTCAACCGCTAATGAGCGAGGTTTAAAATCTCAACAGCCTTTTTGGTTGCCTATCGGCAACATGCAGGCGAGACGCCCGCGATCCGGTGGTCTCGCCTGCACTTCAGGATCGCAGGTATTTCGCCTGGGTTCCTTCAGGTTCGTAGGCGAGACAACGGCGTTCCTTAATTTTTGTAACCAAAAACCTATCCCACCAATTCCGACTCAATTCCGACTTCCGAATTTAAAAATAATTCCCGATTGTGTTCCATAGTTTTGGGATTGGGGCGATTATGTTTATTTGTTTTTTGTTGCTTGGGTCGATGAAAGTGATAGAGCGGGCATGTAACGCTATTTCTCTACAACGTTCATTGTCAAAATTTTCGCCAAAAGGTATCGTTGAGTTATAAGTTGCATCGCCGATAATTGGGAATCCGCGTGTTGCGGTTTGTAATCTGATTTGGTGCATTCGTCCTGTTTCAAGTTTGATTTCCAGATGCGTCAACGGCATATTGTTAAATTCAAATTGTTGCAGGACTTTGTAATGTAGAATTGCTTCGCGGGCGTCTGGATTTATTGGTTGTACGATTTCGGCGACGGGATGATTTGGAATTTTTCGCATGTAATCAATCCACGTGCCGCTGCCGCCAACTTCCATCTTCCCCGAAACCACGCACCAATACGTCTTGTCTATTTGCCGATTCTCAAATTGTTCTGAAAGTTGTCGTGTTGCACGAGATGTTTTGCCAAAAAGAATCACGCCGGAAACAGGACGATCAAGACGATGCGGCACGCCAAGATAATATCTAAAAATAGATTCGTCATTACAGTCAACATTAACGCCAACGTCAACGCTATCGCCAACGCCAGCAAGATAAGACTTTACCCGCAACTCAAGCGAATCTATACCACGTGCCGCTTGTGTAAGCAAACCCGCAGGCTTGTTCACTGCAAGCATTAAGCCGCTCTCAAAAAGTATCTCTATCATTTTCAAAAAATAAAAGTAAAGAAATTTTGTAACCGTTCACGGAAATTTTTTTAACCAATTACGTATTGGCGAATTTTTAAGGACATGAGGGACAGATGGGACAGATGGGACAATAAGGATAATTTTTTTGTAACAAAAAAACTGTTCTCTAAATTTCTAAAAAACTACTCCCTAACCCCTACACCCCAAAACCTAGCGCTTAAATTTTCGTGAACAGTTGTAATAAGTTTTAAACTGTTCGCACTTGAGTTTTCGTTTACCTTCGCCTGCCTAGCTTTCGGACGGCAGGCTTTGACGCTTTTAAATCAATGAAATTCAAGTACGAGCTGTATAGAGATATTCAGGTTGTCTTTCAGGTATCTTGCCATCTGTGTCCGCTGTGGTAAAAAATATACAAATAATTTTAGTAACAGTTCACGAAAATTTAAGCGCTGGGTTTTAAACTGTTCGTACTTGAGTTTGCTTTACATTCGCCTGCCTAGCTTTCGGACGGCAGGTTTTGACGCTTTTAAATCAATGAATTTCAAGCACGAACTATATAAAGTGTAATTTTTTGTAAGTATTGAGCAGTCGTAATTATTTTTTGTAACGATAATTTTAATTGAATTTCGCCCCATTATGGGCGGCGCGTAACAGGGCGAAAAATAATTACAATTAACATTACAAAAAAACTACACCCTACGCCATAACCCCTAAAAATCTAGCGCTTAAATTTTCGTGAACGGTTACAGAATTTTAGAGATTGTTTATTTTAAAAATTAAACTTAATAATAACTATAATAATTATGAATAGTGCAATTGAAAAAGCGGATGTGTTGATAGAGGCGATGAAATGGATACGTCAGCATCGCGGTAAGAAGACGGTGATAAAAATTGGCGGTAGTCTTATGGAAGACGAGACTGCTATGACTCATCTTTTGCTTGACATTGTTTTTATGGAATCGGTTGGAATGAAGCCGGTATTGGTTCATGGCGGCGGCGCTGCGATTAGTTTGGCAATGACGGCGGCGGGTATCGAACCGCGTTTTGTACAAGGACGACGTTACACGGATGAAGCGTCGCTCGAAATAGTCAAACGCGTGCTAGGTAAAGAAATCAACGAGCATCTTGTCGGTCAAATAAATAAATTTGGCGGTCAAGCAAAATCGATAAATTTTTATCTTGGTACAAATGTGCTTTTTGGCGAAAAACTTCTTTTGACCGATGAGAACGGTCAAGTAATTGATATTGGTTTAGTTGGCAAGATTACAAACGTCAACGTCGATATGATTGAGATGTTGTGTAACAATTATATTATTCCGGTTATTCCGTCGATAGCGTTAATGAACGACGGCAGCGGGCAGGCGTTGAATGTAAACGCCGATACTGCCGCAACCGCTATCGCACGCGAATTACATGCGGAAAAATTAGTTTACGTCAGCGACGTCAACGGCGTAAGAACAAATCCAAACGACCCAAAATCAATGATCGATTCTATCAACGCCGATAAAGCGCGCGAAATGTTAGCCTCCGGTTGTATTGCCGGAGGTATGATCCCAAAAATTGAAGCATGCCTTGAAACATTAGAACACGGCGTAAATAAAATTCACATCATAAACGGAAAATTAAGACACGCGCTACTAATGGAAATATTCACAAGCACAGGCGTAGGAACAGAAATCATTGGATAAAATTTAGATAAAATTACAACAGATCGCAGAAAGTTGATAACAGTTCACGAAAATTTAAACGATAGATTTTAAGGAATAGAGAGTAGTTTTTTAGAAAACTAGATAACAGTTTTTTGTTACAAAAAATCGTCGTCAGAAGGATCGCAGAAATTTCGTCTGCATACAGTTTTACTTAACCGCCGTTGAGCGAGTTTATATTTCAACAGATTTTTTTGTTTGTCTTACGGCAAATTGCATGCGATACGCCTGCGATCCTGTAAACGATTTTTTGTTACAAAAATTGAGGAACGCAACCGATACGGCTGCGTTCCTTCTGACGATTTTTTGTTACAAAAATTATCCCTAATGTTCTCTTGATCTATAAAGTCTCAAAAAAATTTTAAACTGTTCGCATTTTAATTTTCATTTACCGCCGCCTGCCTCGTTTTCGGACGGCAGGCTTTGACGCTTTTAAATCAATGAATTTCAATTACGAGCAATAATTACGGGCAGTATAATTTGCGTGTTCTTAATTTGCTCAATCCATGATGCCAGCCATGCCGCCTAAACTGATGTTGTGGGTTTCGATTTCAACGGGCAACGCTTTTCCGCGTCGTTCTGACAATTTTTCTTCGAGCGGTGCTTTCCTTGTTTTTTGGCGGTTTGCGGCGTTTTGCGTTCCGGCGTGACCGCTAATTCTTCCGTGTACAGAACGCCCGTTGCCGGCGGAATTGACAATCTGTTCGTTATGGTTATTTCCAGACGCGTTATTTTTTTCGCGCGTAATTGCATCGTAAACTTCTTGACGATGCACTGAAACATTTGGCGGCGCCTTGATTCCTAACCGCACGCGGTCATTACGCACATCGACAACAGTAATCACAATATCATCGCCAATACAAACGCTCTCATCACAATATCTTGACAAAACCAACATTTTTTGCTCCCTATACTTAATTCTCTTACTTTTAACCTGATCGCACTTGAGTTTGCGTTTACCTTCGCCGTCCGTCCGAAATCCAATCCGATAATCCAATAAATAGGCACGCGACGATAAACGCAAATTAAAGTAAAAACAGTCTAAAATAACCGTTTCATTATTCGCACAAAAAAACTAGCGCCACAATACAAACATTAACGTCTATCACTCCATCGCATCAAAAACGCATCACAAAATTAATTCGCTAAATTCGCTTCATTCAATACAACCGATCAAACGCTAATTATCACTACAACTCGCAACACATCTAACTGAAACCCACAGACTTATATTAGCATATATACGCAACAAAACAAATTTGTTTTATAAAATATCCTAACAAAAATTTCATTGCCATCACATGACTCAAATCTGTTTTCGTCACAAAAACACAACTCACGTTAAAATAAAAATACAAAAAAGTAAAAATAGGAATAATGGTAAAAGATTCCAATAAACGCTAAAAAAACAAATATCAGAACAGTACGGACTATAACAAGCAATTCATTAATTACTACAAAACTCAAATTACTAATTAAACCAAAAATAACGATAATAAATAACAAAAATACGCTTTCATACGCCTATTCAGATTGTCATTCTAAAATCGATTTTAACGATTATGCCAAAATAAAAATCAATTTGAGAAAAATTTTTCGGGAAAAATTCTAGGAATCCGAGAATTTTTGACAAACCGCTATTGATTAAAAACCATTTTTTAGGCACAATTACGCCTCCCAAAATTTTAGGGAATAGGAAATAGAGGGTAATGATAGTTTTTTTAATTCGGAATTTCGGCTGCGGAATTATTGGAATAGATTTTTTGTAACAAAAATTGTCTCACTTATCCCTCAAAAATTGCTAACACGTAAGGGCGTCTCTAAAAATTCATTTGACCAGGTAGGCGGCTAAAAAAATTAAACACAGCGCCGAAACGCCGCAATAGAGTTTACGACGCTAATAAATTTTATTACTTCACAATTTTTAAAATACATTTTATTTTATACGTTATGAATTATTAAAATTTAATAATCGTTTTATGCGTAATGCGGCGTTTCGGCGAAACGCCGCCTACCTGGACAAATGAATTTTTAGAAATACGCGTAATTTAATAGACAAAAATTTCCGTGAACAGTTACAAATATTTAACATTAACATTTAACATTTAACAATAAAAATATCTCAATGGCACATTATGCAGATTATCAGCGTCAACGTTCAATGACGTTGGGCGATTTACTTTTGGAGAACCGGATAATTTTTTTGCAAGGCGAAATACGAAGCGATAACGCTAATGAAGTTGTGATGAAACTTCTTTATCTTCAGAGCGAAAACCGGCGTAAAGATATTCATTTTTATATTAACTCGCCTGGCGGCAGCGTTACGGCTACGCTTGCGATTTATGATACGATGCAGATGCTGAGTTGTTCGGTGGCGACGTATTGCGTCGGGCTTGCAGCGAGCGGCGGCGCGGTTCTGCTTGCGGGCGGTACGAAAGGTAAACGTTTTGCATTGCCGCACGCAAAAATCATGATGCATCAGCCTTGGGGCGGCGTCGGAGGGCAAGTTTCGGATATCGAAATCCAAGCGCAACAGATACTAAAAGACCGCGCAATGTTAAACGAAATACTTGCAAGTCATATAGGTAAATCTGTTGAAGAAATCGCAAAAGACACAGACCGCGACTTCTATTTGAACGCCGAAGAAGCCAAAATTTACGGAGTCGTAGATGATATTTTAAGAAAAGGCGAAGTTGAACCTGAAAAAGAATAACAACGCTTTGGATACGCAATTTATAATGTGCGTTGCGAAACTCGGAATTATTTTTTGTAACGAAAAATTGCGAATTATTATTGTAGGGCGTTCACGGAATGAAAAGAATATTTGTAACCGTTCATAAAAATTTAAGCGCAGCGCTAGGTTTTAGGGTGTAGGGATTAGCGATTAGGGAGTAGTTTTTTTAGAAATTTAGAGAACAGTTTTTTGTTACAAAAAGATTTGTCTCTATTGTTCCGCTTGTCCCGCCTGTCCCTAAAAAATTGCCAATATGTAATTGGTTAAAAAAATTTCCGTGAATGTTTGCTTATTTATTTTATATTTTATTCGGCGCCGGTTTAATTTTGTTATTGTGCGAGTAAGTTGCGGTAATAATTAAAATGTGAAACGTATTGCATTTGCCGGTTCCGGTTTAACAATTAGACAAATTAAATTTTTTATATTGGTATGCCATTGATTCCTTATGTTATTGAGAAGAGTGGTCGTGAAGAGCGGGCTATGGATATTTATAGTCGTTTGCTTAAAGACCGTATTATATTTCTTGGGACGGCGGTAACAGACGAAATTGCCAATGCGATAGTTGCGCAATTGTTGTTTCTCAATTCGGAAGACCCGAAGTTGGACGTTCACTTATATATTAATTCGCCAGGCGGCAGTGTTACGGCGGGGCTGGCTATTTACGATACAATGCAATTTATAAATTGCGACGTCGCAACATACTGCATCGGGCAAGCGGCGTCAATGGGATCGTTATTATTGACGGCAGGCGCAAAAGGAAAACGTTTTGCTTTGCCAAACGCAAGAATTATGATACACCAACCGCACGGAGGAATGGAAGGAACAGCGGAAGAAATAATGATACACGCAAAAGAATTTGCAAACGTAAAAAATAAACTTAACCAAATAATGATTAAACACACCGGACACGACATCGCAAAAATTGAGAAAGATACGGACAGAGACAGATTCATGTCAGCGGAAGAAGCAAAATCATACGGTATCATTGATCAAGTAATTGAAAAAATGGAAAAAGTTGAAAAAGAAAAAAAGGAAAAATAAAAAAAAAGTAACCGGTTAAAGTTAGGACGAGATTTAGCGGCTATGAAAGAGCTTTTTTTTATTCGGAATTAGGAATTAGGGAAATTAGGATTAGGAATTAAGAATTAGGTAAAAAGTGAATTAGATTTTTTGTAACAAAAATTGTCCCACTTGTCCCACTTGTCCCACTTGTCCCTTTTATCCCTAACATACGATGATTACTTAAAGAATAGACAAGTATTTAAAAAATTTCAAAAGGCGTTTTTTATGTGTAGAGTGATAATGATTGTGGGTTTAATATTTTTTGTTACGATAAGCGGTTGTGCCAATCGTTTTTTTGGGCGTAGTCATACGGAGGATTCGTTGTTGCAAGCGAATCGTCGATTGGAGGAAGCGTTGGTTGTTACGCATAATCAACTTGTCGATCTCAAACGGGAAAACGAAGCGCTGAAAGCAATGACGGCAGAAAACGCTGAAAACAATGAAAATAATTCGATACCTTTGCCGTTAATTCAAAGGAACAACAATATTAAACTAGACGTTGACGATCCGCCTATTTCGCTTCCGCAAGTTATTATTCCTGAAGGTAAAGAATCAACAACTGTTCCAGACTCGCTCAAAGGAACGTCGAATGAGATGTTACCGTCTTGGACGCCGCACAGATGAGTTGTGAAATTTTGAAGTTGTGGTAATTGAAAATTAACGTGTGAATAGTTTGAAAATTTGTAACAGTTCACGGAATTTTAAACGATAGGTTTTAGAATATAGGGCATAGGGCATCTCTAAAAATTCATTTGTCCAGGTAGGCGGCGTTTCGCCCAGTGTTTAATTTTGGGCCGCATTACGGTTTACAATATCAATAAATTTTAATATTTCACGCATCTAAAATAAACATATTTTAGCCTTTATGAATTATTACAATTTATTGATAGCATAAACTCTATTGCGACGTTTCGGCGAAACATCGCCTACCTTTTTGCAAAAAAATGAATTTTTAGAGATACCCTATAGTGAGTTAGGGATTAAGGAGTAGTTTTTTAGAAAGTTAGAGAACAGATTTTTTGTTATAAAAAAATTGTCCCATTTGTCGCTCTTGCCAAAACGTAATTTAATAAACAAATTTCCGTAAACGGTTATGAAAATTTAGATACAATTTTTATGAGAGTAAAGTAGAAACTACCGGCAATAAGTTTCTTATTTTTGGGTAAGGTTTGTGTAAGGTTGAGATGTTTTGCCGGCGTCTTGGTTATGAGTAATGTAACTGTTTATGGAATTGATGAAATAGAATTTAGAGGGTAAGAGTTAGGAGGTATTTTTTTAATTTGGAATTAAGGAAATAGATTTTTTGTAACAAAAAATTGTCCTTCTTTTCCCTCAAAAATTTTTGTGAACTGTTACGAATAATTTTAATAAATTGGAGTAATGAATATGAAGTCGCGTAGTACGACTATATTGACTGTGCGTCGTGGTAACAAGGTAGCCGTTGGCGGCGACGGTCAAGTAACGCTTGGTAGTTCGATAATGAAATCGGATGCGAACAAGATACGCAAGTTGCTTGACGGTCGTGTTGTTACGGGTTTTGCGGGTTCGACGGCTGATGCGTTTGCGTTATTAGAGCGTTTTGAGATGAAGTTGAAAGATTTTCCGGCTAATGTTCCGCGGGCGGCGACGGAGTTGGCGAAAGAATGGCGGACGGACAGGGCGTTACGTCGTTTGGAGGCAATGATGATTGTGGTGGATGCGGGATCAACGTTGTTGTTATCGGGCAATGGCGATGTGATTGTTCCGTCGGACGGAATTTTAGCAATAGGCAGCGGCGGAAATTACGCAATGTCTGCGGCAAAAGCGCTATTCAATCATACCGATTTATCAGCCGCCGAAATCGTAAAAGAATCATTAAAAATCGCAGCAGACATCGACATCTACACAAACACAAATATCGCCATCGAAGAACTAGATACAAAATAAACTGTCATTTCTAATAACCAGTTTTTTATTTAAAAAAAGAGAATTTAACCACAGAGAACACAGAGTTCACAGAGAGGAAATTTTAAATTTATTTTAGATCAAAAGGCAAAAAGACAAATTGGACGTCTCTAAAATTTCATTTGGACAAGTGGCGACGTTTTGCCGAAACGTCGCCTACATGCTCAAATGATTTTTTAGAGATGTCCAATATTATAAAATTGGAATCAATTGGAGCGTAAAAGATGGATTATGATAAATATATTTTTGTCGATTATGAAAATGTTCAGGATATAGATGTTGACATTATCGATAAAAATATCAAAGTAGTTATAATTGTCGGCGAAACGCAAAATAAAATCCCAATAAATCTGATTCAAAAAACGCAACCATTGGGCGATTCTATAGAATGGATGCAAATAAAAAGTAATGGCAAAAAGAACGCTCTGGATTTTTTTATTGTATATTTTTTGGGGTATTATATTTTTAGCGACAAGGATAAAGAATATATTATTTATTCAAAAGATACCGGATATGATCCTCTTATTGATTTTCTAAATAATAAAAAAATTAAGGTTAGACGAATTGACAAATTTAAACAAATTAACGTAAATAAAGTTACAAAAGAACAGCGGCAGTTGTTGCCGTTACCGTCGCCGATTGCGGATAATACAAAAAAGCCAAAAGAAATTTTAAATAAAGCCGCCGCAGAAAATCAAAATAAAACAAACGACAAAAATTTAGTTGACCTTTTGCAAAATTTAAAAAGGATCTTAAATAAAGTCGGCGAAACCAGAATGCCAAAAACTAAAAAAAGTTTAACTTGCTATTTGAAATCTATATTAAAAAAATCTGACGACGAAGTAGAAAAAATAATTGAAAAATTGTTAAAACAAAAGAATATTTATGAAGAAGACGAACGTCTAAAATATAATTTAAAATAAAAAATTACGTTAAAGGATTACAAAACGAGTTTTAACAAAAGAGAGACGATAGGGACGGGAAGAACACGAGAGGAATAGCGGCGATTTTTTGTAACAAAAAATCTAATCTTTTTAATTCAGAATTTAAAAAACTGTAATCGTTCACGTAAATTTAAGCGATAGATTTTAGGGGTTAGGGTGTAGGGGGTGGCGAGTAGTTTTTTAGAAATGTAGAGAACAGTTTTTTGTTACAAAAAATCGTCAGCAGGAACGCAGGCGTCTTACCTGCATGCGGTTGTGATCAACCGCTAGTGATGGAGGTTTTGATCTCAACCGTTTTATTGGTTGCCTTGCGGCAACTTGCATCCGCGACGGCTGTGTTACTTCTCAATTTTTTGTTATAAAAAAATTGTCTCACTTGTCCCTTATGTCCCACTTGTCCCTAAAAAATTGCCAAAACGTAATTTAATAAACAAAATTTCGTGAACGGTTACAAAAAAACTATATCCTATCCCCTAATTATTAAAATATTAAGCGATTATATTTTATTTTGTTATTTATTTATTTAATTTAAAATTTGGTTATTTAGTTAAAAAATTTTATGGTTTCATTTTCTGAAATAGGCGTTGCGGTTGATGCGATACGTGCGGGCAAGATTATTATAGTTGCCGACGACGAGGATCGTGAGAACGAGGGCGATTTTATTTGTGCGGCTTCTTGTGTTAGCGAGGAGTCGATAAATTTTATGTTGACGTATGGTCGTGGTCAGGTTTGTATGCCTGTATTGCCGGATACGTGTAAGCGTCTTGAGTTATCTCCGATGGTATCTCATAATACGGCGCCGCTTCAAACGGCGTTTACGGTGCCGGTGGATCACTTGAGTTGTCGCACGGGGATAACGGCGCAGGAGAAGGCTGTTACGATACGTGCGATAATGGACTCGCAGAGTAAGCCGTCGGATTTTGTGCGTCCGGGTCATCTTTTTCCGCTTGAGGCGAAGGAGGGCGGCGTGTTGCGGCGGGCGGGTCATACGGAGGCGGCGATTGATTTGGTTCGTTTAGCGGGTTTACCGGTTGGCGGCGTGCTTTGTGAAATCTTGAATGTTAAGGGCAATCGGGCAAATCGTGAAGAACTTATGCAAATTGCAAAAAATTTCAATTTAGAGATTATTACGATAGAGGATTTGATCAAGTATCGCAGGACGCGGGAGAAGATAGTGGAGAGGGTTGCGGATGCGGATTTACCTACGAAGTATGGGCGGGCGAGAATTTATGCGTATAGGGTAAAGTATGAATCGCAGGAGCCGGTTGCGATAGTTTTTGGCGATTTGTCAAAGTCGGAGGCGCCGCTTGTGAGGTTGCATTCGTCGTGTTTTACGGGTGATTTATTATCGTCGTTGCGGTGTGATTGCGGCGATCAACTTCATTATGCTTTGAAGGTCGTGAGTGAAGCCGGTGTTGGCGTAATTGTTTATTTACCGCAAGAGGGGCGCGGTATTGGGCTAACTGAAAAAATCAAAGCGTATAAGTTGCAAGATCAAGGTTTGGACACTGTGGAGGCGAATATTGCGTTAGGTCATAAGGCGGATTTGAGGGATTATGGCGTAGGGATTCAGGTGTTGAAGGATTTGGGGTTAAAGAAAATAAGGTTATTGACAAATAATCCAAAGAAAACGGATGCGTTTATTTATGGAGGTTTTGATTTAGAAGTCGTAGACCAAAAGCCCGTCATCTGTTCAATAAACGAATTTAATCAACGTTATATCGAAACAAAACGAGAAAAATTAGGACATAAATTATAATTTTTAAATTCGGAATTAAAGATTTTGCAACCGTCCATGAAAATTTTAAGCGCTAGGTTTTAGGGTGTAGGGGTTAGGGAGTAGGGAGTAGTTTTTTTAGAAATTTAGGGAACAGTTTTTTGTTACAAAAAAAATCGGTTGCGAGCTAAATCTCGCTCAACGGCGGTTGAGTACAACCGCCTGTAGGCGAGACGTCTGGGATCCTTCCAATTTATCCGATCTGTCCCGTTAGGGACAACATGTTGGTAGAAAAGATGATACAATTTTTTAGCGTCCCGTTAAGGACGCAATAAGGGTTAATGTTGTATTTACATGTTGTCCCTAGCGGGACAAATATATTTTTGACCTTACTTTTCTACCAACATGTTGTCCCTAGCGGGACAAAAATAAAAATGAATTTTTAGAGAATTAAACCTCTCTCATTAGCGGTTGAGTACAACCGCATGCAGGCGAGACGCCCGCGATCCTGGGATGCAGGCATTCCGCCTGCGAATCTGAAGGAACACCAGGCGAGACGCCTGTGATCCTGAAATGCCTGCGATTCTGAAAAGCAGGCGAGACCAACGGATCGCGGGCGTCCCGCCTGCATGTTGCCGATAGGCAACCAAAAAGGCGGTTGAGATATTCAACCTCTCTCATTAGCGGTTGAGTACAACCGCATGCAGGCGAGACGCCCGCGATCCGGTGATGCAGGCATCTCGCCTGCGAATCTGAAGGAACCCAGGCGAAATGCCTGCGATCCTGGAATGCAGGCAAGACGCCTGCGATCCGTCTGACGATTTTTTGTAACAAAAAACTGTTCTCTCAATTTCTAAAAAACTACTCCCTACTCCTTAACCCCTAAAATTTATCGTTTAAATTTTCGTGAAGGGTTACGTTATTTTTTTATGGTTTTTTCTTTGTAAGGCGGGATTTTAAAATCGTAAACGCCTGCCGGAACTTTTGTTTTTAGCGGCGTTTTTTCTTTGTTGGCATAATCCTGATCGATTATGTGAGTAACTTCGGTTTTGTTTTTTGTTATGTCATATTTTGACGTAGCGGCAATGAATACCTTGAAATCGCCCTTTTTACAACCGGATTTACCCGATTGTTTGCCGATGACTTGTTCGGCAAGCGTGTAAGTTCCATCGCTGCCAATTTTGCCTTTCGCAAAATACTCTTCCGAGCCGTCTAATGCAAAAACTACTTCGCCCGAAGTCAACGGCGTGCCGTCCTCAAATGTTATTTTGCCCGATACCGAAATCGTCGGAACTCCACAACCAAGCAAACAAAAAACACACAGCAAAGAACACAAAAAAATCTGATATTTAATTTTCATTGGAATTTATTTTAAAGTTAAAGTTAATGTTAAAGTTAATGTAACCGTTCTCGGAAATTTATTTATTAAATTACGTTTTGGTAATTTTTGAGGGACAAGTGTGACATGAGGGACAATTGGGACAATTTTTTTGTAACAAAAAATCTGTTCTCTAGCTTTCTAAAAAACTACTCCCTACACCTTATCCCCTAAAACCTAGCGATTAAATTTCCGTGAACGGTTACATTTTTTTAAAACCACCGAGAACGCAGAGTTCACAGAGAAGAATTTTTTAAAAATATCTTAAATCAAAAAATCAACAATTATAATATTAAATAACGTTTTGATTCCAATTAAAAATTTCCTCTGTGTTCTCTGTGTCCTCTGTGGTTAATAAGAGTAAATTTGGTGGTTTTTATAAACTCACTAATGTTATTACTACGGCTTATTATTATGGCAATGAGCTTGCTTCGCCTGAATCGGTTGTTCCGGCAGCCATCCATACGGCAAGATTTACTTGAAAACTTACGGATTTGACTGAACCATCGCCCAATGCGGCATTGACTGTAGAAGTATGAAGCGAATTAGCGCTCCATCTATGACAACTGCCGTCGTTGAGCGTAATTCCTGATGGCAACGTATTATGGTCGTGTCGATAAAGCGCGCCGGATTCGGGCGCCGTTATTGCTGAACACGGACGCGTTCCAGTGTGGAATCGAGTCATTCGTCCAAGATCGCTATTGGGATCATAATAGAAAACATTTGTCCCGCAGTTGTCATTTTTGTTTCCTGAACTGCCTTCAGAAAATAACATTGTATTGGACGTTCCGTCTGGCGCAACAAGTTCGCCTGGATCGTGAATGTCATCCCATGCACCTTTTTCCCATGGTTCGCCTGTTGAGTTGAAATAACCGGCTCGCTCGTTTGATGTGTACGGCCATGTAAACGTACTTTCGGCGCATGGTCTCCAAACGCCGGTACACCATAAATAATTGCAAGGTGAACCGTGTCCCCAAGGATTTTCTCTATGTCGTTTTGTGAACGACGGGCATAAGAAACTTGCCATATCGCCTGTAACTCTTGGATCAGGATCCATACCGCTAGTGTAATTCTTCAAAGCATCTGAAAGAGCCGTCAGTTCCATAAAAGGAAACAAAGCAACCCACATATTGGCTCGAGCTTCATTCCAGGCGCCGTTTAAATGATTTGCTACAGGACCTGGAATTTTTTGTTTATTAGCGTCTGCGTAATTGTGGATTGTTAGTGCGAGTTGTTTTAAATTATTTGCGCATTGAGACCTTCTTGCGGCTTCGCGTGCGGCTTGAACTGCAGGCAAAAGCAATGCAATCAATACGCCAATAATCGCTATCACTACCAGAAGCTCAACAAGCGTAAAACCAAGAAAGTTAAACAGTTTGGGAGATTTGCCCAGAGAATTATCGTTACAATAATTGCTATCGTCGTAACGGCAATCGTGGTAAGTACCTGTAGCCAGATACCCCCCCCCCCCCCCGGTAGCGGCAATTAACCAAAATTAAACAATAAACAAAATATAACACTGAATAGTTAAAAATAAAAAAAATACCGTGAACGGTTACTGATAAGTTTTAGTAAAATTATTGACGCTAATTTTTTTCGCTGACAATTTACGAAATCAAAAATTACTCTGCGTCAATAAACAACGTTAAACGCAAACAAATCTAACTTGCAAAAAACTCTTTTGCATAAAATTAAAAATCAGATTTGCCGCTTTCGATTTTTTGTTACAAAAATTCTAAATTCAAAAAATCCAAATTCAGTTTTGCAACAAGACGGAACAGTATAAATAAAATTGCAAAATAAAGCAAGACCATTCCAAATAATTTCACAAAAAAATCAAATGAAAAAATTATATACATCTCGTACTTGAATTTCAGCGATTTAAAAGCATCAAAGCCTGCCGTCCGAAAGCTAGGCAGGCGACGGTAAACGAAAACTCAAGTGCGAACAGTTTAAACATATCGTATTTGAAATTCGGCAATATAAAATCGTAGATTTTTTATGCGAGCAATTAAAACGCTCTCGTTAATTTTCGTTGTTGGTTACAAAATTTTTTACGCTTGAAATTGTGGATACTGGTTTATATCAATTGCGTCTGATACAATACGTAACCTTAAATTTTTAATTTATTGTGCGATCTATCTATTACTATAAAAAAATTTTCAGCGCCTTTGATTGTGGTTGCGTTTTTTTCTGTTTTTATAATTTTGTGTAAATTTTGTTTGGTCATATTTTGTGGCTGGTATAATTTTTTGTTTTTTTGAAAAGCACGTTTAATATTGATGGTTGAATTACGATTTCGTTTTACGCCTGGTATAGTTTCGGAGTCATTTTTGCGGACGGGTTATTTTGCGGGTTGGGGCAGACAACCGCGTCCTACGGACTTGTCGATTGACGGCAATGAGTTTATAGTTCGCTCTGATTCTAACGGCAGCGGCACAGTGCATGTACTTTGGCCAAATTCTAAACTTGGCATGATAATGGAGTCGACGGAATCGTTGCCGCCTCAATCACGGACGTATATATTGACAAAGGAGCTTGTGCGCGGTTCGCTTGGTCGTTTATTGCGTCGCGTTTTTGAATGGCAGATGACGGGTTTTCGTCCTTCGGCAGATTTTGCGGCTAGGACGACAAGCGTATCGCGTCGATTTTCTAAGATAGTTGTCGGCGATTTTGGTCTTGACTATATTGACGGCGAGTTGTCGGGCGTGTTATCGGAGTTGAGTGATCTTACGATAGATGTTGTTAAATCTTACACGGATCAATCTCTTGCATGGCGCATGCGTAATATAGACAAGTTGCCCGTAACTCTTGGCATAGGGTTACATTCTCATCCGATTAATTCGGTTTATGAATTTGATCTTTATGCGAATTATTTGCGGGATGCGTTTCATGCGGTGTTGCCGATGCCGACGTGGCGCGAAGTAGAACCGCAACAAGACGTAATACAATGGGAATTAGTAGAGCAGAAGTTAGCGATAGCGGCGCGGTATGGGTTTCAGGTCGTGATGGGACCGCTTCTTTGTTTTGACGTTAATGCGATTCCGGTGTGGCTTACGCCGCATCTGCGGGACGATGATTTCTGTGAACGTCGCGCAATTAAATTCGTCCATGCAATTGTAGAACGATTCGGTTCGCAAGTTGACGCTTGGATTCTGGCTAGCAGGTTTAACTCTTGCAATATCCCGTCTATTCCGGCGTTGCGGGCTGTAAATCTAGTGCGGCATCTTGCACAACGAATGCGAATGATTGGCATGGATAAGAGTATTATTGTTGGAATAGACCGCCCGTGGAGCGAATATTCAATGGATTATGTTACAGGTTTAGATCAAGTTCAATTAGCGGAGTTGCTGGTAAATTGTTCGGAGATAGACGCAATTATGTTAGAGATGAATTTTGGAATAGATAACCGTTCAACCTTCCCGCGCGATCCGGTTACGATTGGCAATATGGTTGATCAATGGGGCTTTTTGGGCAAAAAAGTTTACGTATCTATAACAGCGCCAAGCGCCAATCCTGCAGACCCATTCGATAACGATAAATCAATCATAAAACAATGGTCAGAAGAAATGCAACAATATTGGGTAAATTTATTATTGAATACCTTGCTAGGACGACGCGTAGTACAAGGCGTTTTTTGGGGTATGTTGCAAGATGTAAACGACGATTGCGACGACACGAAAGTTATTGAACCTTACGAAGCGCCATACGCAGGACTAATCGACGCAAACAGAACCATAAAACCAGCATTCCAAAATTTCATCGACGCAAAAAGATATATCGAATAAACCACAAAAAAAACGCCAAAGTTATTTTTATTAATCACTGAGAACACAGAGGAGTATATCTAAAAATTCGTAACCGTTCACGAGATTTTAGAAGCATAGAGTTTTAGGGTATAGGGTTTAGGCGCTAGATTTATTGTTACAATAAATCTAGCGCCGACGCCATATCCCTAAAACTCTACGATTCTAAAATTGCGTGAACAGTTACAAAATATTTTACGGGATATTTTAAAAGGCGATCATTTTACCATCTAAACATATATCTGTCTATTTTTAAACTATTCTTCCTTGAATTTTCGTTTGCAGCCTGGTTGAGTTTAAAAATTGGTCTTTTGTGATTTTGGATAAATTGTTATTATTCGGTAACCGTTCACGGAAATTTGTTTATTAAATTACGTTTTGATAATTTTTGGATGGACAAGTGAGACAATTTTTTTATAACAAATTTTTTATAAAAAAAAATTGTCCCTATTGTCCCCCCTGTCCCTAATAAATCGCCAATACGTAATTGGCTAAAAAAATTTCCGTGAACGGTTATGATTTTTTATAATTGTTCTTATTTAATTTTCGTGAATGTTTAGCATATTTTTTTGATAGGAGTAATGATAGGAGTAAGATGAGAATTTTAGTTAGGAATTTTTTGTTTTTTATTTTTTTTGGAATTAGTTTATTTTTTGTTGCGGGCGATGTTGTTGGCGTTGAGTTGGAGGATCGTTTTGCGATAACGGCGGCGGAGAAGGTTGTTGTATTGTCTAAGGCGGAAGAGACTCTTAAATGGGCGCGGTCGTTGCCGCAGGAATCTTTTGACAGTATTCCTGCAGAGGTTTTTCGTACAAAAATTACTCCGCTCGAACTTATTCAAGCCGCCGTAATATTGCGCGAGCAAAATAAAAAAGATATATCAGTCCGGTTACGTGAAATTTTTTCATATTTTAATCCTTCGACGGCTGAATGTTTTGATATAGTTGATCGTTTTAGCGTTGAGATTGAATCGTTCAGCGACGACGTGGAGTTACCTCAAAAGAAGTCTGGCGGCGGCGGAGGTTGGGAAGGCGCGGGGTTAAATTCGATTGATTTTATCAAGAAGGGCGCCGCAAAATTTATGAGCGACGATCTTACGGCGGCGGAGAAGATTGCGATAATGGATTCGCCTAAAACAGGAATTGAGTTAATGACGGTTGTTGACATGTTAGCGGTTACGGGGCGTGCGTCTCTTACGCGTCATTATTTGAAATTATTTCTTGATACGAAAATTACTCCTGCGGAGTGCGCTGATATTGTTGATAAAATTGGCGCGGCGCGTTTGATGCAGATTTCGGTTAATCGTCAATTTGCGCCGCGCGGTGAAAAAGCGGTTATGTTGATTTTCAATGAAGCGAAAAAATATTGGCAGGACTCCGAAGTTATACGTAAAGCGACCGATAATCTTACGATAAAACTTGATCGTCGAAGCGGCGGCGCTGACAGATTAAGTTTGGACAATTTTACGCCGCCTGTAATTTTGCCGGAATCGCTTAAATCGTTGCAAACAATCTGGAAAGGCGAACACGTTTCAGCCGCTCAATTGTTGACTAAACTTGCTAATATTAACGACGTCGATAAAGCGGACGAAGTAATTGCGGCGTTGTTGTCGATAGGCGGCGACGTCAAAGAGGCGTTGGCGGTTTCGCTCAACAGCGACAATACGACGTTGTTGAAAAATGCGGTTCGCGGTTTGGCAACGTCAATTTCGCAAGATGAAATTTTCTTGTTGTATCCGGTCGCGTTTTCTCAAAAAGCGGGAACGCCGGACGAAATTAAAAACGAAGCGTACAATATTATTTTGTCAAAATTAGGCGGCGATAAAAAAAATAATATTCGTAACAATATTCAAAAAAAATCTGTTCAAACTCTTTACAAACGGGCGCGAGATTATTATTCGCGCAACAGGCATCTGCGGGCGGACGAAGACGGCAAAATCAGATTTTGGAATTGGAACGAGTCGAATAAATCGGCGGAGTATATTCAGTTGAACGTGTTGGATGCGTATCGTTTATTTGCGTATCGTTATGCGAAGTTAGCGTATGAAATCGCCGATAAGAACGGCGATGATTTTGATATGGTTCGGCGGTTTTATATTTCGGCGTTGTTTGAGTATATTTCTTATATTGACGGTCTTGACGATATGCTTGACTTGGATTCTAGCGGTTTGTATGGCGTTGTTTCGTCGTTGCCGTTGTTGCAACTTGACCGTATAATGACCGAAGCGATAGCGGAGGAGCATTTTGAAGTAGCGCGTGTAGCGGCGGCGCTTTGGGGGCGTGTTGGCAATACGGCGTCGTTTATTAGTTCTGCGGGCGGTCAACCGCATCCGCTTATTCGTGCGATTACGGCGCCGGACAGACGATTACGTTTTGCGGCGTTGGAGACGATAATGAAACTCAATCCGTCGTCGCCGTTTCAAGGTTCAAGTCATGTCGTTGATACGCTTGTTTGGTTTGCGAAAGCGGAAGGTCAAAAAAAAGTCGTCGTAACGCATCCGAAATTATCGGAAGCGTCGCGTTTTTTGGGGCAATTGATCCCGCTCGGATATAGCGGCGAACTTGCGACAACGTGTAGAAAAGGATTCATTTTCGCAACTGAATCGCCGGATGTTGAACTTATTGTCGTGGATTCTATTTTTAATATTAACGACGTTTCTGAATTTGTGCGATTGTTGAGAAAGGACAATAGAACATACAATATTCCTGTTGCAATTTATAGCGGCGGATTGCAAAGGAAACCAAAAAATTTTCAAGGTAATCCAAACACGATGGAGTTAAATTCTATGCAAGAAGCCGACCGTTTGACGCCGTATTCGCCATTCAAGACTTCGCTTTCACAAACTTATCCGCGACCTGCAAACGATGAAGCGGCAAAATTTGTCGAGGCGGATTTAATGCGAAAAACAGGCGCCCAAGTTGTGCCGTCAAGTATAAGAATTGAACAAGCAAAAAAAGCGCTCTACTGGATAAAACAAACTATTAGCGCAACAAAAAACGGACGAAAAATTTATCATTATGAAAATTTGGACGAAATTGTTTTGCGGGCAATGCACGGCGGCGTTCATGTTGTTGAAGGTTTGGAAATAGCGGTAGAAATCAAATCGCCAAACTTGCAACTAGCCGTCTATAACGTCGCCGCAGATGCAACCTTGCCTATAGAAATAAGAAAAAAAGCGGCGCAATCTTTTGAAACAAGCATTAAAAAACACGGAATTTTATTACGCGGAAAACAAATACAATTCCTCTACGACAGATACAATCAAACCGAACACGAACCAAAAGAATCACAAGATTTATTAAACCAAATATTAGACATAATCGAAGAAAAAGCATCAAAAAATAAATTCTAAAAATGAAAAATTCTCGGCAATAAATTTAACTAATTATTTAGGGGACATGGGATAGATTTATTGTAACAATAAATATTTGCCCCTAACGGGACAGAAATGAATTGTTAGAGACGCCCAGATGTCAAGCTCGCTCATTAGCGGTTGAGTACAACCGCATGCAGGCGAGACGCCCGCGATCCTGTGATGCAGGCGTTCCGCCTGCGAATCTGAAGAAACACAAGACGAAATTTTGCGATTCTGAAGCGCCTGCGATTCTGAAAAGCAGGCGAGACCAACGGATCGCGGGCGTCTCGCCTGCATGTTGCCGATAGGCAACCGATAAAGCGGTTACGATCAAAACCTCGCTCATTAGCGGTTGAGTACAACCGCTTGCAGGCGAGACGCCCGCGATCCTGCGGTGCAGGCGTTCCGCCTGCGAATCTGAAGAAACACAAGGCGAAATGTTTGCGATCCGGTATTTTTTGTAACAATAAATATTTGTCCGATCTGTCCCGTTGGGGACAATATGTTGGTAGAAAAGATGATACAAATTTTTAGCGTCCCGTTAAGGACGCAATAAAGGTTAAGGTTGTATTGACATGTTGTCCCTAGCGGGACAAATATATTTTTGACATTGCTTTTCTACCAACATGTTGTCCCTAACGGGACAGA
>JAISLW010000540.1 GCA_031277105.1 Planctomycetaceae bacterium | reverse complement strand
ATTTTAGACCTTGCGAATTATTAAAGTTTAATAATCGTTTCACACGTATTGCGACCCAAAAAATAAACACAGTGGCGAAACATCGCCTACCTTTTTACAAAAAAATGAATTTTTAGAGATACCCTTAAGAGTTAAGAATAAGAATCATGAGTTAGAAATTTTGAGAACAGAGAACAGATTTTATTACAAAAAAAATTGTCCCTTCTGTCCCTCCTGTTCCACTTGTCCCACTGAATCACGATATGACAATTTGCTAAACGATCTTCGTGAACAGTTCCTTAAAAAAAATTTAATTCCTATAAATTTGATAATAATGTTTTCCAATCATCCTTGTTTTAATAAGTCGGTTCGTCATCGCACGGGTCGTGTTCATTTACCGGTTGCGTCTCGTTGTAATATTCAGTGCAATTACTGTAACAGAAAATACGACTGTGCCAATGAGAGTCGTCCGGGCGTGAGTAGCGTAGTTCTTGATCCTTATCAGGCGTTGAATTATCTTGATTCGGTTTTTTTGCGTTTACCTAATATATCTGTTGTTGGTATAGCCGGACCTGGCGATCCTTTTGCTAATCCGTTGGAGACGTTGCGGACGATGGAGTTTGTGCGTGCGAAGTATCCGTCGTTGATACTTTGTCTTGCGACTAACGGTCTTGGTTTGTGCGAGTATATGGATCGTTTAGTTGAGTTGCGGGTATCTCATGTTACGGTAACGTTGAATTGTATTGATCCTGAAGTTGGGGCGCGGATATATGCTTGGGTGCGTTTTGGCAATCGCGTTTATCGCGGGGTCGAGGGCGCTAAAATTTTATTTGAGCGTCAAGTTGAATCGATACGTGGTTTGAAGTCGCGCGGTATTGTTGTTAAGGTGAATACGGTTGTAATTCCTAATGTTAATTTTGATCATGTATTGTCGGTATCGCGTTTTTGCGGCGATGTTGGCGTGGATGTTCAGAATTGTATGCCGATGGTTAGTGTTGGCGGCGCTGTTTTTGAGGGATATGAGGAGGCGGACGATAGCGTAATGTCAGAATTACGGCGGGCGGCAAGTTGTTATGTTCCTCAAATGGAGCATTGTTCGCGTTGTCGTTCTGATGCGGCTGGGATGCTAGGCAATGACAACGGATTTGAGATAAATCGACTTTTGCGCGATGCGTCGATAATTCGTACTACGGCTGAACGACCAAATATTGCGGTTGCGACGCGCGAGGGGTTATTTGTGAATCGTCATCTTGGCGAGTCGGAATTTTTATGCGTATTTGGCAAATGCGATGACAAGATTGTACTACTTGAGCAACGTAAGACGCCGCCGTCGGGTTCGGGCGATTTGCGTTGGCGGCAATTGGCGAATGATTTTAGTGATTGTGCGGCGGTGTTAGTTAGCGGTTGCGGTGAAAATCCGCGACGTTTATTGGAAGAAGCAGGTTTACGAATTGTAACTTTGGAAGGTTTAATTTCGGAAGCGGTACCGTGTATTTTTGCAGGTAAAGAATTGCCAAAAATGTTATTAAAATCGTCCAAATCATGCGCCGCGGGCGGTTGTGGAAGCGTAGGTTGCAAAGGAACCGGAAGCGGATGCGGATAAGTTATACTGCTCGTACTTGAAATTCAGCGATTTAAAAGCGTCAAAGCCTGCCGCCCGAAAACTAGGCAGGCGAATGTAAACGCAAATTAAAGTACGAACAGTTTAAAATATCCGTCGTCCAATTATGATAACTTCTAAAAAACAATTTTTTATTTAATCGCCGAGAACACAAAATTCACAGAGAATAATTTTTTTAAAAATATTTTAAACCAAAAAGTCAATTATAATTTTTGATTCAAATTAAAAATGTCCTCTGTGGTTAATAAAAATAAATTTGTTGTTTTAAAAATTTCCAAATAGGAAAAGAGAAAATAATTTGTCAATTTAAATTGACGGTTATCGTGAATGTTTAATTAAATTATTTGTAATTTAGGTTACAAAAAAACAAAAACAAAAACAAAAACAAAGGAGTAAATTAGATGCAAAAGCCGTTGCGTCATATTTTGGTTTGCGGGTCATTTCGGATGAATGGTTCGCCTCAAGGCGTGTGTGCCAAAGGCGGTTCGGGGCAATTGTTGCAATATTTGCAAGAGGAGCTTTCGGATCGTGGAATGGTTGATGTTGTGATTTCGAGTACGAGTTGTTTGAAGGTTTGCGATCGTGGACCTGCGGTAGTTGTTTATCCTGACAATTGGTGGTTTGGTCATATTGACAGTGAGGAGGCGATTGATGCGATAGTCGAATCGATAGAGACCGGCGAACCGGCGACAAAATATCTTATCGCATAAAAAAGTTTCCGTAACCGTTCACGGTATTTTTTTATTTTTTTGAATTTATTTGTGACTATTCAGTGGGTGTTATATTTTGTTTATTATTTAATTTTGGTTAATGACTTGTCTTCGTCCCGATAGGGACGGAATTTTCATAACCGCAGGTCTCTGACCTGCGGTTAAAAGTCAACATCTAACTCTGTCCCGATAGCAGCAGTACATTTTGCGTTAAATTACGTCAATAAAGTCCTGCCCTTTCAGGGCAGCAAGGATGCGCGGATTTTTACCGCAGGTCTCTGACCTGCGGTTAAAAGTCCATACCAAACTCTGCCTCGATAGGGGCAGTACATTTTGCGTTAAATTACGTCAATAAAGTCCTGCCCTTTCAGGGCAGCAAGGATTCGCGGATTTTTACCGCAGGTCGCAGACCTGCGGTTATGAAAGTTCCGTCCCTATCGGGACGAAGATAATTCAACAACAACAATATTAAATTATAAAAAAATACCGTGAACGGTTACAAAATTTTTAATTTTAGATTTTGTGAAATAATAAGATTTAATTGCTACAAAATATCTACTGCGGCGTTTCGGCACGGTGTTTAATTTTTTTAGCCGCCTACCTGGGCAAATGAATTTTTAGAGATGTCCTTTTGGTTAATGAATTGTCTTCGTCCCGATAGGGACTGAATTTTCATAACCGCAGGTCTCTGACCTGCGGTTAAAAGTCCATACCAAACTCTGCCTCAATAGGGGCAGTACATTTTGCGTTAAATTACGTCAATAAAGTCCTGCCCTTTCAGGGCAGCGAGGATACGCGGTTTTTTACCGCAGGTCGCAGACCTGCGGTTATGAAAGTTCCGTCCCTATCGGGACGAAGATAATTCAACAACAACAACAACAATATTAAATAATAAAAAAATACCGTGAACGGTTACAAAATTTTTAATTTTAGATTTTGTGAAATAATAAAATTTAATTGCTACAAAATATCTTTAGAAGTTTTTTTGTTTTTTATTTAGTAGCCATTGATAGATTTCTGGTCTTGAGTAAACGTCGTTCATTATTCCGTGTTTTGCGTTGTGTAGAGTTGTTAATTTTGCTTCTTTGCAATTTATTTTTTTCATTGCCGCAATCATATTTGCCGAGCATTCGTAAGGCACAACGTCGTCTGCGTCGCCGTGGAAAGCCCAAGTTGGCAGGTTTTTTAATTTATCGGCGTTTTCAACTTCGCCGCCTCCTGCGACAGGAATAATTGCGGTAAAACGTTCAGGAAATTCGCAAGCAGTCCGAAAAGCGCCAAAACCGCCCATACTTATCCCAGTCAAATAAATTCGCGACGGATCAATTTGCCATCGTTTGCCTTTGTCTTCTAATATTTCGTCGAGTAATTTTATAACTTGTTTAGGTTGCCAGCCGTGTCGCGGCGTCATCGGACTAACGACAATAAAAGGAAAATCATTCGCCGCAATTTTATTTTTGGCATAATGAACCAGATCGTAACGTTTTAATTTTCTTACGTCGTTACCGGTCTCGCCGGCGCCGTGCAAATAAATCAAAAGCGGACGCGCCGACTCAAAATCCGTATAACCCTTCGGTAAATGCAACAAATAATCATAACCGCTACGCGATACAAAATAATAAACCAACGTATCGCCAAAAAAATAAACCTTCAAATCATAACAACAACGCCCGACAATTACGCCAAAACTAACCAACCAAAAAAATATAAAAAATAAAACGCCTTGTCTAATTCTCATCTTTTTAAAAAATCTTATAAATAAATTTCACAAATTATTTTAAACCGTTCACGGAATTTTTTTAGCAAATTACGTATTGGCGATTTGTAATTATTTTAGTACGCATTTATTTTTTGGATTGAAATTTGCCTATATTAGCCCCGATGGGGCGGAATACGATTAAAATTATCGTTACAAAAAATAATTACGAATGAAGAATACTTACAAAAAACTACTCCCTACTTCCTACTCCCTAACCCATAAAACCTACCGCTTAAATTTCCGAGAACGGTTACAGTATTATTATAGACGAATTGTTTTCGTCCTGATAGAGACGGGATTTTCATAATCGCTAACATAAATTTTGATCAAAAAAATATGATTTGGACGGATATAAAAATTCATTATTGATTTAATTAGAATTTTAGCGAAACGTCGAATGATTGATCGTTTATTCCGATAATGAATTTTTAGCGATAGTCATTTGTTGAAAAATCCGGTTATTGATCTGCGTATTGCCAAAATTAAAATTTGGGTTATACTTTTTGCCCGTTTGCGTGGTAGGTTACTTGATCTGCACAATATAATACGAATTGCGCTATTCGATTGTGTAAATTTATAAGGAGAAGAAAATTTCATGCAAGTAAATATAGAAACGCGTCATGGCGAGATTGCCGATGCGACAAAAGAAAAGATTTCGACTAAATTGGTCAAGTTACATAAATTTCTTGAGCATCTAACGTCAATCGACGTAATTGTTGACCTTGAAAAAAACGACGAGCCGAAAATTGAAATTATTGTAACGATGGAGCGTAAAGGCTCTTTTGTTGCAAGCCATCGTTCAAATGATATGTTTGGCGCTGTTGACCAAGTTATTGCAAAATTGGAACAGCAGATAAAGAAATATAAAGAAAAAATACAAGATTACAACAAAAATCACGACGCAAAACACGAAATCAATTAAAGTATTTTTTGTAACGTTTATTCAACGTTTTCTTGTACGACTGTTTTTTACGAGTATTTGGAACAATAAACTGTTAGCGATTAAATTTGCGTTTACCTTCGCCTGCCGATCTTTCGGACGGCAGGCTTTGACGTTTTAAATCATTGAGTTTCAAGTACGAACTGTATATGCGGAATCAAATTTATAAATCGACCGTTTTTTTACGGCGACAAACGAGATGAATTTGATTTTTTGAGGAGTATCCGGTCTTATGTTGGGCGGGGTATTATTGAATTTCACGGAGGTTTTTTGTAATTGTTTGTTTTACCTTAAAACTTAAATATAAGGAGTATGGTGAATGAAGTTTGCCGATTTTATTTTGTCTGATGCGGTAAGCGCTGAAGTCAAGGCGTCCAATAAACAAGGAGTAATACGCGAAATGGTTCGGTCTCTGGTCGATGCAGGCGGGATCAAAGAAACGGATTATGAAGCAATAGTAAAAGCGATAATAAAACGCGAAGAACTAGGCTCAACCGGTATAGGACGCGGAATCGCAGTACCGCATACCAAACATGAAAGTGTTGATAGGTTAGTAGGTTGTATTGCAATTAGCGCAGACGGGATAGATTTTGAGAGTTTAGATTGCGAAAAAGTTCAACTTTTCTTTTTATTAGTTTCGCCCCACGACAAACCAGGCGAACACTTGAGAACGTTAGAACATATAACACGCCAACTCAAAGACGATACTTTTTGCAGATTCCTAAAACAAGCAAAAAGCAAAGAAGACGTGCTACAACTACTAGAAGAAGCTGACAACAACTCATTCGGAAAATAATTTTTAGGATAATTTTTAAACTGTTTGCACTTGAGTTTTGAGTTTACTTTCGCCTGCAGTTTACTTTCGCCTGCCTAGATTCCGGACGGCAGGCTTTGACGCTTTTAAATCAAGAATTTCAAGTAAGAGTAGCATACGCATCGTACTTGAGGGTATCTCTAAAAATTCATTTATCTAGGTAGGCGGCGTTTCGCCTAGTGTTTAATTTTGGGCCGCATTACGGTTTACGACATCAATAATTTTTTATATTTCACACGTCTAAAATATACATATTCTAGGCTTTATGAATTATTAAAATTTATTGGTAGTATAAACTCCATTGCGGCTCAAAAAAATAAACGCAGTGGCGAAACACCGCCTACCTTTTGGCAAAAAAATGAATTTTTAGAGACGCCATTGAAATTCATCAATGTAATGTAAAAGCACAAAAGCCTGCCGCCCAAAAAATAAACAGGCGACGCTAAACTCAATTTCAAGTGCGAAAAGTTTAAAATGGCAAGTTGGCGAATTGTCGTGATTTCTGACTTGTATATTTCAAGTTGCAGATAAATATTGCGCCGATAATATTTCGTTGACTTACCTTAAAGGAATTTTCTAAAAATTTATTTGTTCGGATAAACGGTATTTCGTCGCCGAAACGCCGTAATACGCGTAACGCCGCTAAAATATTTTATATAATTAACAACGTAAATTTATGTATATTTTTTTGCGTTATAAATTATTTAAACTGTTCGTACTGAAAATTGCGTTTACTATCGCCTGCCTAACTAGCGGATGCCGATAAACGTAAAATCAATTACGAACAGTTTAAAATTTGACGTTGCGAAAGCGTAAAAGATTGTATTCAGGTAGGTAGTTCAAGCGGTGGTAATATGGAATTTAATGTATAAAAAATTTTTAATATTATGATCAGTAACATTAAAAAAACATTGACGGTTAATCATGCTTGCGGTGTTCATGCGCGGGTTGCGACTGTATTGGCAAAGAAGGCGGGCGAATTCGTTTCGGAGATAAAATTATTGAAGGGGAGTTATGTTGCTGATTGTCGTAGTGTGCTTGACCTTTTGGCGTTAGGCGCTTTTAAGGGCGACCGTTTGGAACTAGTCGTCGTCGGCGAAGACGCAGACGCGGCAGCCGGCGCAATAACAGCAATTTTCGACGCCGGATTCCACGAAGATTAAATAAAAAAAATCTCTAAAAATTCATTTGTTACGGTAATGTGGACGTTAGTCAAACGTCCGCATTACGTTTTTTAACGCCAATAAATTTTAATATTTCGCAAAATTTATATTGCCTGCTCGTGCTTGAAATTTATTGATTTTTTTAGAGATTATTTTTAATTTTTTCTCTGTCTATTTCTGCGTTCTCTATTTTTTTAAAAAATATTTTGCTTTTTGCGTTATGAATTTTTAATTTTTCGTAATTGAAATTACGTTTACCGCCGTCTGCCTAGTTATTGGGTACAGGTTTTGTTTTACATTGATGAATTTCAAGTACGATATGTAAACAAGTAATATTGGTGTGAATATGACGTTGGTTTGTGGTTGTGGATTATTGCGGGAAGAGGTTGATGCGGTTGTTTCTTTTCATGGTCATTTTTGTGTTGGTTTAGCGATAGGGATACGTGTTGGCGAATGGGTATGTCGGGAGTTTGGTTATTCGGAGGATGAGGAATTGGTATCGGTGGTAGAGACGGATATGTGCGCCGTCGATGCAATACAATTTCTTGTAGGTTGTACGTTTGGCAAGGGCAATCTTATTTTTCTTGATTACGGTAAAAATGCGTATTCTTTTTTCCGCCGCAGCGACGGTAAGAATATAAGAATAGCGGGTCGGGTTGTTGACGGCGTAGGTTTTGTTGCAAAATTGTTAGCGGATTTGAAAGAACGACAACGTAAAATTGACGCCGCCGATATTGAAGGACAAAATCAAATCCGCAAAATAATGATTGAGCGAATTATGCAAACTAATTTTGACAATATGTTTACAATTATGCCGGCAAGAATACCAATACCCGAAAAAGCAAGAATACACAAAAGTTTACCATGCGAAAAATGCGGCGAACTCGTAATGGAAACAAGATTACAAAAAAATAAAAAAGGCAAAAATATATGCAAAGAATGCCTGCTAAACGAAGAATAAAAAATACTAACCGTTCACGAAATTTTAGAAACGTTGAGTTTTAGGGGATAGGCGTAAGGGATAGGGAGTAGGAGATAGATTTATTGTAACAATAAATCTTTTTCCCGCATGTTCAGTTAGGGACAACATGCTGGTAGAAAGGTTTGTTAAAAAGCGTATTAAAATTTTAGAGAAACATCGAATGATTGATTGGTTTTCCCAATAATGAATTTTTAGAGATACACAATTAACCTTTAATTACGATTAATTTTTTAATTACATTAGGGCATCTCTAAAAATTCATTTTTTGTAAAAAGGTAGGCGGTGTTTCGCCGCTGTGTTTATTTTTGGGCCGCAATGGAGTTTATGATACCAATAAATTTCAATAATTCATAAAGCCTAAAATATGTACATTTTAAACTATTCGTACTTGAGTTTTCGTTTACCTTCGCCTGCCTAGTTTTCGGACGGCAGGCTTTGACGCTTTTAAATCGCTGAATTTCAAGTACGAGCAGTATAGATGTGTAAAATATTAAAATTTATTGATATTGTAAACCGTAATGCGGCTCAAAATTAAACACGGGGCGAAACGCCGCCTACCTGAACAAATGAATTTTTAGAGATACCCATTAACCTGAAAAAAAATAAATGTCTAAAGAGAAAAATAAAAACGGCGTCGGTCAATTGAATGTTAGCGATCAAGTCGGCGTTGAGTCGGTTGGCGTTGTTGGGACTGGGACGGGCGTGGCGCTTGAGGCGGCGCGTCGTGAGAAGTTGCGTAAGATTGAGGAGTTGGGGATTGATCCGTGGGGCGGTCGTTTCGACGGTCATCAAGCAATATCTTCAATTCGTGAATTATCGGATCAAATAATTACCGAAACTATTCCGGCGCCGGTTGAATCGGGCGTTTCTGCGCAGCCGCAAGTACATCAAAAAGGTCCCAAAGTACGCGCCGCCGGTCGAGTAATTTTACAACGTAAGAAGGGCAAGTTGATATTTCTTGACTTGTGGGACTGGTCGGGCAAGATACAAGTTTTAATCGGCGCTAATCAAGTTGGCGAGCGGAATTGGGAACTTGCCCAATGTTTTGATCTTGGCGATATTATTGGCGTTGATGGCGAGTTGATGGTAACGCGTGCGGGCGAGTTATCGATAGCGGCTTCGGATTTAACTTTTTTATCAAAGTCAATAGAAACGCCTCCGGCAAAATTTCATGGTTTAACGGATCCGGATTTGCGTAGTCGGATGCGTTATGTTGATTTAGTTTATACGGACGGCGTTTTAGAGCGTATGTTGCGGCGTGCAAAAATTGTGCAATCGGTACGTGCAACGTTGTCGGGCGAAGGTTTTGTCGAAGTCGAGGGACCTACGTTGCATACGATAGCGGGCGGCGCGGCGGCGCGACCGTTTTCGACTTATCATAATGCGTTGAATATTCCGTTGGTTTTGCGTATTGCGTTGGAGTTGCATTTGAAGCGGCTTCTTGTTGGCGGTATGGAACGGGTTTATGAACTTGGTCGAGTTTATCGTAACGAAGGAATTGATCAAAAACATAATCCTGAATTTACGATGTTGGAAGCGTATCAGGCTTATGGCGATTGTAGGTCGATGATGGATTTATCGGAGAAAATAATTGTTGATGCGTTGCGGGCAACGGGGCAGGAATTAGTTGTGGAGTGGAATGGGCGACGGATTGATTTTACGCCGCCGTTTGAGCGTCGAACTTATGATAGTTTAATTGAGGAGTATGTTAAAGTTGATCCGTCTGATTGTGCGGCGATGATTGAGTGTGCGAAATCGTTAGGTATTGAGGTTGCGGGCAAGCATTTTGATTTGATAAAGAATGAGATATTTGAGGTAAAAGTTGAGGACAATTTAACGGGACCAATTTTTGTTACAGATTATCCGGCGAGTATTTGTCCGTTGACGAAGCGGAAACGGGACAATTTGGATATTGCGGACAGGTTTGAACTTTTTGTACAAGGCGTAGAATTGGCGAATGCGTACACGGAATTAAATGATCCGGATTTACAAGAAAAATTATTTTCAGAACAATTAGATGGACAAAAAGCAGATGAAACAATGGCAAAAATGGACAAAGATTTCATTCGTGCGTTACGTCATGGAATGCCGCCCGCTGGAGGACTTGGCGTCGGAATTGATAGACTTTGCATGTTCCTAACAAATACAACTGCAATACGCGAAGTAATATTATTCCCATTACAACGACCCGAATAATCTCAATTAAGTGAGATATTCTAAAAACTCATTTTTTGTAAAAAGGTAGGCGGCGTTTCGCCCTGTGTTTAATTTTGGGCCGCATTACGGTTTACGACATCAATAAAATTTTGATATTTCACGCATCTAAAATAAACATATTTTAGACTTGATGAATTATTAAAATTTATTGGTAGCATAAACTCTATTGCGACCCAAAAAATAAACACTGTGGCGAAACATCGCCTACCTTTTTACAAAAAAATGAATTTTTAGAGACGCCCAAATGAATTTTTATAGATTTCCCCAAAGTATGATTTTTAATTTTCAGCCAAAGTAACTAACTTTTTTACCGCAATTTGTATATTTTTTGCGGCGTTTTTACCAATAATATTTTTAAAAATAAATTCTAACGCCCCGTATATTTTTATACAATGATTTATTTTTAAGACATTATTTTCATCAACAAGTTCGTGTACAAAATCCATTGTACACAACGGCAATTTTGATCGACTGGTAAATGATTTATTTTCAACACAATCAATTATAATAAAAGACGATTTGGGTCCATTTAAAGTTTTTAATATACCTTTTGTTCCATTTTCAAAATTTCCATTGAGACTTGAATATTCAACACTATCATCCCATTTGTTCCAGTTTTTAACATCTATCCATAGAGACCAAATTTTTTCTTTTGTTGCTTTGGTTTCCATAATAAATTCTTCCATCCACATTTTATACCTCCAAATTCTAATATGTTACGTAATTATAAAGGTTGTTTGTTTTTCAATTTTTTTCTATAATATTGTTCGTTTTGAAAATAATTGTCAAGTGGTACGTCGTATAACGTTCCGGCAGTTTACGATGGTTTAGCGGCACGAATAAGGAAGTACGTAGCATTGCCAGAGCCGACAAACAGCGCTGGAACAACAACGTGGAAAGGATATAAGCGTAAACAGCCCAGTTATTCGAAGTATCAAGTTTGTTTCATTACAAATCATCAAATAATTCCAATTTATTTTCTCTCCTAACATATTTCTTTTCAATTTCTTTTTCAAAAGAATTTATAATATTTGGATGATATTTTAGAAACCATGTTCTATGATTATTTAGATATTCATCACGAATTTGAGCATCATTAAGATCATTTGGTATTCTTTCCATTCGTTCATCAATACTGTCAAATCCCGTAAAAGACTGTTCCAGGCGCTCTTTTGTCAATGTTACATATTCAGGATTTAATTCTATCCCAATACAATGTCTATTTAATTGCTGGCATACGCGTAACGTTGTCCCGCTGCCCGAAAACGGATCCAGAACGACATCATGTTCTTCGCTTGATGCTAAAACCATTCGTTCAATAAGCGCCTCTGGTTTCTGTGTAGGATGCGGTTGTCTGTCGGTATTGCAATAATGCACATGGGAAAAAGTCCAAACATCTCCAGGATTTGCCCCTCTCATATTGTTTATTGAACGATAGTATTTTTGCGGAATACGAATATCATCAAGAAAAAACTTGTAATTCTTTGTTTTGGTAAACATCAAAATATCATCATGTCGAGGCGAGAACCCTTTTGTTTTGCCTAAACCTTGCGTGTAATGCCATGTAATCCAACTATTGAAAATAAAATTATACTCCCTTTCCAATATTGAATACAAATACGATATGAACCGGACGCCCATAAAAACATATATAGTTCCGGTGTTTTTTAAAATCCTATGCGATTCTTTTATCCATTGTCGGGAAAAATGTATATAGTCATCGAAAGTTTTTTGATCATTATTATTGCCATAATTTTTTCCAAGATTATACGGCGGGTCGGCAATAATAACGTCTATGGATCCTGACTCTATTTTCTCTAAATAATTCAGCGCATCACCTGCAATTATTTCTAATCTCATACATCATCCTTTATCCAATGATTTTGTTTAGCATAACGCAACCATTCACTATAACCTTTACGGGAAACTATACACTTTGCATCCAATAATTGACAAAATTCCCAAGTAGTTCGTATCTCTTTAGATACATAATGAATATCCCGTACTTGTAATTGTCCGCTACCTAAAGCTGGATTGTAACTAATATCGTTTTTAGCCAAAAATTTTAAATCATACGCATTAAAATCAACCACTTCCATGACGCCAAAAAACATTTTAGAAGAGTTGTCTCTTTTACTATAAACTTTATGCTTTATCGAGAGAATAACAAATAAATAATCAGGATCTTTCACATATTCAGTGCGTATTCTGGCAAATGATGTAATATTAGGCGATTTACCGCTACCCACAATATCATTACTTGTTGCCTTTACATCAACATATCCTGTAACAGAACTTTGATTTTTACGCTCCCGTTTAAATTGCAGAATAATATCCGCCATATTTAGGCGTTTACCCGCTTCTACATTTATGAGATGATATTTATTATTTTCATCTTCAAGAATATCATTGAATATTTCAAACGCCCATGCTTCAACAAAAGGTCCTGCGACTTTGTTTATATTTTCCATAGGGAGACCGAATTTTAAATTTGTATTTATAAGGATTTTATTTTTATCTGCCTGAATTGAATCTTTAATAATTGCTTCAATCTGACTTACAACAAAGTCAGAACAAGCCAAATAATCCGTTGACTCTACAGGTATTTTAAAATCAAGTTTTGTGTATTCATCATTCATCATTCATCAATTTTTCAACATATAATTAAAATATACTCCTGTTTTAGATAGGAAATTCTACAACAGCCTGGGAATTTTGCGGTTCTTTGTAGATTTACAAATCTTGAATATAGTTAGTATAAAATGAACGTCATTTAACGTCAATGGACAAAATTATTGCATTATTATACTATGCACACTTTAAAATGCGTTTTTTAATTTGATTTTTTGTAACGCTAATTTTAATTATTTTTCGCATTGCCCATAAATGGGCGAAATTTAATGTAATTTTTTGATCAAAAAAATACTCTAATGAATAGTTATGAGTATTTTAAAAAACCACAATTTAAAGTGCGAAGAGTATTAGACTTTTTTATACTTTCTTATTTGATTTTTGAGAAACGTCATGGATGAGTATGCCGTATAACGTTCCGGCAGTTTACGACGGTTTAGCGGCACGAATAAGGGCTTTACGTAGCAAAGAACAGGAAACAAACTGTGTCAGAACAACGGCGTGGGAATGAACAAAGCGTAAACAGATATGTTATGCGAGGCGATCTCGTACACTATTATTTTTATTCGTCATTTGCACCAAAAGCCAATTCTATATCTATAAACTCTATGACAGCTTGACATATATTATTATTTTTATCATACCCAAAATATACAGGATATACGCCATCACCAAAACCACTTTGAAACATAGGTACACTTAAATCAGTTCCTGGAATTGTATAATTTATCCAATCGCCATCTTTTCTTTGATATTTTGGATTTATTTTATAATTTTTTTCAAACTCTTTTGCAAATATATCATCATAGGGATTTCCGTCAGAATTTTCTTTTTCCCATTTTTCAATAAAATCACAATATGCGTCCCTTGTTTTTACATCCACTATAGTTCCAAGTCCAGCGTCAACATTAAATCCAAAAAAATTACCTTCTTCAAAATTATCAATATTTTCATTCCCACGTAATGCCTCAACAAAATAATCTACTTTAGCCCCATTAAAATTTACTTTTACTGCCGCATATCTAAAATGTTCCTGTTCAACTTCAACAACTGCGGCTACCAGTGGGAATATACCCGTAGGAACGCTTACAAAATAGGGATTTTCATGTCTTGTCAAATATACTAATGGATCAAGTACCATAATATTTCCTGTAGGAAAATTGACATTACCCATATTGAGTATATGAATATTTTTTCCACAAACTTTATTTCTTATAAAATATTCATCTAATTTTGAACGTGGCTTCAATTTATTTTTAATCTGCTCATATTTTTCTAGCCACTCTTTAGTGGGATAATTTTTCATAAAATTTTATTCCTTAGGGTATCTCTAAAATTCATTTTTTTGCAAAAAGGTAGGCGGCGTTTCGCCGAAACGCCGCAGTAGAGTTTATGTCGCTAATAAATGTTAATATTTTACAACACCTAAAATAAATCTATTTTATATGTTACGAATTATTAAAATTTAATAATTGTTTTACACGTATTGCGGCATTTCGGCGAAACGCCGCCTACCTGGACAAATGAATTTTTATAGATACCTGTTTTAATATTCCCATCCTTTTTTAAATTCTGGTTTAATTAAGTTTTGTACTTCTGGACAATTTTTTGCGAGTAATTTCTCTGAGTCCCATTCAAAAGTTTTATGCCCTGCTTTGAATGCGTTGTTTCCTAATATTGCCGTTTCAGCCATTGGACCGGAGTAAGCGAAATTGCATGTTGCCGGTTCTTGTCCTTTGCAAGCGTTGATCCATTCGAGATGGAATCCTGGCGAATCTTTTATTGTTTTTTCTGGATATTCGAAATCTTTAAAATTATCTTCCGGCAACAAAACATGTCTGTCAAATCCCGCTAAAATCATTCCTTTTGTACCGACAAATAAATTGTTAGGATTTACATTTTTATTTTCTTTATTTTTTGCGGGCATTTTAATTTTGTATTTTTCAAAGCAAGTTGGTTTTTTTGTTTGCGACCAAACTAACCGCAACGGCGGCAAACCGTTTCTTGCCGGAAAATCATAAACGACTTCCATCTTTTGGGGCGTCCGTTCCGCATCAACTTCAGCGCCGCTTGCCGAAACTTTTATAGGATACTTTAAGTCCAGCGCCCAATACGGTAAATCCAAAATATGACACGACCAATTACCAGATTCGCCCGTGCCGAAATCCCACCAAAAACGCCAATTGTACGGGACAAATGTTGACTTGCCGCCGGTTGTTACAAACTTCCAATCAGTAGGACAAGGACCAAGCCAAATATCCCATTTGAGCGTATCGGGCGGCGTTCCTACTCCGTCCGGCTTCGGCGGCATTCCGCGATCGCTGCCTATCCAAGAATAAACCTCCGTTACGTCGCCGATAACTCCGCTCTTAATAAGTTCAACAACACGCGCCATATTTTTATTCGCATGACGTTGACAACCAAGTTGCGTGGCGACTTTCATTCGCGCCGCTTCTTCCGTAATTATACGTATCTCCGCAACCGAATGAGCCAACGGCTTCTCGCAATAAACATGTTTGCCCGCACGTATCGCACGAATAACAGGATGATAATGCGTGTGATCAGGCGTGCTAACCGTAACGGCGTCTATCGATTTCTCTAACTTGTCGAACATGATTCGGAAATCGTAAAATTTTTCCGCCTTCGGAAACCGCTCGTAAGCATTGCCCGCCCGAACATCGTCAACGTCGCAAAGCGCAACAACATTCGCAAGATTAGACATGTCCGCAATATTATTAAGTTGATATTTACCTTGAGCGCCAAGCCCAATAAACGCAACCGAAAGCTTCTCATTTGGAGATTGACCTCTAGCAAGAATACCACTCGGCAAATATAAAATCCCAGCGCCGGCAATAGTCGCAACTTTAATCGCACGACGACGGGTAATTTTCTGTTTTAAATTATTTGACATTTTAGAAATTTGGTAAAGATTAAACTATTGGGTAAATAAAAATTCTCTGTATTCTATGTGGCTAAATAAAAAATGTTTTTTAGAATTTCTCTTAATTGTTAAACTAATTTTTCATAACGCCTAAAAAAAACGGGCTGCCGACGCAAAAAAATTTTATACAAATCATACTGTAGAATTGTAAAAAATTCGTAAGTATAATTTGTATGCGTCGGCAGCCCAAAACAAAATGTACTTCTTTCAATTCGATAGAATTATTAAGATAAATAATTCTATCATTCTGAAATTGCCGAAACCGGACATTCGCCAATGCAAGCGCCGCATTCTTGGCAAGTTGAACTATCAACCTCCGCCTTGTTAGTCGATTCCTTAATCGTAATCGCCTCAAACGGACAATTGGAAACGCACGAACCGCAAGCCGTGCATTCTTCCTGATTGATTTTTACTGACATTGATTTGCTCCTTTTAGTTAGGGTTAAAAAAGTAGGGTTTAAACTGTTCGTACTCGAACTTGCAATAGCCGCCGCCGTCCGCCTACATATCTGAATGCAGGTTTTGACCTCAATAATATCGCTAAAATTCAAGTACAACCCGTACAAGTTGTGATAAAATTTATTCGGGAATTTTTGTTACAAAAATGATTGTCTTGAAAGAAACCGTCAAGACGGCAAGTTCCAAGTTAGGGTAAACATTTTTTCGCAAAAAGCCCAATTATCACAAACGAACTCAACATAATACACAATAAATACCATTTGACAATGGGGGACTAGAAACCTAAAACAATACGCCGCCCCAACGCCGCAAATAAATTTTGCGGTCATACTTGCCAAAAAACATTTACAAGAGATAATTACGCAAATCGTATTTAGAACTTCGACAATACAAAAACGTAATCGTTTGATTTCCCGTAAATAGACAAACGGCAATTCCTAAATAATTAAACTGTTAATTTTGCCTTGCGGCAAATTTCAGTCGAGATGGTTGCGATCCGTCTGGCGATTTTTTGTAACAAAAATTGTTCCTCATGATCCACTTGTCCTTCATGTCCCTAAAAAAATCGCCAATACGTAATTTGCTAAAAAAAATTCCGTGAACGTTTACAATTTAATAACAAATTTTTTTATTAACTTTAACAAAAAAAATGAATCTTTCAGAATCGAGATATAATAAATATTCGCTTGTTTGTGAGATGTTTGAGTCTCTGGATGTGATGTTGCGGTTTGATTTTAGCCGGACGGAGTCGATGTCGCGTGTGATATTTGAGAGTGGTCGATTGTTTTTGACGGGCGAGGGTTCGAGTCGGATTTTTCCGGCGAAAAATTTTATACGTCAATTGCGTCTGGATACATCGGGCTTGAATTTGAATGTTACGACGGAAGGTTGTTATCAAGCGTTGGAGTATGATTTGTCTGATTGGAGTGTGGTTGTTGCGTCGAACAGCGGACAGACGGGCGAGGCTGTTAGGCTTTACAAGTATTTATTTGAAACCGGTCACGATCGTAATTTTGTTGTTACGGCTAATCCAGAAGCGAAATTATTCGAGTTTGCGATGAGTACGTTGGTTTTATCTTGCGGAGCGGAACGTGCGGTTGCGGCAACAAAAAGCGTTGTTGAACAAGCGTTAGTTTATCTGTCAATTTTGCACAATCTAAAAAAATTATCAATCGAAAATAACTCAAATAACGCAACTAGCACAAATAAATGTAACGATAAATGTTGCAATAAAGAACAACATAACGGCGCCGAAAAATTAAGTCTTAAAGACGTTTCGGAGTTGGGACGGCGGACGTTGAGTGCGGAGTATGATTTGGATTTGGTGAAGCGGTTAGCGGGCGCCGAAACGATATATTTTGCCGGACGCAACGACGGAACGGCGGAAGAACTATCTTTGAAAGCAAGCGAAATAACGCGAAAACGCAGCGTCTTTCTTGAAGGAACGTATTTGTTGCACGGCGTCGAAGAAGTAATAACGTCGAATGACGTGGTTGTGCTGGTTGATCCGTTTAAGGTCGAATGCGACAAGATAGACGAATTGTTTGTCAAGAAACATAATATTCCGGTAATTGCGATTTCAAATTTTGCCACGCCGTTTGTAACAATTGAAATCCCTAAAGCGGACGGTTATGATCAATTCCTACAACTTTTTGCCGGTTGGAATTTGTTAGTTCAAATTGCTATCCAGACTGGAATAAATTTAGACAAACCTGTCAGAGCAAGAAAAATCGGCAACAAATTTGAAGAATAAAAAATATAAGGGTGTGAATATTTCGTGAATGGTTACAAAAAAATAATTTATAATTTTAATTCCTAATTAAATAAAATGAGTGAAATAGTTTTTGATTTGCGTGGGGCTGATGGTACGATATTATCGGGTTCGGCTTCTGTTGTTTTTTCGGATTGGCGTGGCGACAAGGAGTGTTGGCTTTATGTTTCGCCGCATGACGACGATGTGGTTTTGGGCGCCGGTTTAACGTTTGTTTCGGGGTTGGCGCTTGGGATTGAGACGCATGTTATAGTTTCGACGATTGGCGCCGGTTATTGTAGGGCGGAGCATCGGGAGACGATAGGGCAGATACGGCGTGGCGAGTGTTGTCGTTCTTTTGAGGTTTTGGGGTTACCGGCGAGTAATCTTCATTTTTTTGATTATCGGGCAACGGATATTTTATCTAATGTGGGTCGTCGTTTTACGAGTGATTTAAGTTGTCCGACGGCGATAGCGGGGGCGAGCGGTTTTCAAAATTCGTTTACGTGGTTGTTGCGGCAAGTTCGTCCTAATCGTGTTTTTTTACCTTCGCAGACTGACATTCATCCGGCTCATAAATCGGTGCATGAAGAATTTCTAATAAGCGTATTTCATGCAAGGGGCAAAATTTGGCCAGAGTTAGGCGATCCGATTACGGAGTTTCCCAAGTTATACGAATACGCAACTTACAATGATTATATTGATCCGCCAACTTTGAGAGTAAGAACTTCGGACGATTTACTTGAACGCAAACTGCTTGGAATTGCGGCGTATGTTTCGCAAGAACAAATTGAATTATTAGTGCAAACCGTGAGAAACATGGGAGCAAGAGAATACATCCACGAACTAATATTCAAACTATTCGACCCAAAACAATACGACCTACTATTCGACGGCGAAAAAGAAAATAAAAAATAGACTTTAGGGTATCTTTAAAAATTCATTTGTTTAGGTAGGCGGCTAAAAAAATTAAACACTGTGCCGAAACGCCGTATTACGTTTTTGGGCGCTAATAAATTCTATTACTTCATTAGGTCTAAAATAATTATATTTTAGACCTTGCGAATTATTAAATGGTATCTCTAAAAATTCATTTTTTTGTAAAAAGGTAGGCGGCGTTTCGCCGCTGTGTTTATTTTTTGTGCCGCAATGGAGTTTATGCTATCAATAAATTTTAATATTTCACAACGTTTAAAATACATATATTTTACGTTATGAATTATTAAAAAGGTCTCCTTCAAAGTGATCCCCACTATTTCCTACCCTCTATCTCCAAAATTTCGTGAACAATTACGTTTATTTTATAGCATAACACTATTTGAGTAGTGTTTTAACTTAATAGAATTAAAATATGAACAATATAAAAAATATACAAGAATTGCGACAAAGAAATACACAGACATTTTGTTTTTATGGAAATCACTTTACTAAAGAAAAAATCGAAATTTTTCTGACTAAATCAAACTCTATTGCTAGTTTATACGGGTTAGAGTTTGATAGGTTATTATTTACTGATAAGAATACTTGTCAATCACAACATAGTAAATATTCTATAAAAAAACTGCAAAAGAAATTTGATAATCTAGAATTATTTTCAATAATATCAGCGTTTAGATTTTGGAACGGAGGCTGGGTAGATGACTTTACTACCAATTGTAATATTGATAGAAATTATGCTTTGTTAACTTTTGCAGATGTAAATGGCAATTTGAGTATCAATGAGTGCAGATATTTATTATTAGAATTAGCAATATTGTTGAATTCATTTTATTGTATTTATTTTGAAATACCATATAATGTTATTCCAAGTTGTTTTTCGTGTGGAATAATATCAGGTGAATTTTATAAGTATTTTTTACAAAATTCATATGAAAATACTATCGAAAAATATCATCGATTTTGTATGTGGTCAACTGGTTTAAAAGAGAAAGTCTATTTACGTGGGGTCATTAGGGATGTTTACCAATTGAATATACTTTGCAGACCGCAGGCATATTTTTTATTTGATGGAGCGCCATTTATCGATTGTGTCAGACATGGTAAAATAGAAGGCAATATTGAAGAAATCGCGCCAGAACGTTTTTTATGGACTGTGCCAAAATCTGAAATTCCAAACGTAACAGAAAAATGTGACAAAGCAGGTTTTATTTTTACAGGCGATATGAAAGATGTTCCAGGTGATATATTATGGGAGGATCCTGATGTAGCAGAATATCATAAAAAAGATGCAAAACGCGAAACCAATGGAAAAATTATTAAAAAATTTGTCGAAGCAACTAACAATGGGGAAAGTCCTGATCCCTATGATTTCTTAAAGATATTTGAATAAAATTAAACAAATCAATGGTCAAGTGCAAGCGAAAAGGGCGCACCTGTTACCAAAAAAAGTGTTTTTATTTTACAATTATATTTTGTTTGTTTGTTGTTTTTTAACTTTTAACCAACATAAAAAATTATGTTAGAAAAAAAATTGTGTTCGCGAATTATTGTTACGTAAAAACGTAGTTCGTGCAGTTCGTAGCGGTCAATCACAACGTTCAGTTGCCCGCCAATTTAATGTATCAGAGAAGTTTGTTCGCTATTGGTGTAAACAGACCGGTATGAAGTACCTGATGATTTCATTTTTCGTTACGATAATCCACTAAATGGAAAAATAATATTCATCAAACGAACCGACAACAACGGAAACATAAACCTTCTAGGAAACACATTGAAAATCGACAACTCAAGGACGCATCGCCTAATTCGTGCCGAAATAATTATCGAAAAAAAATATCATCAATACTTACAAATTAAGAAAACGCGAACCAAACAAACAACCACTAATTAAAACAATAAAGTTCATATTACGATAAGCAAAAATCAAAAATACTAAACCCCAAAAAAACTATTTATCGTAACAATAAATGCAAGCCAAAAGAACGCACACAATGACAAAATAAATGTACACGAGTGCGCCCTTTTCGCTTGCGATTAACATTTTATAACGTATGAATATAGATAAATTTACGTTATAAATTATTAAAACGTTTTAACAACATTATACGTATTGCTGAATTCAGCGAAACGCCGACTACCTGGTTAGATGAATTTTTAGAGAATGCCCAATTAAAAATTAACAAAGATTTTAGAAGGAGAATAATTATGAGAAATTTACAGGTAGATTTTTTTGCGATACTAATTGCAATTGTCATTTTTACGCATACTAACGGTTTTATATCTTACAGTTTTGGCGAAACATCGCCTACCTTTTTACAAAAATTGAGTTTTTAGAGATACCCATTAGAAATCTTTTAGAGAACAGATTTTTGATATATGCGTATCGTACTTGAAATTCAAGTACGATACGTATATTTTAATTTTAAAATTCTGAATGTTTAACATGCGGCAGTATTTTTCTCAACTATTATTGAAATTTTAATTGCCGGCGAATCCATGTTTTTCTAGTTTTTCTCTTAATGTGTCCGACGTAAACGGCTTTACTAAATAGTCAGTTACTCCGGCTTGTATCGCTTCCAGAACTCGCGATCTTTCCGCTTCGGTCGTAACCATAATAACTGGAATCTTTGGGTCTTTAGCACGTATTGCCTTTAGAACTTCCAAGCCCGTTTTTCCTGGCATGTTCCAATCAGTAAGAACCATGTCAAACTTGCCCGGCTCGAAAAATTCGACCGCTTGCGACCCGTCCGCCGCCTCCGTTACATCCTTAATACCAACTGCCTGAAGAGAACGAAGTATAATTTTACGCATCGTACTCGAATCATCAGCAACCAAAACTCGTGTCATTTGAAATCTCCAAATTAAAATACCAAAGTAATAAAATACATTAACGCCGCAATCACAACTTCACAAAAAAAAATTGCAAACAAAATTGCAAACGTAAATAAATTTAATTACCAAAAAATAAAATTAACAAACTTCCAGCCATGCCAAAAAATGATACGACCAGAAAACTACACAAACCCGCAAAAATAGCCGCCGTCGCCGCAATTCACTAACCTCTATCAAAAACAAAGTCCTTCGGAATATAAAGCAATCTCGCACACGAACTACAAGTTACAGGTATTTTTTGCATTAAAATTGCCAACGAATTAATCGGGATTTGATGATTACACGCCCCGCAATACCGTTGATTTTCAACAACCGCAAGAGACTCGCCGCCGCCCATACTACGCACTAAACGATCATAAATCTCTTTAAATTCACGCGGCAACTTGACCTCTTCCACCTTTAATAAATCGCGCACCTTTGAAATATTGTCGTCAATTTTCGGTTTGTCTTCGGCAAATTTATTTTTCGTTTTCACATATAACTCTTGCGATTTTTTCAATTCTTGCTCGGCTAGATCGACGGAGTCATGAAATTTTTCCGCTTTCTCTATCGCTTCTAACGCTTCATCGTCAAGCACGCTACGCGCCGCTTCGTCCGCCGCTATCTGTAATTGCAACGCCTGATATTCCTTGTTCGTCTTTGCTTCACGCAATTGTTCTTTACGCTTGGCAAGATTCAGATCGTTTTGAGCAACCTCTAATTCCTTCTGTTTCGCATAAGCGTGCAACTTTTGAAATTCATCAGTTACTTTTTGCAATGCCGCTTCGTTTTTCTGTATCGTCGCCATCTGCGACTTCAATAACAATGTACCGCGCCGCAACCTGCCATTGAGTTCGTTTAATTGTAATTGTAACTCATGTATCCGCTCTAATACGGCGCGAGTGTCGTTCAAATTTTCCATCTCATTAAGAATAACGTCTATAGTAATAATATAAAAATTATTGTAAAAAATAATATATAAATAATTCGCCTAAATTTCAGCGCCGCCAACACAAGCCCAATTTTTCGTAACAAAAATTCAAACCTGCACAAAATACGCATACGCCAAAATCACAAAACACAATATAATACCAAAAAAATATCTTCACACAACAGGGGTTAGCTTTTTTAAAATTCGGAATGCGGAATTAAAGATTTAAATTTTGAATTTAAATAATCTTTTTAATCTGCGGAATCTGCGGATCAATTTCTTGTCCACAGATTACACAGATTAAAAAGATTTTTTAAATTCCAAATTCTGAATATTTTCTTGTACTTTCCGAAATGTAATTTAATCTTTTTTAGTTCTGAAAGCGCCTAGTTGTAATCCGTTTTCGTTTTGTAGGTTTGGTTCGGCGATTTGGTTCCATGCGAAGCGGACGTTTAATGGTTTTTTTACGTTTTCGCTTGTCAATTTTATTTTTGTTTTATCAACTATAACGGCATTCGCTTTGTGATATTTGTCATCGTCTCCTGCGATTTCAAACCAATTTGGCGTTTTTCCATCTCTTGTTTTTAGTTCTTTGGCATTAGCAAAATTTATGATAATCGCCTCGCCTTCAATTATAATTTTATCAACTTTTGGCGATTCGCCGGCAATATTTTTTTTGCCGTAAGTTTTATTTAAGGCTTGTGCGGCGAGTCTGTTTGCTACGATTTTTTTCTTATCAGGATGTATATTACCGATATTGCCAACATCGTTAATAACTACCATTCCTGTTTTAGCGACTTGCGTTTCGACGGCGGCTTGGGCTTCCCAAATTTTGGGCAAAAAAGTCGGGTCTTCCTTGCCGTATTTATAAGGCGCTAGTTGCACGTAATAGAATGCCAAGTCGTCGTTGTTGAAAACATTTCGCCAGCCGTTAATGAGCGCTTTCATTTTATCGGCGTATTGATTATCTTTGAGATTGGACTCGCCTTGATACCAGATAGCGCCGCGTATAGCGAGCGGCGTTAATGGGTAAATCATTTTGTTGTATATTGCGGTCGGTTGATGATTTTTTGGGTTCTGCGTCAATTTTGTTTCAGCCAAATTTTTCAAGGAATCAATTGACCCAAACCCCACAAGCGGCGTCCAAGGCTCGATCCGCGTGCCGCCCCAACTTGAATCAATCAAACCTACCGGAACGCCAAGTTCCGCCTGCAATTTAGCGCCGAAATAATAACCTATAGACGAAAAATTACTTACCGAATTAGGATTTGCCGGTTGCCATTTTATGTTTGGCGTCAATCTGTCTTGCGGCGTAGCGGCGATTTCATGCCGCACTTGAAACAGTCTGATTTGAGGATTATTAACTGATGGAATATCGGCTTTAGAATCGGAGAGTTTATTCATTTGCCATTCCATATTTGACTGTCCAGAGCAAAGCCACACTTCGCCAATTAGAACGTCGTCAAGTACTATCTCATTTTTACCTTTGATTATCAACTTTGCCGGTGCGCCGGTTTTAAGCGGATTCAATTTAACTTGCCAACGTCCATCGGCGCCGGTTTCGGCGGTTTGGGATTGGTCGTTTATTGTTACGGTAATTTTCTCTTGCGGATCCGCCCAACCCCAAACCGGCACGGGCAAATCGCGTTGCAATACCATACCGGACGAAAATATGTCAGGCAATTTAACATCGGCAAACAAAAGCGTCTCCGAAGTAAATACAAACAACGCCGCAAAATTAATCGCAGCAAAAAAAATGTTTTGTAAAAAGTTTTTTTTCATTTTAAGTTTAAGATTTAAAGGTTAAGGTTAAAGGTTAAGTTAGGATTTACGTAAATAGAAAATAGAGTCCGATAAAATTTACAAAAATAATTTTCGTTACAAAAAATCATCGACAGGATCGCAGGCGTTTCGCCTGCATGCGGTTGTACTCAACCGCCGATGAGCGACGTTTACATCTCAACAATCTTTTGTTTGCTTTGCGGCAAATTGCAGCCGAGACGACTGTGTTCCTCGATTTTTTGTTACAAAAAATATGTTTCTCATTATTTCCGCATTCCGAATTTAAAAAAACTATTCTTTAAATTTTATCATTCTCATTTTCGTGATCTGTATCAGTTATGTTTTCGTTTTGTGTTTTTTTCTCTAGTATAGTTTTTTCGGGATTTTCTGTAAATTCTATAACTTCTTTTAATTCTTCGTTTTCAATGACTTCTTTTTCGAGTAATCTTTCGGTTAATCTTTCGAGTATAGTTCTTTTTTCGAGTAGGATGTTTCGTGTTTTGTCGAATAGAGTATCGATTATTGATTTAATTTCTTGATCGATTTCCCAAGCTGTTTTTTCGCTGTGTTGTCTTGCTTTTTGTATAGTTTCGCCGATGAATGAGCCTCGTGGATTATCTCTGAAAGTTACTCGTCCTAATTTGCTCATGCCAAAATCCATTACCATAGCTCTTGCGATTTCGGTAGCTCTTTCGAGGTCGTTTTGTGCGCCTGTTGAGACGGCGTCAAATTCCATTTCTTCAGCAATTGTTCCTGCAAGAAAAGTTTGTATTCTTGCTTCTAGTTCGTTTTGCGTCATTAAGTATCTGTCGTCGTCGGGGCGTTGCAAAGTGTATCCTAGCGCCGCTAAACCGCGTGGGATAATAGAGACTTTATGTACTGGATCGGAATGCGGCGTGAAAAATGCGACGAGTGCGTGTCCGCATTCGTGAACTGCGATACGTTTTTTTTCATCGGGTCTGATTACGCGTTGTTTTTTTTGTAGTCCTGTTGTAACACGTTCAACGGCTTCGTTAAATTCTGTCATAGTTACGGTTTTTTTGCCTGCTCTTGCCGCTAGTAGCGCCGCTTCGTTGACTAGCGCCGCTAGATCGGCGCCGACAAATCCCGATGTTATCGACGCAATTTCTTTTAAGTTAATTTCTTTGTCCAGCTTGACATTTTTGACGTGAACTTTCAATATTGCTTCTCGTCCCGTCAAGTCAGGTCGGTCAACTAGCACTTGTCTGTCAAATCTACCTGGTCGCATCAATGCCGGATCCAGCACTTCGGGTCGATTGGTTGCGCCCATTACGATGATGCCTGAATTTGTGCTGAAACCGTCCATTTCGACAAGTAGGGCGTTAAGGGTTTGGTCGCGTTCGTCGTGTCCGCCTAGTTGACTGCCGCCGCGGATTTTGCCCAATGCGTCTAGTTCGTCGATAAAAATTATGCACGGGTGCCGGTATTGCGCTTGCTCAAATAAATCCCTAACTCGCGCAGCGCCGACCCCGACATACAACTCGACAAAATCAGAACCCGAAAGACTAAAAAACGGAACTCCGGCTTCGCCCGCAACCGCTTTCGCAAGTATCGTCTTGCCCGTGCCTGGCGGACCAACTAGAAGCACGCCGCGCGGGATACGTCCGCCGAGCGCTTGAAATTTTTCCGGCGTTTGCAAAAAATCAACTATCTCCTTCAACTCATCAACCGCCTCATCAACGCCCGCTACATCATTAAAAGTAATATCAATATCTTCTTGAGTTATCAATCTTCCGCGACTACGTCCGAATGCCATCGCGCCGGAATTGCCAAGACCGCGTATCAAAAAGAAAACAACGCCAATTGTAATCGCAAAAAGTAAAAGCCATGCGCCGTGTTCTTGCCAGAAACTTGGGTAACCTTCGCTACGGAATTTGAATCCTTTTTCGCGTAGGAGGTCTAGTAGTTGACCTTCGTCGAAAGCGAATCCGCTTCTGCCGCATGTTATTCTGAAGTTATGTTCGGGGTCTTTTTTTTCGTTTTTGTTTCCGATGCGTAAAATTTGGCGGGTAACTGTTGCGCGGATTTCGTAGCCGCTAACTGTAATTTTATCAAGATTGGAGTATCTTATGGTTGATGCGTTTTTTCCGGTTCCTTCGTTTACGACGACGAATGCTTCAGGTTTGGGACCTTGTTCGATCAATTGCAACATAAAGCTGTAAGGAATTTCTTCGCGTATAGGTTGCATTGCCGTAATTATTAGCATTGCGCCAAGTCCAACCGCTATGAGAAGCCATAAAGAAACGTTTTTATCTTGCGGCGGCAATTTTGGTTTACGTTTAATATTTTTCTTGTTACCGCCGCTGTTGTTATCGCCGCCGTCGTTATTGTTGTTGCCATCGTTGTTGTCATCGCCGTTATTATTGTTTTGGGTTGGCGGTGATTTTTTTTGATTTTTTTTGGCAAAATCAGATTTTGGTTGAATAAAGTTTGAGGTCAAGCGGGAGAAATATTGTTGATATAAATTTGTACTCAAGTATATACGTATCGTATTTAGAATTTCGGCGGCGCAAGAGCGTAAGAGCCTTTCTTGTAACAGGCGTGCGAGCAACGGTAATCGAAATTTAATATGAGAGTGATTTATATTTTTACAATAATCGTCTAGATTATTTTGTTTATAATTTTTGGGGTTCATTCGTTTACGGGTAAATTGCGTTATACGGACGTATTGAAAATTTCAGCAATAAACAGAAATCACAAATACGAACAGTTTCCAAATTAAAAAAATTGACAAGAATACAAAAAACAAGCGATAAGGACAAATTAAAAATTAAAAACTAATTGTAACCAAATTTTTCTCATTGACAATCAGAGGGGCAAAGTAAACTTTTCGCATTTGAAATTACGGTTTTTTAAAAAATACGTGTTGGACGTCTCTAAAAATTCATTTGTCCAGGTAGGCGGCTAAAAAAATTAAACGCCGTGCCGAAACGCCGCATTAGATATGAAATAATTATTAAGCTTTAATAATTCTTAACATCTAAAATAAATATATTTTAGGCATAGTGAAATATTAACATTTATTAGCGTCTTAATCTTCTATTGCGTCCCAAAAAATAAACACAGCGGCGAAACGACCGCCTACCTTACAAATGAATTTTTAGAGATACCCTATCGTTACAAAAAATCAAATTAAAAAACGTATTTTAAAGTGTGAATAGTATAATCCCTAATTGATTCTCAAAAAATAGCCTGTTATACTTAAAAACATGAAGATAAATACTATTATTCAGGGTGATTGTATAGAGGAACTTAAAAAGTTTCCCGCTAACTCAATCGACCTCATTTTTGCCGACCCGCCGTATAATATGCAATTGAAAAACGCTCTTTACCGTCCCAATAATACCAAAGTTGACGGCGTCGACGATGTGTGGGATAAATTTACCTCTTTTTCAGAATATGATAATTTTTGTACGGAATGGCTCAAAGAATGTAAGCGTATATTAAAAGATACAGGCTCAATTTGGGTAATCGGAAGTTATCACAATATTTTTCGCGTTGGAAATATAATGCTTAATCTGGGCTTTTGGATTTTGAATGATGTAACATGGTATAAAACAAACCCAATGCCTAATTTTCTTGGAACACGTTTTACCAATGCAACAGAAACGTTGCTCTGGTGTTCAAAAGGCGAAACTTACAAAAAATATACGTTCAATCATAAACTAATGAAAAAATACAACGGCGATAAACAAATGACTTCTGTCTGGCAAATTGGACTTTGTATCGGCGAAGAACGAATAAAAGGCAAAGACGGTAAAAAAGCACATTCTACTCAAAAACCAGAAGAATTATTAAAAAGGGTTATTCTTTCAACCTCAAAGCAAGGCGATATTGTCCTCGACCCATTTTTTGGAACAGGTACAACCGGCGCGGTGGCAAAGAAATTAAAACGAAACTTTATCGGCATTGAAAAAGAAGCCGAGTATATCGGGCTTGCAAAAAAAAGGATCGACGCAATAAAAATAATTTTTCCCGAATCAGATTGGGTAGAAGAAGAAAAAGAAAAACAAAACAGAGTCCCTTTTGAAACCTTGTTAAAAGAACAAATTGTAAAAGTTGGCGAGCCGCTTTATACCCGCAAAACTTACAACGCAACCGCTTTTGTATTGTCAGATGGAAAACTAGAATATAAAAATCAAAAAGGATCAATTCATAAAATAGGCGCAATAATACAACAAACCCCATCATGCAACGGATGGAAATTTTGGTATATTATGCGCAACAATAAATCGGTTTTAATTGACGATTTAAGAAATGAATATTTACGGAAAAAATATGAACTATAAGTATATTTTTCGCACTTTAAAATGTTTTTTTTAATTTGATTTTTTGTAACGATAATTGTAATTATATTTTGCCCATAGCGGGGCGTAATTTTAACGTAATTTTTTTGATCAAAAAAATAATTTACCGAATTGTTATACGGGCGTCTCTAAAAATTCATTTGTTCAGGTAGGCGGCTAAAAAAATTAAACACTGTGCCGAAACGCCGCCTACCTTTTTGCAAAAAAATGAATTTTTACCGTATTATTCGCCTAATTTAAACTTGATTGAGCGACTTTGGAAATTTTTCAAAAAAAACGTAATCTACAATACGTATTATGAAAAATTCGCAGATTTCACGCAAGCATGTAA
>JAISLW010000461.1 GCA_031277105.1 Planctomycetaceae bacterium | reverse complement strand
GGGACAACATGTTGGTAGAAAAAAATGATACGAATTTTTAGCGTCCCGTTAAGGACGCAATAAAGGTTAAGGTTGCATTGACATGTTGTCCCTAGCGGGACAAATATATTTTTGACCTTACTTTTCTACCAACATGTTGTCCCTAACGGGACAGAAAAGAATTTTTAGAGACGCCCAATTGTAAAATAAAAAACAATTATTTGACAACAGTCGCGCTAATTTCGCTCGCACTTGACCATTTAACGATTTATCATCCATCCGGCGGGTTGTCTTGTTTTAATTTGTTCTGTTGACAATTGTAGGATGAAGTCGTGCGATTGTAATTGATACATTGGTTTTTTAAATTCTGAGAATAATAATCTATTTATTCCCGCATCTCTATCAAACCTGTTTGTCCAATCAGCCAACGGATACTCTACGTGATTATAATTTAATTCGTTTGTTGTATTTATTGGTTTTATTTGCCATGCGGTTGTGATATTTTGGAAATCGTTTTTGTTTCCGTTCCATTTGAATATGGAATTGATTTTATCTTGTGTGATTTTTCCGGCGTATTCAAACAGCGGCGTATTATTTAGAATGAACATTGACGATTGTATATTGCAATCGAATTTTGTCGTTTCTGAATTATTTGTCATTAATTTTGCAAAAGATTGGCGGCTCGCGAAAGTAACATGATCAAATTTAATATTTACAGGTTTAATTGGATTTACTTGTCTGTTTTCTTCAATTTGAATAAAAGGCTTTGCGGTTGCGATAATTGACTGTCCCGCAACAACGTCGATTCCAGTTGTTACTTCACATTGCAACACCGTCGCTTCTCCTCTAATCATAGAATTATTAAATTTTATATTTATTTGATTTGACAATTCCGGTTTATTTACGTTGTTATTATTTTTTTCATTTATCAACGTATTTTTTCCCGGAATGAATCGTTCCATCATTGCGTTATCTATTCTCCAAATATTGTTTCCTGTTTCGTTGAATAATCTGCCGCCAATTCCCCAGTCCGTCAAGAAACTAATCCCATTTAATATTTGCGGTAAACGGCTGCTGCGAAAAAAAACTACGTCTTGATGATACGGCGAGAAATTTGCCGTGGCGTTTGATATTGTAATAATTCCATGTGAAAAATCTAACTTGTTCACGCCGGTAAAATCAAATAAAGTCCAACGCGACGCTAACACGTTTTGACTAATTCGCATCTCAATTGACACATCGACAAATTCAATTTCGCATGAATTAACCGTTATCATACTTCTTATTCCTGTTGTTGTTTCCGCTGTTTTTGCCGGTTCAAATAATATCACCGGACGAAAACCTTCCGCCGCAACAAAACGAATATTCTGATCGCTCACGCTAAAAGGCTCGACAACCAAAGAATCATTCCAGTGCAACACAATCATTGAATTTTCTCCCGCAGCCTCAATCGCCGATTTAAGATTAGTATAAGTTCGTATCCGCCCCAAAGCAGAATCGCCCGCCGGATCACTCGACGACTCAACCGGAAAATCAGGATCAAATCGCGAATCAAACGACGGATCAACACGCAAAATAGATTTTGTTTCGGTATCTCTTGAATTGGAATTTTTAGCGTATTCTGAATGATTGTTGTTTGTTTTGATTGTTGCTGAAATGTATGTTTCGGGCAAAACCGCAGCGCTAACCGGCGCCGGCGCCAGACGGACGCCAAATTGATTTTTCTCAAATAATCGTAACGAAAAATTATCTGATTTATTTGCGTTGATATTTCCGGCGATTATGGTTTCGAGTATCGGATAATTTGAGAGTATTTGACGGTCAAAAATTATAGTATCTTTTGCGGCAAGTTGGTTTATTAGGTTTTTTGTTGCGAGTTCGTTTTGTTTATTGTTAGCGGCGCCGTTGTTATTTTTTTTGGTATTTTCTGTAATTATTTGCAAGGGTTCGGGGATTTTGGGCAAGTCTAGTTGTCCGCTTTTATTGCCGAATAAATTCATAATTGCAAAAGCGCCAAACAGAATTACGAATGTTGACAACCAGATTGCGTGTTTCAAAAAGAACGGCGGTTTCTTTGTCGATGGCATTGTCCATAAAATATTGCCGCGACCTGCGGGTTGCATGCCAATTTTGCGGGCAATAATTGTTAGCGCCGCAATTAAAATTTCCGGCGTCTGAAAACGTTGTCGCGGGTCTTTTGCCATCATTTTTTGGATTAGAATTGCGATTTCATTTGGGATATTTGGTTGAATTTCACGTATATCCGGCGGCAAGTCGCCTTGATGTTGCAATAATTTTTGCAAAACAGTTCCCTCTGGAAACGGCGGCCGTCCTGCAAGCATAAAGAAAAATGTACAACCTAGCGAATAAATATCGCTGCGAATATCGGCATTGCGGGGATCGCGCGCTTGTTCCGGTGAAATGTAATCGAATGTTCCAAGCGTGACGCCGCTGGCAGTCAAATCTCCGGCGCCGTCGGACGGATTGAGAAGGCGTGCAAGCCCCATATCGATTAGTTTGGCTTTACCTTCGCGGGTAATAAGAATATTTGACGGTTTAACGTCGCGGTGAACAACTCCGTTGTCAGCCGCATGAGCAAGCGCATGCGAAATTTGCAACATATAATTCAACGTCTGCGGCAAAGGAAATACGCCAAAATCATTGATCATCTTTCGGATATTTGTACCTTCAACATACTCGAAAACAATGAACGGCACGCCGTCTTGCTCTCCGGCAAAATAAACTTGTGCGATGTGTTCGTGATTTAATCTTGCGGCTGATTTTGCTTCGTTCATAAATCGTGCTACGGTACTTTGATCGTTAGCGCGTTGGTGCGGTAAAACCTTGATAGCAACTTTACGGTCAAGCGAAGTATCTGTCGCAAGATAAACCCGTCCCATACCGCCGCCGCCAATATAATTTTGAACCATAAAATGACCAAGCAAAGTACCCGCAGGAATCGTTCCAGACGCAAATATTTTTGCCGTAAGATTTACGGGAGACGTATTGGGTAAAGAAATATTTCTGATATTGGGAACGGGGTTAGTTGAAGATTCTGAGCCGTGTGAATCTGTTGCGAGACGAACATCAACAACCGCATCAACGCCCAAAGACGCCGCAACATAATTAGACGATTGAGAGGAAGTTTGTAAATTATCAGACATTCGTTAATAAGTAATCTAAACTGTTCATACTTCATGTTTCGGCTTACATTTGAAAGTCAACTGTTTTTAATTAAAAATAATTCTAAAAATTTCATTTGTTCGCCTACCTTTTTCAAAAAAAATTTTAGAAATTACTTAATACTTATCGTACTGGAAATTCACAAATGTAAAAAACGTAAAAACCTGGCGCCCGATATTAGGCAGGCGTTGGTAAACGAAAATTCAAATACGAACAGTTTAAACAATTAAAAGATCAATTAAATGCAGTCGAAAACTCGCCAATCGATACGCAATCCCAAGCAAAATCAAAAAGTTCGTCCAGCTTGTCAATATTATTGACTGTCATAATTTGATTTTGTAATTTCATCGGAACCGATTCGTCGAAACGCTTCGTTAAAATACGAATTATAGATTCGGCTTTACCTTCGACCTTACCTTCGACTCTACCTTCGGCTTTACCTTCGGCTTTACCTTCGACTTTACCTTCGGCTTTACCTTCGACTCTACCTTCGGCTTTACTTTCGGTTCTAACGATTTCGTATCGTTCTTCTAGTAATTTAGCGCCGTAAGGGTTTTGTTCTATTACGGTCATAAGTTTTTGCATTTGAAATTCTCCTTTTTCAATTTTATCAATATTAATTTCCAAAACCACGCCTAACAATTTTGCCAATACAACATCGTCTTCATTTTGGTCGTATTCAGTAATTAAAATTTTTAGGCGTTCTATTGTCAAGTCATGTTTCATACAAGACAACCATTTATAAGTCTCCTCCGGCAATTCTGGCACAACAACCACTGACGTAAAAACTTCGGCGCCTCGAATAATATAAATACCGGCTTCGCTTTTTTCAACTACCCAGCCAGTCGGCAACTCCTTAAACACTTCACGCGGATGATGCGACGAAACAAACATAACGGCTATATCTGACAACATAATCGACAAATCATCGACAAAATGTTTAACACTCAAGGAAATTAAACGATGAAATACGCGAGCGTTCAATGAATGACCAGGTGATTTAAATTCACAAAATGTAAACCGACGCAAATAACGACCAAGTCCTGTAACTTCGGACGATTCACTTGTTTTCTCAATAAGCATATCAATTTTCGACTCTTGGGAAACGAATTGTTTTTCGGGAATCGTCTTGATTTCGCAACCAACATGACGAAGCTCAATCTCCATCGCATCTATAAATCCTGTATGCCAATTAATATTCTTATTTGTCAATATGACCGTTTCATCTTTGTTATTATTTTTATCTTTCATGTTAAGTTTATTTGCGATGGCGTTTGGCAATGTAGGCGATGATAATTATTTCAGTAGAATTATCTTTTTTGATCAAAAATTGTGTTAATTGTCGCCCTGAAATAGCAATACATAACAACCCGCCGCAACATGGCAGGTTAAAATTCGTCTAAACTTTCGCACTTTAATTTTGTGTTTGCCGCCGTCTGGATAACTATATGGAACTTCTAAAAACCACAAATTCATTTTTATTAACCACAGAGAACACTGAGAACACAGAGGAAATTTTTAATTGGAATCGAAACATTATTTAATATTATAATTGACTTTTTGATCTAAAAATAAATTTAAAAAATTTCTTCTCTGTGAACTCTGTGTTTTCGGCGCTTAAATAAAAAACTGGTTATTAGAGATTGCCTATCGGACGACTGGCGATAGTAAATGAAAATTTACATACGAACAGTTTATTAATCTTGTACGATTTCAAATTGATCTTTTACGACTCCGCAAAGTGGGCAGACCCAATCGTCGGGTATTTCTTCAAATGGCGTGCCTGGTTTTATGCCGCTATCAGGATCGCCTTTTTCGGGATCGTAAATGTAACCGCAAACTTGGCAAACATATTTTTTCATAATTTCCTCCAAAAAAAAATATAAACCGCTCGTGTAATAAATAAATTTCAATTTATTTTGTGCAAGCAGTTTTAGGGTTAATTTTAATTTTCGCCGTTGAGATAATTGTCTATAAATTATCTACGGGATAAACGACGGTAATATTGTATTCGCTAAAAAGAACATGACAAGACGGTACAAAAATATCACAGACAACCATCGCGAAATATTACCATCAACAATTTGTATCGTTAAAAATTTATATCAAGTTAGACGGCGATAAATTCAAATTCACGCTAACTGTTTAAGATTTCTCTGTGGTTAATCAAAATGAGTTTGTATTTTTTAGAAATTTAATTTATTTATTGTCAATTTATTCTGGCGGCATTAGGTCGGTTTTATCTATTGGCATTAGATTTTCGTGTTGGTCTGCCCACATGGCGGCTTCGCCGTCTAGTGGGCTTTTTATGTTGTAAGATTGATATGCTATCATTTCGCCGATACGAATAACTAAATCAATTAACCGTTCTTGAGCCGTCCAATGGTCGCCGATACAAATGACTGCCGGTTCAAAGTTGGGATGAAATATTGGCGTTAGCAATTGACATTTTGGTTGTTCGCGAGGATAGCCTGACGTCAATTGAATCTTCAATAAATGTTGATTACGATATTGTATCTGTCCTCCTCTCACCGCCTCAATTCCACGAACATTATACTCAATATAATATACTTCCGGCGGCGTACCTTCGGTACGTTGAATTTTAATAAATCGCGATTTTAATAGTCCCTTTGTTACCGTTTCAAAATCGGCGTTAAGACGACGTTGACGCGGGGAAAGTTTTTTTACATTCGGCTGTTTAGGAATGACGTCAGATGGAACTACTACCCAATCAGAATGAGCAGACGCCGGAACAATATCATCAAACGAAATTACTATTTTGTTAGTCGATGGAATAGATGAAATTCGTTCTGACTCCGGCTGATTTAACGGAGGCGTTACCGTCGTTTTTTTCTCTTGAACGCAAAAATTCTTCTTACAATTAGGGCAAGGTTTTTCTTTACCAAGCATTTTTTGCGTTGCACTCATCTTTGCGCCGCAATGCGGACAATATACGATAACTTTCAACGAAGGATTATACTCGGAAATAATAAACTTTCGTTGACACTTCACGCAAGGTCGCTCTTGCCCAAGCAATTCACGAGACGCATTAAGCTGTGACCCGCAATGCGGACAACGTACTGTAACTTTCAACGATTGATTTTCCTGCGTCATTTTAAGTAAACGTTAGAGGTTAATTAAACTGTTCGTACTTTAATTTGCGATTTACCTTCGCCTGCCTAGTTTTCGGACGGCAGGCTTTGACGCATTTAAATCGCTGAATTTCAAGTACGATCTGTATATTATGTTCTGGAAAGGTCATATATTTTTGGGATTCGGTCCCCATTTGTTCATACCTGCTTGACCGTCTATTGAAGCGAGTATTAACAAAATTAGCCATCCGATGTATGGAATAATTCCGATTAAAACAAGCCATCCACTCATGCCGACATCATGTAATCGGCGAACTGTTACGCTTAGACTCGGCAATATTACGGCAAAACCAAAAATATAATACAGCATATTCGCAACGCCGCTTGCTGATGTATTGGGATTTTGTCCAACACTGTTATTTAGTTCAGTCGTGAATGCTATAAATCCGCCTAATAGAAAAAATATTACGAAATTCATCAAAGTGAACGTCCAATATTCTTTTCGTCGTGAGCGTCCTTGAAAATCAGTGCATTTTATCCATACGTCAAAATAAGGTATTCCTGTTTCTATCGAATCCGGCAGTTTTGGATTTGGTACAGATTGTTGATTATAATTTCTGTTATCGTAACTGTTAGTATTGGTTGTTTGTGGGGCGCCAAAAAAACGAACAAAAAAGTCATCATCTAAATCAGTTGCTATTTGCTTTGACGATCTTTGATCATGCGTGTATTGTTGATTATAATTTCTGTTATTGTAACTGTTAGTATTGGTTGTTTGTGGGGCGGAAGTAATTTCATTATAAATTCGTTGATAGGTAGTTTGATTGATTTCTCCGCGTGCCAAGATTTCGCGTAGTTGTTGTAATATTTCGGCTTGGCTGCTATTTGCGTAAGGCGTTGAAGTATTTGTAACGTTAATTTTCATTGGCGGGTCAAGAACTTTTACTTGCGGACAACCATAAGTTGCGCATCCCTTATTTTCTTTCCAGCATTCTTCGTGAAATGCAGTCTTACAAGAAGGGCAAATTTTTATAACGTCGCCTTTTTCTATTGCGGTCGTACAAACAGGGCAAATACGTTCTGTTCCAAATGAGTTATTATTCATTTCAATTTAATTAAGGAATAAATAAATTTTATTGTTTATGGGTTATTGCGTAAGTTAGAATTGTTGTTGTATATCTTTTGTGCCGAACATGAATTGAGTGTTACCGATACCAATAAAATCGCCGTTCAATAGATTTTTTTGCATAACCGGATGACCGTTGACCAATATTATGCCTTGCGGCGATATTGCGGTGATTGCAAAATTGCTTCCTTGTTGTCTAATTTCGGCGTGTTGCGGCATTACGGTCGTATCTTTGAAAAGGTAAATTTCGCTTTTCGGGGAGCTGCCTATTACAGTCGGATTTTTGTAAATAATAAATTGTTTACCCTTGATCAGCCCAGCGGTAACTCGAAGCCATCCTTGTTTTGCAGCCTCTTCAAGAATACCCATTGCTACTCCTGCAATAGCGCCAAAACTAACAATACCAATAAAACGCGCCAAGCCATCAGAACCTGTAACATAACAAATTGGGTCAAACAATAAACCGCCAAGCAAACCGCCTACCGCACCGCCAAGTACGCCAAGACCAAATTTCTTACCATTTTTCATAAGAATACCCGGCGCAATCGCAATAAAACAACCCATCAAACCCCAACCTAACGCACGAGCGATCATTTGCGCAATAAAACTACCTGCCTCGCTACCGCCGCCAAGAGCGTTATATAATAATTCTGTAGCTATACAACAAGGAATTCCAGCAATACCGCCAATAATGAAACCAAGCATTCCATGTGAGATAATTTTGCTGTAGTTACGTTCCATTATGTTGTCAGCAATAGATAAACCAATAGCAATTATGGATAAATTGGTCATGTACCATAAAAAATAAAGTATAGCAAGAGTACCTTCATCTTCTTCTGTAATTCCTCTATTCTGTTGTATAATTTCTTTAATTACTTCTTCTCTTGACTGCCAAACTATTTCAGTTCCTATCCATGCTATCAATCCGAAACCGAGACCGAATAGTGCAAGATATACCCATGATTTATAAATGAAATTGAAATCGAAATTATTTTGTGCGTTTATTGGCGTATTATTTCTGCCGTCAACAAATGTTTGTTGTTGAAATTGTTGATGGATTTGTTGTTGATGTTGTTGTGTGCGTTGCAATACTTCTTGTTCTTTGATTTTGACGTCAATACTGCTGTTTTGAGTCTCTTCAAACGAAATAGTAATTTTATCGCCCATAAAATTTATCCTTATTTAAATTAGGTATTGGTTAATGGTTATTGGTAAACGGAACGGTAATATTTCAGTGGAAAGTTACCAGTGATATTCTGGAATATTTTGCACGTCAAATGTTTCCTGAACAACAATTGACGATCTAGGAAATCTAATTTCAGCAATGATTTTATTTGGTTTAAAAGTTAAATTATTGTTTCCTGGTTTAACGATTGCATTTGTATTATGATCCCATGATGTATAATCTACGGCGCAGCTATAATTTTGATTACCATTTTTAAACGTAACAACGAGTTTACAATTTGCTAAATTTGCGCCTGTCATACAAAGTTGAATTAAAGTTTCCCAATCTTTGAAAACACCCTCTTTACGAAAACGATAACCTACTGCTATAAGCCGTACATCTTTGAGGAACGCCGCATAATCTTTATCACGTTCTTTCTGGTTGTAATTATATTCAATAGTTGTTGAGTATTCCGGCGAAAGAATGGTAACTTCAAGTCGTTCTACTTTTGTTGTTGTGATAAATGATATATTGGACAAAGCATATAACCATGTATTACGTTTCCACTCTTCAACAAAAAAAACATTTGTTACAACATTTGCATCTTCTCCAATAATTTTGACTTCTAATGTACAGTTATGTAAATCTTGCCCGCCGTTATAAATTGTAAGTGAATCAGAAACCGTAGTACTGGGCGGTTCAAAAAAATCAACTGTAAAACGATTATTTTTTGTTACTTTCGCCGAAAAATTTTGGGCAACTTTTGGCAAAAGACGGCATATACCATAGTGTTTCTCAAGCGCTTTACTCATTGCTTCTACAGTATTTTGAACAGCGATTTCCTTATCTCTTTCTTGTGTATATGTACTAATAGATTTGCCGGTAGGCGGTAATCCGCTGCCTAATAAAAAACCATCTAAAAAACTTGTTCCAAATACTTTAAGTTGTCCCCATCCGTCAGGTTTTGGTAATGAATCATAAACTTCTTTAATATTTTTCATTTCGTCAAAGTTTTTTGTTGCTTCGGAAATAAGATAATTAATATCAGGATTTTTAGAAGAAATTTTGTGAAGTTCAATATCCCATGTATGTAAATATACCATGAGATCTTCAGCGTTCATTTGTTTAGCAGCGGCTTCGTATGAAGTATGAAGTCCGTCGCCTAAATATTTTGCAACAACACGCAACTCCGACGGAAATTCTTTGAGTTTTTGCGCAGGTTTCTTTTCTTTCGATGAATTGTCTGTTTGTATATTTGTTTCAGATGAATTGTCGATTGCAATTTTGTTTCTATCTGGATTCGCAACAAGAGCAAATACGGCTACAAAAAACAATACTGCAACAATACTGCCGCCGATAATTGCCAGCGGTAGTATTGGAATATTACGCATAATATCTGGTAATATTGATCTGTTGTTATTATTGAATTGCGTATAATCAATATTCGGGGCAGGCGGTATTGGTTCGGATGGGAGTTCCCAAACGTTCACCGTGATTTTGTCAGTGGTATTATTTTGATGATTTTGCGCAGTATTATTTGCATCCGCTGTTGCAATATATTCTTCACTAATGCGAATAACATCATCTTTGTCAAGATTTATTTCATTTTCTTTTTGTAAATTCATTTGTTTTTTGGATTGTTAATTGGTGGTTGTTGATATGGGTTATTAGGTTGATTTCTGAGATTATGATGTTTTGAGTCATAATCTCTAATACTTGGTTTATTGATCGTTGTTTTATGAATATTTGTTTTTTGAGGTTTATTGTAGTAACTAATAAATATACTTTTCGTACTTTAAATTGCGGTTTTTCAAAAAATACGCATAACTATTCAGTAGAGTATTTTTTTGATCAAAAAATTACGTTCAATTTCGCCCTGATAAGGGCAACGCATAACAGCCCGCCGCAACACGGCGGGTTAAAATTGCTCGTCAATAACACGCTCTGAAAGAGCAATGGAAAACAAAGTTATTTTTCGTTATAAATAAAGATCATTTGATTAAATTTATAAGCAATCATATCCGTCATTCCATTGTCCTTTCAGGACGCTAGCTATTTGATAATCTCTAACCCGCCGTGTTGCGGCGGGCTGTTAAGCATTGCCCATAAATGGGCGAAATTCATTTACAATTATCGTTACAAAAAAACAAATTAAAAAACGTATTTTAAAGTGCGAATAGTATGTTTATAACTTTCTGAATTGTTGTTAAAAATTATAGGAGTCGTTTTTTATAATAAAATTTTTATGACATTTGGGACACGTTCTCTCTTCGTTGATCAATTTTTTTTTGGCAGTCAATGCTGTTTTACAATGTGGACATTCTGCATTAATTCTTTCTGGACCATAATAACAATGTATTATTAGTAAATATACTAATAATGACACTCCCTTCTGTTTTGCGGTATTGCCCGGTGGACGGAGACGGAGATTAAAATTTATTTTTTTTTGATTATTATATTGTTCAGTCTGAACATACAAATCACTATAAAAGAAGTCAATCACACGGATGCCAATAAACAATCCACCAATAATAAATATTACAAGAAGTATCAAACTACTAACTTTTACCGTAAAGTATATTATCCATTCTTTTATATAATTTTTATTTTTTGATTTTAATTTAGTAGAATTTGCTTTTGGCAAATCAACTTTATTGGTTATTGGCGATATCTGATGCATAAATGAATCTATATTGGCGTCAATATTATTGTTATCATATTTTTTTACGATGAATATTTTTTTGCATGTTGGGCAAGTTTTTTTTTGTCCGATTAGTTGGTGTGCGGCGGCAAATTGCGAATGGCAATACGGGCATGATACAACAATTTTTGGTTGTTTTTTTTCTTGAACTATGAATATTTTGTTACATGTTGGGCAAGATTTTTGTTGCCCGATCAGTTTACGAGCGGCGGCAAATTGCGTCCCGCAATGCGAGCATGCTACGGTAATTTTTGATGAATTATTTTCTGTCATTTTTTTGTATTTGTTGTTATTTAATTTTTATTTTCTTTAATATTTTGGGCGTTGTTATTTTGTGGGGTAATTTTATTTTTTTCGTTTTCAATTCGTTTGTTGCAATCGCTACAACAATTTTTTTGCGGTTCTAGGATATTGATTTTATTGTGTAGCGTGAGTTGAAATATTTGTTGTTCTGTTTTATTTATTCGTTGTTCGATTTTGTAGAGTTGCCATCCCTGCAAGCAGATAAGAACTATACAAATCAATGAGATCAAAAAAGGCAGTAGTGTAATAATTACGTCTAATTTTGTATTTTTTGTTTTTTCTTGCGATTGAAAATTGTTCATTGGATTATTTGGTAAATTGTTTATTGAATTGTTTGAAATATTTGTTTGTTTATTGTTAAATTTATTTTCGGGTTCGTTTTCGATGATGAGAGGTTTTATGTTAGGTTTTGTTGGTACTTTGTTGTTTTGCCATATAAAAAAGCCGTCTGTTTCGGCATGCGGGTCAAATACGTATGCGGTTTGCCACAACTCCCTAAAAAAATTTTCCTGAATAAAAACATCGTAAGCAGACAGAAAAATTCCAAATCCCGGATGCGTATGATACCATCCGATAATTTTTTTTTGCGGATAATTTTTTTCTAACTCGTCGTGAACATATTCCCATGTTTTCGCCGTAAATGTAACGCTTGCCTGCTGGTCGTTTGTGTACTTGCCTTCAATTGATGCGTCAATTAACAAAAACGGCTCTTTGTCCCAACAAATCAAACCTATAAGCATCCCACCAACTTCTCTTTTCATACTCGCACGTCCTAATTGCTTTATTGCGTTTAACACGGAACGATAAACAATAATCTGGAATCCATGCGGACGTTGTTGAATATTTAATTCGCTCAACGGAAAAGGGGTATTTACGCAATCCGATTGTTTAATATCATGCGTAACAATTTGCTGATTAAAATTAGTTTTAATTTTTATGGGCATGCGTTGTTTCCTATAAATTTAGTAGTCTAAAAAAATTTTTTAACCTTTATAAAGCGACCCCAAAATATCCGGCGCATCTCCGGTAAATTCAAAACCTATGAATTTCTCATCGCTTCTTGCCCAAACAATATCAAACTTCGGAACGCCAATTTGAGCAAAAGTTTTATTTATAAACGAAGCGTTATCGCGAATTGTAAAAAAAGTTTGAACGTCGCGATGTACGCCGCATTTCGGACATGTTCCCATTGAGTAATTAACATTGCCAAGCGATCTAAACATTTCTTCAGCGTCTTTACATTGCGGACAAACAAGTTTTTCAAGCACGTCGCGTCCTAGTTCTAATATTGTTTCGTCTCCGCAAATTTCTTTACCCATCGCCAATAATTCCGCAACTGTAGTGTTGTCAGTCCGGTTCGGTAATGAAATAATCTCATCAGGAAAATCATGGGATAAACAATCGTCTTTCTGCTGATATTCGACGAGATACGAGTCGCATGTTACGCCGTTAAAAACAAATCCTTTACCCGCAATTGTCTGCATTCCGTGCAAAAGTTTAATTGCTTCTTGGCATTGAATCCCCGCTATAACTGAACTTATTGTCGGCGTTGTCGGCGTTTTTCCGCCTTGCATTTCGTCGCGCGTAAGTAAATTGCATGAACGTCTTTTATTGAGAAGTTTCCAGTCAACATCTGACATCGTACACTCATAACAAACGCCTTCAGGAACAAAAACACGAGCAACGCCATTGATCTGTTCTATTGCTCCGTCAATCCAAGGACGATTGACTTTCCAGCAATTACGATTTATTGAAAGTCGCGCCTCGCGATTATCTAAACCGCCGAGAACAACATCCGCCCAACGATAAACGCCGCAACCAAGATCATAAACAACATTACCGTTAAAATAATGCGAATTTATTTCCGGATAAATTTCTTTTATCTTTTCTGCCGCAATTTTCGATTTAGGTTGCCCGTTATTGTTCGCCCGATATAAAATTGAACGGGAGAGATTGGAATTTTCAATTTGATCTAAATCCGCAACAAGAACATTACCAACGCCAAGTAAAGCAAGATTTTTGAGAATTTCATTTCCCAATGCTCCGGCTCCGACGACGAGGATTTTGGCATTCTTAATACGATTTTGTTCCCACCACGAAATTAAACTAAAACGATGAAAACGACTGTCTTCATTCTCTATTTCTGAAGTTGAAACGGTAATACGATTTTCTGACATAATCGCCTCGATTAAATAAAGGTTAATAACACAAAATATTTGTTGTATTATTTAATGCGGTTATTTCATTTTTCCGGCTGTGATTTCCGGTTGAATCCGTAATACGTCGCCTTCTTGTACTCCGGCGTCGGCAAGACATTGAGTATCTTGTAGTTGTTTGCCGCTTGCCTTGTGATGGAATTTATAGGACAACGGTTGTCCGTCGGGACCGTTTGGCGGCAAGTTCATCTTTTCAAGAAGAACATGGATAATTCGATTGACTGCAACGTTGTCGGGCAGTTCGACTTCCGTTTTTTTGTTGCCTGTTGCATCCCAAATTTGAACTGTAATATTTGCCATTAAATTTACTCCTTTTGGTTGTGAAAATATAAACATACTTTACAAAATATTTAAAAAAGATTGACGATATAAGCCAACCAACAATTACTTATTTTGCAAGTACGAATAGTTAAAAAATTTTTTCTCTATGATTATGTTCTTGTTGTTTCGGATTTAGACTATACTGCTCGTACGTGAATTTCATCGATTTAAAAGCGTCAAAGCCTGCCGTCCGAAAACTAGGCAGGCGAAGGTAAAAGTATAAAAGACTGTTTGAAGAAACCGGCAACGGTAAACGAAAATTCAAGTGCGAATAATTTAAAATACTACTAAATTTTATTTGTATTAACTTTTGAATTACTGACAAAAGAAGTACAATTAACGACTCAATTATTACGATTGTTACCAGAAATTTAACAAACGTAACATTCCGAAAAAACAGATAATGTTTAGAATAATCCAGAAAATTTTTGCAAAAAATTTCACGACGGAAATCTTTATTTTTATTGCATATCTTGCCCCCCCCCCCCTATTTTAACATTTACATTAACTCTTAATATGTATAAGTTTAAGTTTTTCATAATTCGTATTCTCTATTTTTTTGTCAATAGACTTAGTAAATATAATTTTAAAAAATATTGTTACGATTTTTATCATATTAAAAATTTCCGCAACAATAAAACGCATATTTGCAACAATAGAACTCAATTTAGACAAAATCAAATTCACTCCTGCACAAATTTAATAATAATGAATTACAAACTCAGAACCGATATTAGAATCATACAGCGCCAAATTAGTAAAACGGTTGCTCATTGTAACTACGCAATTTTAAATTGCAATCCCCCCCTGAATTTTTGATTTCTTTTTGTAACTATATCACTAGGGTATAATCTTTTTTTAACATCGCTGGGATGAGAAGTGTTTAACTGTAGGTTGTAGTTCAAGTGAAATCTACGGTCAAGCGATCCATCATAAGCAAACTCAACATGGGCGAGAGATTGTTATGTTTACGGATTGCATTTGATTTCAGCGAAGTCAAAGTGTCCAAGCCTGCCGTCTTATAATTAGGGCGTCTATAAAAATTCATTTGTCCAGGTAGGCGGCGTTTCGCCCAGTGTTTAATTTTGGGCCGCATTACGGTTTACGTTATCAATAAATTTTAATATTTCGCACGTCTAAAATAAACATATTTTGGCATTATGAATTATTAAAATTTATTGGTATCACAAACTCCATTGTGACCCCAAAAATAAACACAGTGGCGAAACATCGCCTACAAGCGGTTGTACTCAACCGTTAATGAGAGAGGTTTAGAATCGCAACAGCCTTTTTGTTTGCCTATCGGCAATAGCAGGCGAGACGCCCGCGATCCGTTGGTCTCGCCTGCATTTCAGGATCGCAGGCGCTTCAGGATTGCAAACATTTCGCTTGGTGTTTCTTCAGATTCGCAAGCGGAACGCCTGCATCCCAGGATCGCGGGCGTCACGCCTGCATGCGGTTGTACTCAACCGCTAATGAGCGAGGTTTTGATCTTAACCGCCTTGTTTGCCTATCGGCAAAGTGCAGGCGAGACGCCTGCGATCCGTTGGTCTCGCCTGTACTTCAGGATCGCAGGCGCTTCAGGATCGCAAACATTTCGCCTGGTGTTTCTTCAGATCCGCAGGCGAAACGCCTGCATTTCAGGATCGCTGGCGTCTCGCCTGCAAGCGGTTGTACTCAACCGCTAATGAGCGAAGTTTAGATCTCAAGCGCCTTTTTGTTTGTCTTGCGGCAAATTGCAGACGAGACGGCTACGATCCTTATTTTTTGTTACAAAAAATCGTTTGTAGGAACGCAGGCGGCGGTAAATACAAATTAAAGCGCTCACAGTTTTAAATGGGGGTATTGATCGATAAAATTTTATCGACTATATTTTTTGACCGTTCTTTGACAATTAGAAAAGTCTATCCAGTCGGGTAGCAAGTAATGAGACTCAAGAGATATTGAGCATCGAAAAAAATGTGAACTTGTCCCGTTTGCGTTTGGTTTGATAATTTATCAACATCAAGACAACAGAATTATTGTAACGATAAAAACAATGAAACATCCATCAGAATATTCGTTACAAAAATTAAAACAGAGCGAATCACAACTTCGTAACGAACATTATCGGACTTTACAAAATCGCCCAAATAACAGTTAAAAACGGGGTAAAAGAGGAGTTATACTTTACCTTTGATGGCCACGGAAGCACAAGGGCTTTAACCGATTATATCGGCGCGGTAGTAGAATTATATTCATACGACGCTTTCGGAAACGCATTAGGATTCGACCCGTCAACTGCACTTACGAAATTTCTATACAGCGGAGAACAATTCGATTCAAAGATCAACCAACAATACTTACGTCAACGCTACTACGATCCATCTACCGGAAGATTCAACAGACTAGACCCATTCTTCGGAAATATAAACGATCCATTATCGTTACATAAATACCTCTACACTCACGGCGACCCTGTTAATGGAATTGATCCAAGTGGTCAGTTTGTAGCTGTTGGATTAGGATTGTTAGGATGCTTAGGTGGCATAGTAATAGGAACCAAATTTAGTGCAACAAAAAATATTCACGATATCTCACTTATGAGAGGATTAGTTGGTTTCATTTCTGGGTATTTCGGCACATACGCATTATATGGGATTTATGCAATGTTATATGATTTTAAGCCACTTTGGGCGAAAGGTAGCCATCCCTTATCAACAGAAAATATATCTGTACAAAAATGGGAAAATAATATTGTAGATTTAATGAAAAATTATGTTGACAAGAGTAATTTGTCACTTGAACAAAAACAAAAAGCTATAGACGAAGCAAGGACTATTGCCAAGAATTATGTTTCTAACATGCAAAATCGTGCGGATATGTTAAATATCCTTACGAATAATAATAACATTATGTATGGCATATCTAATAGAGGAACAATATCTGCTTGGAGCGGAAATTGGGGTAATCAAGCATCTTTTTGTTCAGAATGGGCGGTAGATGCAAAAAGTGCAGTATCATCAGACAAAAATTTGGAGTTTTGGACAGCAACAGTACATTTTGACTATAGTCCGATGGGAGATACATCTTTAGGTTTTTTCTTTCGTCATTCATTTGTATCAATACAACTTAAAGATCAAAATGAACCGGCTTTTATTTTAGATGCTTGGATTACAGCCTATCCTGAAGTTTATTCACCCGAAAGCTATTTTAATTATTTTGGAAAGGGGAGACTTGGTAAAGATGAATAAAAAAAATTTTTTGAGATTTATTAAATTTGTTTTTTTATTGATTGTATTATTTTGCCTTCTTGTATTATTCATTAGAAATTACATCGAAATAATAGAACAGGGAAAGAGTGTTAGCCTACGTGTAGGTACAGATGAAAAAATACAATCAATTGTAAGTAAATCAGATAACATACAAGAAATAGCTGTTATTCAAAATTTTACATGGAAGCAACTCTATAAAAATAAATTATTTGAATCAAGATATACATATTACTGTCGTTGTATTTCTGCTGTTATCATACTTGCTGTAAAGAAGGACAACAAAGTAATCCCTTATTTTAAAGATGTAATAAAAAAATATATTGAATCGCCCAATATTGTCGATGGTAATCTTTTTGAAATTTATGTATGGGGACTATTGTACATTGAAGGCAAACCGGCTTTTATTTGGTTAAAAAAAACATTCAATCGTAATTTATCTTTTCCAGCAAAGTTGAAAAATCGTCTTATGACTAATGCTCAATATCTTCTTTGGCTAGACGAATACGAAAATTGTCAGGAACAAAAAAACGTACCTAATTTTCTTAATGATATTCAATTAAATATCAATATTTATGACCCTGATTGGGTAATTCGTTTTTATTGTCAATATTGTAAATTTTATAACATATCTCATTTCAGAAATTTTGCCGACTGGCACGAACATTTTCGACGACAAGAAAATATTGTTACAATACCTTCTTATAAAGAGGCTATGTTTTTTAAGTCGTGGTATATTTTAATTAATATTATAAACAAAAATCATTCTGCTTCTATAATTAATGTATCAAGAAATACATTGACTACAGCGGTGGACAGCAAAAATTTGACAGGTGAATAATGTATATTTTTTTTGAATTGGCAAATATTATTAGCGATACTTTCAAAAAAATTTTAACCTGAATTTGATTTGTTTTTTATATTTTTTGTTAATTTTGAGTATCTTTGATGTGTGTGTAGAAGTGCGGTGGACGGCCAAATTGGTCAGGAAAGTGGGGGGAATAAGGTATATTTTTTGTTCCAATAAATGATCGTTCTCAATTGTCTTATCATCCACATAGAATATTGCAACAATCTCGCTTGTTCGCAGAAGTGAAAGCAGGCTCTGTTGATGAACAACTTGATATCCAGTATAAAATACGTATTAAAATGTGGGGATTGATTGATAAGATTTTATCGACTATATTTTTTACTTGTTCTTTGACAATTAGAAAAGTCTATCCAGTCGGGTAGCAAATGATGAGACTTAAGAGATATTGAGTATCGAAAAAAGAGTGAACTTGTCCTGTTTGCGTTTTGTTTGATAATTTACGAACATTGACGCGTCAGAATTATTGTAACGATAAAAACAATGAAACGTCTGTCCGAATATTCGTTACAAAAATTAAAACAGAGCGAATCACAACTTCGTAACGAA
>JAISLW010000399.1 GCA_031277105.1 Planctomycetaceae bacterium | reverse complement strand
AACGTATCTTCCGCCTGCAACTTAAATCTATCCTTAAAATCGAAAAATTCTAATTCCGTAGCCGCAACAGCCGCCGTATGCCAATCTTTACGCTCCTGCGCAATTGCAATTTTAGCATCAACATTAGCGTCAACATTAGCGTCAACATTTGCGTCGATATTATTGGCAGAGTTATTATTGGTTTGTAGATTATTATTTTTGTTTAAGTTTGGCATTGGTTTTTGGGCAAGTTAGTTTGAGAATTTTGTGCAAAAAAAATATATCTTGCTGTTCAAAAAGACAAGTAACTAAATGACGGGGCGTGTGAAATTTTTAAGTTGTTCTTATTTGAAATGTGCGTTTACTGTCGTCTGGTTAGTTATCGGGCGGCAGGCGGATGTGAACGCAAATTAAAGTGATGGCGGTTTATACAGATCGTACTTGAATTTCAGCGATTTAAAAGCGCCAAAGCCTGCCGTCCGAAAGCTAGGCAGGCGAAGGTAAACGAAAACTCAAGTGCGAACAGTTTAAAATTTTCTGCACATTGAAAAGTTGTATGCTATTGAAAATGGGCAGTTATTTGACAGTGGTATAATTACGGCGTTATTGATGGAAAATTGGCCGAAAGAGATGGGCAAGCCGGCTGTTAAATTTAATCTATCTGGTTTTTTTTCGGTTGAATTGATCCAAAAGGCGTTATTGTTGTTGTCAACGAGATATTTATTTTCGGCTGAATTTGTTGCGATGGCGTAGTCAAGTTCGATGAAACTTCCGATACGGCACGAGTACATTCCGTATTCGTTGCGGTAGAGCCAGCGTCCTAATTGTATGCCGATTTGTATTATTTGTGATTCTTTGATTTTGGTTTTTTGGTTATTGAATGTGATTTCGTTTTTATTTATTGGTATATCTGCTTGAACGAGTAGGTGTCCGAAGGCGCTATCGTTTGGGTGCCATTGTGCTGCTATGTATGATGCGAAGTTGTAAGCTTTATTATTGATTGAAGCGTTAAAATTTTTAATTTCCCAATCTTCTGCCGTTGGTAACATTACGCCTAATCCTGTTGTCAGTGTGATTCGTTTTGTGCGTGCAAAAACGTATTTGCTTGAGAGTGTGATATTGCCTAATTCGCTAGCGTTGTTTTTATGTAAATTTTGCCAATTTTGATTGCCGTCAAAAAATTCGGCGTTGGAACTATATTGATATATTAGTGGGATGCGTGCTTCGATTGATGTTTGTGTGCCGATGCGTTTTTCCAGTCCTAATGTGAACAGATTTATTGTGCGGTTTTGGGAGAGTGCAACGGTTTTATTAGCGAGTATGTTATTTTTTGCGGCGTTATTAAATTGGCGGTAATCAGCCCAGAATCTATTTCTGGTTTCGGCGTTGAAGTGTGTTGTTATGTCTGGTCTTGATGCGAGCATATTTGGCGATGCGATGGTGTTATAGATATTATTGTTATTTCCAAAACCGGTTATGCGTGTAGTTAAAATTCCGTTTCCTATCATGTCGGGGTTATCGAGGTTAGCGCAGAGCCAGCAGTTGCATTGACCTTTATGTTTTGTGTTATGTATTGTTCGGGCGTATCTTAATTGGTTAATTTGTCGGAACAAAACGCCGATACATGTTTCCGCAATAATTTCGCCGGAGCCGTAATTGCCAAGTCGCTCGCAATTACCGCAAGAGCAAATATCGTCGTGAATATTTTTTTGGCAAGTAATTTTATGAATATTATTTTGTTGTTGTGTGGTTTCGTAATCGTCAATCGCATGGTTGCAATCGCAATTTGTATCAGTTTCAATTTTAATTTTTTGTTTATGTTTTATTGGTCGTGGCGGTTGGTTGTGATTATTTTTTTGTTGTTTAGCGAGTGTTGCGGCGTGTGTGGCGGCAGTTGACAAAGTTGCGGATGGAGTTGTAGGGGCGGGGGGGATGTGGGGGGCTGGGGGGATGGGCGTCGGCGTAATTGAGGGGAGTGACAAGGCGATGGCGTTTGGGGATTTGTTGTTTGTGGTATTGGTTTGGGGCGTGGTCAAGTGATCGTGTCCGGTTTTTTGTTCGGGGTAAGCGATTTTAATTTCGGCGTCGTTATTTGAATTTTCTTGATCAATAGTTTCGATTGTGATTGGTTTTTGTGCGGCGAATTCGATTTTGGTTTGTTGTGCCATATTATTTTCTGTTTCGGAGTTGTTGGGGATTGATTGTTCTGGTTGTTGTTTCAATTTTGTTTTATCAATTTTAAAATTTACTTTTCCGCAAGGTTTAACGTCGTTTGGTTCGATATTGTTTTGATTTTTTGCGCCGCAGTATTGGCATTTGCAATTTGGATTTTTTAGTTTGCTTCCGTTTTTTGTGCAAGTTATGGGAGTGCAAGGTTCGGGTAAATTGTTTTGAGATAGGTAGGCAACTTGTGAGATAGTAGTATTTGAATTATCGTCGTCATCATCGTTGTTGTTATATTGTTCAAGATTGATTGTGTTACGGTTTGGCAATTTGGATTTATTGTTACCGAGTAGCCAATCTATATCGTTTTGGCTTGGTTTGCGGTATGGATTTTGTGCGGACGCAATGTTATTGACGAAAATGCAGAACGCAAAAAAAGTAAAAATAAAAACAATTGTAAAAATTTTAATTGGGGGGGAAAAAAAATTTTTCATGGATTTGGTTAATGTTTTAAACTGTTAATGTTTTAAACTGGTTCGTATTTGAATTTGTGATTATTTTCGCCTACATAGTTTTTGGGCGGTTGTTTTTGGCGTTTTTGAATCGATGAATTTCAAGTACGGTCAGTATGATTTTGGCAACTAGTGTCTGCTTATTGGGGAAGCAGATTTTTAAACTGTTTATATTTTAAATTCTGCTTGTATAGTCGAAACTAAAATATAATCAGTGATATGAGTCAATCTCTAAAAAATTAATTTGTCCAGGTAGGCGGCTAAAAAAATTAAACAATGTGCCGAAGCGCCGCAATACGCATAAAATTATTATTAAATCTTAATATTTCATAACGTATGAAATAAATTTATTTTAGGCTTTGTGAAATATTAACATTTATTAGCGACATAAACTCTACTGAGGCACAAAATTAAACGCGGGGCGAAACGCCGCCTACCTGAACAAATGAATTTTTAGAGACGCCCGTATGAAGTTTTCTATAGTATATAGTGTCGTCAAAATTTTAAGTATGATCTCTGTTATTAGGTATGATTTGTTATTATGTGGCGTGTAGTTTTGATTTAATGGAAAATTTAGGGTAAAAAAATTTTATTCTCTAATTTGTTTCTGAAATCTTATAAATTTACTTATCGACCCTCAAAATAGATAATCTGTAACGATTTTTCTGAAAATTCCGATTTTTCTAAAAATTCCGTTTATTCTGAATATATCGATTATAACAAAACAACTTTTGGGCATCTCTAAAAATTCATTTGTCAAGCCGTCCGAAATCTAAGCAGGCGAAGGTAAACGAAAACTCAAGTGCGAACAGTTTAGAAGTTCGCATGAGAGCGGTTTATAATATTGCGGTTTACTTTTGAATTTTGTTGTGATACGTTTTGAGGGTAGATTTTGGGTTGTTTGCAGTTTATACTATTGTTGTTATTGTGGTGTTGTTACTTGATGACGTTTCTAAAATTTTATTTGTCCAGGTATGTTGTGCTTCAACGAAATTGCGTCTGTTAGAATGAATTTTTATAAATTTGTTAAGCGTAACATTGCGACGTTTACAATTTTTTTTAACAATTTAACAAAGAGGATTAAAAGATGGCTAATGTGATTTGGTTTCCGGGCAAGTATTGTCAGGGCAAGGGGATACTTTCTGATCTTGGGAAGTATGTTTTACCTTTTGGTCGTAAGGTTTTTATTCTTTGGGAGCAGTTTCTCAAGGATGCTTATGGCGAGCGGATAATTGCGTCGCTTGAATCTGCCGGTATTTCGTATAGCGATATGATATTTCGCGGCGAGACGACTAAACGTATGGCGAATATTTGTGTCGAGCGTATTTGTCAGGACGGTTGCGAGGTTGTTGTTGGGGTTGGCGGCGGCAAGGCGATAGATACTGCGAAGGGCGCGGCGTCTTTTGCGGGCAAGCGTTTAATTATTGCGCCGACGATAGCGTCGAATGATGCGCCGAGTAGCGCTTGTACCGTGTGGTATAAGGAAGACGGAGAGTATGACGGTTTTGATATGTGGAAAACGAATCCGGACGTGATTATTGCTGATACGGAAGTTATAGCGAAGGCGCCGGTTCGATTTTTTGTTGCGGGGATGGGTGATGCGTTGGCGACGTGGTTTGAGGCGGCGACGTGTTTTTCGCGGCGGGCTGTTGCGTGTACGGGCGGCGTTCAAACATTGACGGCAATGGCGATGGCGCAACTTTGTTATGATACAATTTTAGAATTTGGTTTGGAGGCAAAGGCGGCAGTTGAGCGGCAGGTTGCGACGGCGGCGGTTGACAAGGTTATTGAGGCGAATATTTTGTTATCGGGCGTCGGTTGGGAGAGTGGCGGTTTGGCGACGGCTCATGCGATTGCGAACTCGCTGCCGTTGATTCATGAGACGCATGGTTTATTGCATGGTGAAAAAGTTTCGTTTGGTTTAATTACGCAACTTTGTTTAGATCAAGATTTATCTATTGATGAAATTTATGATGTAGTTGATTTTCAGATTTCGGTTGGTTTACCGGTTACGTTATCCGATATGAATATGTCTGAGGTTTCGCGGGATCGTTTATTGGATTTTGCCAAAGCGGTTTCGGGCGAGGGTTCGTTTGTGCATAATCATCCGTTTGAGGTTACGCCGGCGGATATAGTTGACGCAATGTTCGCAGCCGACTCGCTAGGAACAAGAAGAAAAAAACTTTAGGGCATCTCTAAAAATTCATTTTTTGCAAAAAGGTAGGCGGCGTTTCGCCCAGTGTTTAATTTTGGGCCGCATTACGGTTTACGACATCAATAAATTAATATTTCATACGTCTAAAATAGACATATTTTAGGCTTTATGAATTATTAAAATTTATTAGCGTCGTAAACTTTATTGCGGCCCAAAATTAAACGCAGTGGCGAAACGCCGCCTACCTGAACAAATGAATTTTTAGAGATACCCTATGATTTTTATTTTGGCAGTATAACACCAGTTGATAATTTTACAAACGAAATAATACCAGAAAAACCTTGAATCTCATCTTTTTTATCACCATCTTTTTTATCAGTATCTTTTTTGCCGTGCGGCGATCCAATACGCCAGGCATAATTCGGCTCCTTTGAAATTAAAGACGGCAATTTTCTTTCAGCAACCTTTTTGTTGCCCAAATATAACGCCATTGTTCGATCCGCCGCAAATATCGCCGTAACTTTGTTCCAACCCTCAACCGTTTTCTTTGTCGCAATCTTATACTGCCGACCATCCACAACCGCCGTAAATACCAAATAACCATCCTCCAATCCCAACGAATATCCTTGCGACGGTCCTCCGCGAACAAGCAAAATTCCATTATTCGATTCCGGTTTAAAAACAATTTCAGTTGTCCACTCCGTTTTGGCAATATTTATCGACGGCGCTTTTTGCACGTCAATAAAACTTTTACCATTGAACCGTCCGGCAGATTCGCCGCTATCATTTTTGACAAGAATAACCTCATGCAAAACGCCGTCATTCTTGTTGCCCGAAACATCGACAATTTTACCTTTATCAACCTGCCTAAAATCAAAAATCAAACGCGCCGCCGGCTCTGTAACCTTACGGATTTTACCTCCGCCAACCGGCAAACCAGATTCCCACCAATCAGGTCTGTCAACATAATCAGGAACCTTATAACCAACCTCGCTCTTCAAACGCTCATACTCAATTTCCATCTTTTTACGAAGTTCAGCATACTTGGGATCGCTATACAAATTTTTTGTTTCATAAGGATCGTTTTTGAGATCAAATAACTCCGTCCAATCTTCACGAACTCCACTTTTAAACGCATAACGTATCAATTTTGCATCAAGCGTCCGAACCGCCGTAACATCAGCAAGTTTTGAATTGCGCTGTTTTTCCGCAAAATATTCATAAAACCACGCCTTCCGCCAGTTGTCCGGCTTCTTGCCTTCTAGTAAAGGTCGCAAACTTTTACCTTGAATTTCTTTTGGAATCGGCACGTTTGCATAGTCAAGCAAAGTCGGCGCTAGATCAATATTCAAAACCGGTTCGTCAATAACAATTCCCTTGCCCTTGTCCGCAAGTTTAGGAAAACGCACAATAAAAGGAATCCGCAGACTTTCATCATAAGCGCTGCGTTTATCGCCTAACCCGTGTTCGCCCGTGTAATATCCGTTGTCGCTACAATAAATAACAACAGTATTTTCAGCATACCCTAACCGCTCAAGCGCTTCCAACAATCGCCCCAAATTATCATCGCAAGACTTAACGCAACGAAAACGCCCGTATTGAACAGGAACTAAACCGTTTTCCGATTGCTGCTGTTTTTTAGGCGGCAAATCTTGCTTTTCCAGATAAATCGCCCGAACATTTAAGTTCGGAACAACTCTTGCCATTTCGCCCTCATATAATTTTGCGTTACGTTCCGGCGGCGTCGCCGGACCATGCGGCGCCTTAAAACCAATAACTACAGACCAAGATTTCCCACTCGCTTTTTGATCCTCAATAAATTTAATCGCATAATCAGTCGTAACATCATCAACCCAACCTTTCGTCGGAGTTTCAACGCCTTGCACCAATAAAGGACAATCAAAAAATCGACCTTGACCTATAAAACTAGCATGATAATCAAAACCCGGACGCTCGCGTTGACTGTCCATGTGCCACTTGCCAAAATAACCCGTCGTATAACCAGCCTTTTGAAGCAAAGAAGCATGAGTTACAGTATCAAGCGGCAATGCCCTAAAATTAGAAGCGATACCGTTGCAATGATTATACCTGCCCGTTAAAAACGCCGCACGACTCGGCGCACAAAGCGACGTCGTTACAAAAGCATTGCGAAAACGCACGCCTTCTGCCGCCAAACGATCCATGTTAGGCGTCTTGAACCAAGGATAACGCCCCTTGTCGCCCTGCTCGCGCTGCACCACGCCAAGTTGATCGTAACTCTGATCGTCTGAATAAACGAACAAAAAATTCGGACGCTCGCCGGCAATAACAACCGAACTATAAACGCCAAAAAAAATATTTAACGATAACGTTAAAAGAAATAATAATCTCATAATTTTCATTTGAAAGGTTAAATGTTATTTAAATTGACAATTGACAATTGACAATTTGATCTAAAAGGAACTTCTAAAAAACACAAATTTATTTTTATTAACCACTGAGATCACAGAGGAAATTTTTACTTTACGTCAAAACGTCATTTAATATTTTAAACTGTTCGCACTTGAGTTTTCGTTTACCTTCGCCTGCCTAGCTTTCGGACGGCAGGCTTTGACGCTTTTAAATCAATGAAATTCAAGTACGATCTGTATATAATTGACTTTTTGATTTAAAATATTTTTAAAAAAAATTATTCTCTGTGAAATCTTCGTTCTCTGTGGTTAATAAGATTAGTCGATTATTTTTTCAAATTTGTTGTCCAGTTTTTTAGTAAATTTGTGAATTTTTTTACTAATTCAGGTTCTGTTTGGGCAAGGTTATTTGATTCTGTTGCGTCAAGTTCTAGATTATAAAGTTGCGGTTTTGAGCCGTCGAATTGTATTAGGAATTTCCATTGCCCTTTGCGCAACGCTAAATCAGGCAAAACTTCTCCAGCGGCTCGCGGACGATCAGGCGGACGTTGCCAAAAAATCGGCGCTTCGCGTAACTTGTCAATCTTACGACCCAACAAAACATCAGAAAAATCCTCGCCGTCAAAAACTGTTTTTGCTTCTTTTGCGTTGTTCGTGTTAGTAATTTTTGCGTTGTTTGAGTTAGTAATTTTGAGCAACGACGGAACAAGATCGATAGATTGAAATATGACTTTATTATTTTTTTTACCCTTCTGTTCCGGTTCAATAATACCGTTGCCCCAAACAATCAACGGCGACCGCACGCCGCCCTCATAAAGCGTCCCCTTCGATCCGCGCAACGGCGCCGAAGAACCGGCGCCAACTTCGGGGCCGTTATCGCTTAAAAGAATGATCAACGTGTTTTTACTCAACGAGTCGCTATTGCGAATATAATCAAATAACGGCGCAAGTTGCCCGTCTAATTCAGTCAAAACGCCGCAATAACGCGTCCTCTTGCCGCCGTCGCCGCGCAACTCTTTAGACGGAAAAAAAGGAGAATGAACATCGTCAGTCCAAAGATTAACATAAAACGGTTTACCTTCTTTTTCGGCTTTTTTGATAAATTCTAAACTTTTACGAACATACGCGTCTGTTACTTGATTTCGTTTAACCCATTGAATTTCGCCGCGTCCTAAATTATCCGAGCCGAGCGCATGTTTTCGCGGAACTGTTCCGTCAAATGCGTCAAGCAACGGCAAAATACGAGAACCTAATCCTTCAAAATTCGTCAACGATTCGTCAAAGCCGTATTCGGTTATCAACGGCGCATCGCCTACGTCGCGTTGACCGCCAAGATGCCACTTGCCAAAATGTCCCGTTTTATACCCCGCCTCGCGAAGCAACTTCGGCAACAACGGCGCCGAAAGATCAAGCCATTGAGCAACGCCGCGCTGCTCGTTACGTTTGCGATTGTCAAGATAAGAAGTTATACGCCAACGCTGCGGATATTGACCAGTCGTAAGACCGCAACGCGAAGGCGAACAAAGCGGCGAACAAACATAAAATTGCGTAAAAGAAATCCCTTCTTTCGCAAGACGATCTATATTAGGCGTTTGAATCGACTTATTGCCAAAACAAGAAAGATCGCTCCAACCCATATCGTCAATCAATACCAAAACAACATTCGGACGCTCAACGCCCATCGCCAAAACAAAAAAACAAAAAAATAATACAACCGAAATAAAAAACGTTTTCATAATTTTTATAATTTTTAAACTGTTCACATTTTGTTACATTGTCTGAAAATTATCCTAAATTCTATTATCGTATTGGTAATTTTCAAGCGTTTCAAAGTTTTGGACAAACGCAGGCTATTTGACGTGGTTAGAACATTGTTTGGGCAAGGATTGTTATTGAGTGTTAGGATAGAGAATATAGTTTTCAAATGTTCCTCCAATGATTTCTATTATTAGAATTGATTCTATGGGATCATCTTTTATCTTGATACGATAATCTCCGTCTCCATAAATAGGTCTTATCTTTAAACAAGAATAATCATCATCTACCTTACTAAATTCCAATAACTTATTTGTATCAAATTCTACTGATTCTGATTTTAATGATGTATAAACCATTGGAGACTTGGATATCAAATATATTGTTCCACTATCCACTACAACATATCGATTCGGATAAAGAATATCATTTTTAAGTATCTCATCAAATGGCGAATAATTTTCTGACGTAGATAATTGTAAAATACCTACTTGATAGTTGTTATCAATAAATAAAAAAATATTAAATTCTGCTGATTGAAGAATCACCTGTTCCTCCGCATTATGAATATCAGCGGTATCGTTGAAAAAACAGACATTAGATGAAAAACGAAGATTTCCAATCTTTAATACCGATATTGTAGGAGGATTTTTTTTACTTTTTTTACTCCAAAATAAGATAGTTACAGTTATAGCAAACGACAAAATTGTTATCATTACAACCACAACGCAGGGATAACCTACGTGTTGCATCCACCACGGAAAAAATAAACCTGGAATCGTAATGATACCGCAAAACGGTATTGAATAGAAACAAAAAAGTAAGTAGAGTTCAAATACTTCTTTGCCGCTTTTTTTTACCTTTTCAATCATGTTAATAATGTAACTTTTATTCGTCGTTATCTGGTGAAAAAATATCTTCCCCCCAAAAAAGTTCCAGCAGTAAAACCTTGTAAATATAGGTATTATCATAACGTAATGCAAGCCATGCTGGATCCCAAATCTTTATCATTGCTACAGCAACTTTTTGCTGAGTTTCTATTCGGTTCATCCTTATGGCATTATCTCCTATTTTGGAAATGGTTCAAAGATCACTTTAACAACATCATCACAAAAATTCTCTTTAGCCATTTTTTTAAATAAGGTTACGGAAATTAAATGTAACGTCAATGTTAAAATTTCACTGAATAGTTACAAGATTTTTATTTCAAAATTGTGAATGGACTTTGTCCCTAAAAAAACCAAAAAAAATTCAATTTAAAACTACTCCATACTCCCTATCCTCTACCCCCTAAACCTATCGCTTGTTGTAAATCTTTAATTAGGTCGTTTGTATCTTCTAATCCTATGCTGAGTCGTAAAAAGCCGTTGTGAAATTCGTTTGGGTAAAGGTGTTGTCTTTCGTCATTTTCGCCTATAAACACGATTAAACTTTCATCGTGTCCTAACGATACTGCGGGCGTTATTATTTTTAATTTATCAACAAAACGGTTATGCGATTCGTGATCCGCATTGAGACCGAATGATAAAACGCCGCCGAATCCTGGCGACATTTGTGCGGCGGCAATATTATGTTGTCGGTGATTTTTTAATCCTGGATAAGCGACAAACCTGACCCAATCTTGTTCGTTTAGAAATTCGGCGATTTTCATTGCGCTTTCGTTATGTTGTTTCATTCGCAACGGCAACGTAACAACTCCGCGCATAATCAGGCACGCATTAAACGGACTAATCGTAGCGCCAAGATTTACCTGCGATTGTGTGCGAATTTGATTAAGTAATTTTGTGTCGCCGATTATTGCGCCGCCCATTGCGTCGCCGTGACCGTTGATATATTTTGTTAAACTTTCGATACAAAAATCGGCGCCCAATTCAATCGGGCGTTGGTTAAAAGGCGACGCTAGCGTATTATCCACAGAGAGCAACGCATTATTTGAATGGGCGATTTCCGAAATTGCGCGTATATCGGAAATCCCCAATACTGGATTACTTGGCGTTTCGATATGTATCAATTTCGTTTCAGGACGTATTGCCGCACGTATTGCTTCTATATCGGAAGTATCAACTATTGTTGTTGCGATATTAAATTTGTTATTGAAAAGTTCGTGTAAAAGGCGATAAACCGCAATATATGTTACGCTAGAAAAAATAACGTGATCGCCGGATTGCAGCAACGAAAAAAATAATCCCGAAAGCGCCGCCACGCCGCTCGCCAAAACGACGCAATCTTCGCCGCCCGCAAGCGACGCCAATTTTTGTTGCAAGTAATGTTGATTACAACCGCCGTTGCGAGTGTAAAGCAAGCCGCCCGCATCGCTCCAATTTAATTCAGTCGGATCGTAAGGCAATTGATAACTATTCGCCATCGTAATTGGACGGCGAATTGCGCCCGTTTCGCCGTCCACGTCGTTGCCAACATGAATTGCACGCGTACTAAATCCCAACTCATCTCCATATTGACGTTTTGTCATTTTAACCTTTGGTAATTTCTAAAAAACGCAAATTTATTTTTATTTACCAAAGGGCATCTCTAAAAATTCATTTGTCCAGGTAGGCGGCGTTTCGCCGAAACGCCGCAATAGAGTTTATGTTGCTAATAAATGTTAATATTTCACAACGCCTAAAATAAATCTATTTTGTACATTATGAATTATTAAAATTTAATAATTGTTTTAAACTATTCGTACTTGAGTTTGCGTTTACCTTCGCCTGCCTAGCTTTCGGACGGCAGGCTTTGACGCTTTTAAATCGCTGAATTTCAA
>JAISLW010000298.1 GCA_031277105.1 Planctomycetaceae bacterium | reverse complement strand
TTTTAAACATCGTGAAATAGTAAAATTCATTGGCGTCATAAACTCTATTGCGGCGTTTCGGCACAGTGTTTAATTTTTTTAGCCGCCTACCTGGACAAATGAATTTTTAGAGACGCCCTACTGAATTTCAAGGACGAACAGTATAGTATGCGTAATGAGTTGTTGACACGTTAAATAGATCGGTTATAATCCCCGCCTCGTTGTTACCGATGGCGAAGCGTCCAAAGAATACTTATAAGTTTAAGTTTCAATTTAAATTTAAATTGTTTACTCTGATCAAATTGCTCTTTTTTGAAATAGCAGTTTCGCAAAATTATGATAAGAGTTTAACAGTGTTTTCGCCGAACCGCCGGTTGCGTTCATTTTAAATCAATCACATAAAAATTTTTTATACAATTACACAAAATGGAAATTTCCGCATCACAAGTAAAAGGATTGCGAGACAAAACAGGTCTCCCAATGATGGAATGTAAAAAAGCATTGACAGAGGCTAACGGCGACGAAAACCTCGCAATCGAAATTTTACGTAAAGCCGGCGCCAAAACAATGGCAGGCAGAACAGACCGCACTACGCAAGAAGGTCGCATCGTCGTTTTCACGGATAAAACGAAAAATATTACGGCGATGATCGAATTACTCTGCGAAAGCGAACCCGTTTCAAATAACGAAAGTTTTGAACTACTCGCCAACGCCCTTGCCGAACAACTCGCAACCGGTCCCGGCGCAAAAACGCCCGAAGAACTACTCGCACAACCATTCCCAAATAAACCCGAAACTACATTACAACAATTTTTCGACGAACTCGTAAACAAAATCCGCGAAGTTTTCCGATTGTCCAGAATTGTCCGAATCGACGGCGTCGTTAGCTCATACGTCCATCACAACAAACACATCGCAGCGCTGATCGTAATCGAAGGCGAAGATAACGCTACCGCACGCGATATTTGTATGCAAGTCGCATCAATGAACCCGCCCTACTTAAATAAGGACGAAATCGACCAGTCCGAAATCGAAAAAGAACGCGAAATATTCGCAAAACAAGCAAAAGAACGCAACCCGAATAAACCCGAAAATATCTTGCAAAAAATTATAGACGGCTTAATGAATACATATTACGCTGAACGAGTCCTACTAGCGCAACCCTTCGTAAAAGACCCAAATAAAACTGTTCAACAAGTCTGCAATGAAGCAAATATAAAAATCAAAAAAACAATACGATGGGCTATCGGTCAAGAAAATTAAACGCAACAACAAGAAACCGAATTTTCGTTACAAAAAATAACACAAAAATAAATCAGTAATTATTCACAGAAAAAAGAGAAATTAAAATCGAAAAAAAATAGCGATAGTTTTGCAAATTCATAATTCTGAAATTCTGAATTTCTGAATTTTTGGAATGGAATTTTTGTAACGAAAATTATCGCTAACATCGTTATTGATCTAAAATTTTCTCTGCTATCCCCAATGACCTGTCCGGCAATTTGCCCGACCGATAGCTTGAATAATTACGCTTAACAAGACCCGAAAATGATAGAAAATGAATGGTTAAATCGCGCGGAACAGATACGTTTACGTTTGACGCAATTAAAGGACTCCCTTTGACTACGCAGGTAAATCAAAACAAGCCGCCGAAATCGAAAACGAAATGTCCGGCGCCGGTTTTTGGGATAATCAAGACCATGCGCAAAACGTAGTTTCACGTTTGAAGTCGTTTAATTCGGTGTTGAAACCTTTTGACGTTTTGACGGCGGAGGTTTCTGATCTTGACCTTTTGCTTGAGATGGGCGCGGAGGATTCGGAACTTGCGGCGGAGGCGCCGGATAAATTGACTGAGATAGAATCGATGTTGGCAAAACTTGAAACGGCGTCTTTGCTAAATGCGCCTTACGATTCCAATGCCGCAATTATCACGATCAACGCCCGCGACGGCGGCACGGACGCTAATGATTGGGCGGAGATGCTCTTCCGAATGTACACGTCTTGGGCAAAAGCAAACGGATATGATTTTGAAATATTAGACTGGCAAGCAAACGAAGAAGCAGGAATAAATAGCACAAGTTTTGTCGTGCGAGGAGCAATGGCTTACGGCTATCTCAAAGGCGAAGCGGGAATACATCGTTTGGTCAGAATTAGTCCGTTTAATTCGGAAGGCAAACGTCAGACAAGTTTCGCAGCAGTCGATGTAACGCCGGAAGTCGATGATTCAATTAAAATTGATATTCGACCAGACGACGTTCGCGAAGATACAATGAGAGCAAGCGGAGCAGGCGGTCAGCACGTAAATAAAACTTCAAGCGCAATCCGACTTACGCATATTCCAACAAATACCGTAGTTTATTGCCAAAATGAACGCAGCCAACATAAAAATAGAGCTTTGGCATGGAAAATGTTAAGAGCAAGATTGATAAGACTGGAAGAAGAGAAACGCGAACTCGCAATGGTCGAAAAATATAAAAATCTTGCAAAAGTAGGCTTCGGGTCACAAATAAGAAATTATTTTTTGCATCCTGACCAGCGCGTAAAAGATTCACGCACCGGTTACCAAGTAGGAAATTTTCATCAAGTATTGAACGGCGATATTCAAGGTTTTTTGGATGCGTTTTTAAGATGGAGAATGAAAACCGATGAATAAATAATTTTGATGAATAATTGATGAATAATTATCGTAACGAAAATTACGCAAATATACCAAATAGATTTGTAACTGTTCACGGAAATTTCAGCGATTGATTTTAGGAGTTAAGAAGTAGGGGATAGGGAGTAGTTTTTTAGAAAGCTAGATAACAATTTTTTGTTATAGTAAAATTGTCCCACTTGTCCATCGTGTCCCGCTTGCCCCTAAAAAATTGCCAAAACGTAAGTTAATAAACAAATTTCCGTGAACGGTTACATAGATTTTAGGGAATCTCTAAAATTCATTTTAAAGTAAACGACGTTTCGATGAATATCGTAATACCTTAAAATAAATTTTATACTGATCGTACTTGAAAACAGGCGAGTTAAAAGCGTAAAAATTTGCCGTCCGTTATTAGGCAGGCGAATTTAAACGCAAATTAAAGTGCGAACAGTTTAGAATACCCAGATGTTGCTAACGTGTGCAGTAATGCATTAACTCCATTTTGTAACCTTAACCATAAAAATTAACATGGCAAAGAAAATTGTGAAGAATTCGAAAAAAATTAAAAAGAAGGCTGTATCTCTTTTTGCGAATAGCGATGCTAAACGCGGACGCCCGTCCGGTTCGGGCAGGTATGGTTGCGATACGACGGCGGTACGCATCCCAAAACATTTAGTCGATGAAGTCCGACAATTCATTTACAGAAAAATAAAAGCCGGAACAAAAACAAAAACATAATTCAAACGTAACCGTTCACGAAAATTTAAACGACAGATTTCAGGGATTAGGAAGTAATTTTTTAGAAATTTAGAGAACAGTTTTTGTTACAAAAAATTGTCCTATTTGTCCCTTATGTCCCTAAAAAAATGGTAAAACGTAATTTAATAAACAAATTTTCGTGAACGGTTACAAATAATTTTTGTTACAAAAACTATCCACTAAATCATAAATCATAAGTTCGCAAATTTCCGTGAACGGTAATTTATTTTTTGTTATATTGGCGTATGGTAATGTTTAATTTTCCAGAGCAAAAATCATATATTTCGTCTTTGACAAATCGGATAGTTGAATCGTATCTTGAGACGAGGTTGACGCATCATCTTGATCATTGTCCTCTTCCTAATTATGGTACGGTAGTCAATGTTATAGAAGATTTGAAGGAGATAATATATCCTGGTTATCGTCATTTAGACCGGCTTAATTCGTCTAACGTCGGTTATCATGTGGGCTATCTTGTTGACAGGCTGCATGATCAACTATGCGTTTTATTTGAGCGTGCGATATGTCACGGCGACGGTAATATGTGCGAATGTACGGCTGAAAAAACGTATTTGGCTTATGAACTTGCGTTGCGTAAATCTGTTGAGTTTTTAGATGAGATACCAACTATTCGTCGTCGTTTGAGCAAGGACGTCGAGGCTTCTTATGCGGGCGATCCTGCGTGCAGGTCTAAAGACGAAGTGATATTTTGCTATCCGGGTCTGGAGGCGGTTACGGTTTATCGTTTAGCGCATGTAATGCATCGTTTGGGGATTCCGTTGATACCGCGTATGATGACAGAGTGGGCGCATGCTAAAACGGGTATAGATATTCATCCGGGCGCGGATATTGGCGAATATTTTTTTATTGATCATGGAACGGGAGTAGTCATCGGCGCAACTTGCAAAATAGGAAATTGGGTAAAACTTTATCAAGGCGTAACGCTTGGAGCGTTGAGTTTCCCGAAAGACGAAATGGGAAATCTTGTCAGAAGCACAAAACGGCATCCAACACTTGAAGATAACGTAGTAATCTACGCAAACGCAACAATATTAGGCGGCGAAACCATTATCGGACATGATTCCGTAATCGGATCAAATGTCTGGCTAACCTATTCCGTATCGCCAAACACTACCGTTACAATTGAAAAACCAAACCTAAAACTACGAAACACAAACTTCAAATTCTAAAACCAAAAAAATAACCGTTCACGAAAATTTAAGCGATAGATTTTAATGGATAGGGATTAGCTTTTAGAAAACGAGAGAACAGATTTTTTTGTTACAAAAAATCGTCGGAAGGATCGCGGGCGTTCCGCCTGCTTGCGGTTGTACTCAACCGCAAATGATGGAAGTTTTGATCGCAACCGTTTTATTTGTTGCTGTTGGCGACTTGTAGCCGCGTCGGTTGCGTTCCTCAAATTTTTGTTACAAAAAATCGTCCCCCCTTGTTCCTCAAAAAAAATTGCCATTACGTATTTTGCTAAACGCATCTTCGTGAATGGTTGCAAAAATTAAACGTTGTTTTTGCAATTTTGGGTACAGGATTTCCTTCCTTTATTTTCATTCTTAACTGTTAAAAATTTATGTTGTTTTGGGTAAATTTTTTTGTTCGCGTATTTATTATTCTTTTGTTTGCGTTTATTTTTATTGATTTATCTTTTAATCGTTTTGTTGTTGATCGTCATTTAATTTTTCTTATTGATTCGAGTCGTAGTATTGACGTTGAGTCGCGTCGATTTATTAGCGATTATTTACAAGATATAATTGCGTCTAATAATAAATTTACGTATTCGTTGATTTCTTTTGCGAGCGATGCGAGGTTATCTGAATTTGCGCAACGAAAAATAGACGGCGTTAATATTTTTGGTCAAGACGGCGATGTTGATTCGGATTGGAGTAACGGTACTAATATTGAATCGGCGTTGGTTTTGGCGTCGTCTTTGTCTGATTCTGGAATTGGTTCGGAGGTTGTGTTATTTTCGGACGGCAAGGAGACGGCTGGCGATGCGTTATCGGCGGCTGTTTTGAGCGGTCTGCCGGTTTCAACTGTTTCGGTTCCGGAGTTGCGATTGACTGATGTTTCGGTTTTGGGTTTTGATGTTCCGGTTGATTTACGTGTCGGCGAGTCGTTTAATATTGATTTATTGGTTTATAGTAATAGTCAAACGGATGCGGTTATTTCGATTTTTCGTAATGAATTTAAGATAGTCGAGGTCAAGAAGGCGCTTTCTGTTGGCGAGAACAGATTTCGATTTCGGCAAGTTGCATCTGCCGAGCGTTTGCAAGAGTTTAGCGTCAAGGTTGAGTCGATTTCGGATGTGATAGTTGAGAATAATTTTATGCGTCGTGTTGTGTTGGTTGGCGACATGCCGGTTGTGTTGGCGATAGATTCGGATGCGGGTAGTTTGGGCGATTTTTCCAATGCGATGTTTGAGCAAGGTATTCGTGTGGAGGTTCGACCTGTTGAGGGGATACCTAATGCGATAGATGATTTTTTGCAATTTGACGCTGTTATAATTTCGGATGTTCCGGCGGCGGCGTTTTCGTTGGGTCAGATGGTTATGTTGCGTGATTATGTGTTTGAGTTTGGCGGTAGTTTATTGATGTTTGGCGGCGGTCGTTCTTTTGGTTGCGGCGGTTATTATGGGACGGCGATTGAGGAAATTTTGCCCGTGCGTTGTAATTTCGACGATGAGCGTGATAAAGTTTCGGCGGGAATTTCGTTGACGATTGATCGTTCAGGTTCGATGGACGGTGAAAAACTGCGGTTGGCAAAAGAGGCTGCAAAGGGTGCGGTTAAATTGATGTCGGTTGATGATTATATTTCGGTGATTGCTTTTGATGCTATTCCGCATGTTATTGTGCCGGCGCAAAAAGTAACTTCGCAAAATACAATTTGCGGCAAGATCAACGGTATAATTTCCGGCGGCGGCACTAATATTTATCCGGCGTTGAATGAGTCGTATGAGCAACTTAATTGGTTAAAAGTTTCGTCGAAACATATTATTCTTTTAACGGACGGCAAGTGTGACGCGTCTGAAGTTGCGGTTTTAGCGAAGCGAATATTTGCGGCGGGAATTACTGTTACGATAATTAGTATTGGCGAAGTGGACGACGTGTTATTGCGGCGTGCGGCGGAATTGGGCGGCGGCAGATATTATAGGGTTAGCGATCCGAATGCGGCAATTCAAATTTTTGCAAGTGAGACGATGTTGATGGGCAAGTCGCCGATTAGCGAGGAGCCGTTTGTGCCGGTTGTTGTTATGAAGAGTGTTGTTTTAAATGGGATAAATGTTGAGCGGTTTCCGTTTCTTTTTGGTTTTGTGCGGACTAAAACTAAGCCGGATGCGCGTACAATTTTGGCGGCGGGCGGCGGCGAGCCGTTGTTAGCTTGGCGGCGTTATGGTTCTGGAATATCGATGGTTTTTACTTCGGATGTAAAAAATCGTTGGGCGTCTGAATGGTTAGTGTGGAGTGATTTCCAAAAATTTTGGGGGCAAGTAATGAAATTTGCGGCGCGGCGGCAGAAGCAGGACAATTCGGTTATTGATTGTAAATTTATTGACGGCGGGATTGAAGTTGTGATAGACGTGGCGGGTGTTGGCAGCGATGATAATTTTATTGATAGTGCGAGTGGTTTTTTGACTATTATTACGCCGGAGTTATTGAAATATAAAATACCGTTGGAGCAAGTTGCGGCGGGGCGTTACAGGGCAATTTATAAAACAAAAAGAAGAGGGAGTTATAAATTACAAATGAATTTGCAAACGAAAGAGCAAAAAACAATCTTACAATATGCGAGAGTGTTGGAGGTTGATTATTCGGACGAGTTGCGCGGCGGTGTTGTGAATAAAGACAAGTTGAGAAAAATTGCGGAGTTGACAGGTGGAAATTTCAATCCTAATCCGGCAAAAATATTATCAAAACATCCAAAAAAACAACTAAAAAATTTCTCATTAAGACCATATTTATTTGTAACAATAATTATTTTATTCCTAATAGACTTGCTCTTAAACCGAAAAAAAATTAGATAAAAATTAAGTAACCGCTCGCCGTATATTTTTTATGGGGAGTTTCTAAAAACTCATTTGTCCAGGTAGGCGGCGTTTCGCCCTACGTTTAATTTTGGGCCGCATTACGGTTTATATCATCAATAAATTTTTATACATTACACGTCTAAAATAAACATATTTTAGGCTTTATTTTAGACGTGCGAAATATTAAAGTTTAAACTGTTCGCACTTGAGTTTTCGTTTACCTTCGCCTGCCTAGCTTTCGGACGGCAGGCTTTGACGCTTTTAAATCAATGAAATTCAAGTACGAGCTGTATATTGATGTCGTAAACCGTAATGCGGCGTTTCGGCGAAACGCCGCCTACCTGAACAAATGAATTTTTAGAGACGCCCTCTGGGTTCTCAGTGGTTACTAAAAACAGATTTGTGATTTAGCGGAGATGTTTATTTAAAAAGTCTATGATTTGTTTTTTTGTTTCTGCATTGTTGAATTGTGGCGAGCCGTGACCGCCGGATGTGAGTTCGATAAAATGACTTTCTACGCCTGCTTTTTGCAACGTTTCATGTAATGATTTTCCTTGTTGAATTGGTACGGTTTTATCGTCTTTTGCATGAACGATCAGGAACGGCGCCGCTTTGGACGTTACGGTTTGCAAAGGGCTGGATTTTTTGATTACGTCTTTATTTTCGGCATTTTTACCGAATAGAGTAACGGCAAAAATTTTGGCTTTCTTGTCTTTTTTTTCTGTTCGGAAAGTGAAAAAATCGCTTGGTCCACAAAAGTCAACTGTTGCCTGCACCGCGCTGGATTGATCAAGATGTTCGCCTTGATCAAATTCTTTAACATGTGCGGAAGTTCCTAACGTTGCCGCCAAATGTCCGCCTGCGGAAGAACCAAAGGACGCAAAATGATTAATATCAAGATTGTATTTTTTGGCGTTAGCGCGTAGCCATCGTACCGCTGATTTTACGTCGTGAATTTGCGCTGGCATTACAAAATCAGGACGCAAACGGTAATTGATATTAGCGACGGCGTAACCGTTTTCGGCGTAAAACCGCGACCATTCGACAAATTTTTTCAAATCTTTACTTCCATTTGTCCAGCCGCCGCCGTGAATAACAATAACAACCGGAACCGGTTTCGCCGCCGTTTTAGCGTCTTTCGGCAAGTAAAGATCAAGTTGTTGAAATGCCGAGCCGTTAGTAACGTAAGGAATATTTTCAAACACGACAAAACTATCGTTGTCTGTTTGTTTCACGGCTATATTTTGTTTTGCCGCAACATTTCGTTTATCCGCAGCGTTGTGCTTTTTGGGCAAAGTTTCGTCTGCATTTGTAACATTACTGATGTTAAACAAAATAAACAGGAATACCAATATTTTTTTCATAATAAACTCCTTTCTAAAATTTAAGTTTTTGTTGTGAACGCCTCGAAAAATTCATTTTGTAATATGCAATCATACCGCAATAATATCGCCGTATGCCAAAACAAATTTTCAATACGTCCGTTTAAGTTTTAAGTTTTATGTTTTACGTTTTTTGTTTTTTGTTTTTTGTTTTTTGTGTTTGATTTGATTTATTATTGTTGTTGTTGTTGTTTATATGCGGGTAGCCATGGTTTATTTCCGTTTTTTTCGCGTAGGAATCTTGCGTTGACGGATTGTAGCCAGCGGTCGTGTTCTTCTTCGAGTAATTTTGTTTGTTTTGGTTCTTTTTCTGCTAAATTGTTTTTTTCGGCGGGGTCGTTTTTCAAGTTGTATAATTGGACTCGTCCGTCTTCGTAGCGGCGAATAAATTTCCAATCACCTTTTCGCAAAGCGCCGCCTGGGAAAGCGCCGTAATGCGGATAATGCCAATAGAGCGTATCACGTTTGGGCGGTTCTTTACCGTCTAAAATTGGTTTGAGCGAAACGCCGTCGAGGTGTTGCGAAGGTTTTAACGGTAATCCTGCGAGTTCAAGAAGCGTCGGATAAAAATCGTTAGTGATTACCGGCACGTCTGAAATTCCTGCACGTCCTTTGGGCAATCGAATAATAAACGGAACACGATGTCCGCCTTCGTAAAGCCAACCTTTTCCGGCGCGTAACGGAAGATTAGACGTTGGGTTCTCTGCCAGTCCGCCATTATCGGACACGAAGCAAATAATTGTATTGTCAAGAAGTTTTTCTTTACGAAGCGTCTCAACAACGCGACCTACCGCCGTATCCATTGATTCGACCATTGCGGCGTAAACCGGATGCGATTGAACGCTACGTATTAAACGCGGTTTACCATTCGGGCGGAGTTCGTCTTCTTGAATTGACGACGGGTCATTCTCTTCGGGCAAGTTGAGGCGTTGAGCTTTTTCGCGATATTTTTGGATAAGCGATTTCGGCGCCTGAAGCGGCGTGTGAACTTGATAAAATGCAAAGTAAAGAAGGAACGGAGAATCTTTTAGCGTTTCAATTTGTTTGATTGCTTCTGCCGTCAGCCGCTCGGTTAAAAATTCGCCTTCGGGACCATCGGGCAGACGCGGATTATTGTTATAAGGTGAAAAATAGCCGCCTTTGCCAGGATTACCTTTGCTGCAACCGCCAATATTTACATCAAAACCTTGATTTTCGGGCCAAAATTTTTCAGTCGGACCGAGATGCCATTTTCCAACGAATGCTGTTTTGTATCCGGCTTCTTTGAAGGCTTCGGCAAGCGTTGTCTCTTCCAAGTCAAGTCGGTCATGATATTTTGCGCCTTGAAATTTTGCCGAATCAGATGCGCCGAACCAATTAGTGCAAGCGTTTCGCGCAGGATATTTTCCGGTCATAATACTAAACCGCGTCGGACTACAAACGCAACAAGCCGTATAACCGCTCGTAAACCGAATGCCTTCTTTAGCAATACGATCAACATTGGGAGTTTCGTAAAATGTATTTGGATTGTATGCGCCAATATCCATCACGCCAAGATCGTCCACCAAAAAGAAAACGATGTTCGGCTTATCCGCGCCAAATACTGCCGACGAAACAAAAAATACAACACTAACACAAAGAAATTGAAATCTTTTCATAATTGTTTTATTAGGGGTTAAAGGTAAAAATAAAAGTTAAAAGTAAAAGTAAAGGTTACGAAAATGTTCTTATCGAACATTTTCACTAGGTTTTTTTACAAGCGTCAATGTCGTGGAAAATAATTTATTATCAATGACTTCAATTTCAAACGGAGATAATTTCTCATTTGAATAAATTGGGTTAACATAGTAAATCAATTCTGCATCAACACTGACGTATGCGTTGGGAGGAGTTTTTGGTGTTCCTAATGTCTTATCAAAACCTTCGTTTTTTGAAATAAGAACACGAAATTTTCCTACCGGCGATCCTTGATATTTGGCATTAACAAAGATATTAGCGATTCCATTTTCATCTGTTTTATCAATTATTGCCCAAGGAATTGGTGTTTCTATTGCGACAAGTCGAACCAATGCATCCGCAAGAGGAGTACCATCGGTATTGATAACAGTAATTTCACACGGTATCAATTTGGGTAATCCTGCAGGACGATGTTCTTTGTTACAACCAGATAATCCGATTAACAAAATAAGTAATAAAATTGACGTGATAATTTTTAACATATTAATTTATTTTTAAGGGACAATAGAAAAGTTTAAGGAGTATTTTTCGATTCACTTCCGGCAATAGTTCCGAGCGCTCCCCAAATGCCATATTCCGATTCACGACCATGAAGTGGAACCTTAGCGCTCAAATTACCGGTATCAATTGTTTCCGTAACGAACCGAATTGATCCATCGCCGAAAGCGGTCAAAACTCCATTGACATGGTAACTGGA
>JAISLW010000288.1 GCA_031277105.1 Planctomycetaceae bacterium | reverse complement strand
TAAGGGAACTTCTAAAAACTTATTTTTTGTAAAAAGGTAGGCGGTGTTTCGCCGCTGTGTTTATTTTTTGGGCCGCAATACGTATAAAATAATTATTAAATTTTAATAATTCATAACGTATAAAATAGATGTATTTTAGGCGTTGTGAAGTAATAAAATTTATTAGCTACATAAACTCTACTGCGGCCCAAAATTAAACACGGGGCGAAACGCCGCCTACCTGGACAAATGAATTTTTAGAGACGCCCCTTAATTCAGCCAATTTCCCAAATTTGTTTTGGTAAATTAGGTATATTTTATCGATTTTATCTGTTGTGCGGGTTAGATGTTTTTTTCGTTTTTAATTATTATGATAAGTGTTTTTTTCGTTTCAGATGTTACAAGCCGAATAACGATAAAGACGATTATAGAAGGTAATATTATAAATTTGTACATAAATTGAAAACTGGACAGGATGCCTTGCCCTCAATAATTTAACCAATATGCTAAAACTGTAACGCATGTTGAGTTAAAATAATGAGCGAAAATAAATGTGGCATTGAGAAGCAGAACATACGAAGGTGTAAAATGGAGCTTTACACGAAACGACAAAATTGTTACAGTCAATTTGCGCATATAACAGCGGGCAATCTCTCTGCGTCCATTGTTAAACGCTTTCTTTTTGCGCTTACAATACTACTAACTTTTGCCATCCTCCCAAATAATAACTCATACGCACAATTCGCCCCAGAAGTTAGAACCGTCGGAATATTCGAATTAAGATTTTATTCCGGTTCAAAAGAGGATCCAAATAATATTCTCAATTCAACCCCTGGCAATGAGCAGCCGTCAACGAGACCGTTTACGACCGAGATGATTGATAATACGGTTAAATACGTGGGCTATTGGGAACAACTAATCGATACGTCGCGAGTTGAAAAAGGTTACAAAATAATCGTCAACTTCGCACACGTAGAGCCAACCGTTGTTAGCACCGCAAACGGACTTGGAAGAAATATCGTCAACATAATCAACAACGGCGCTAAACCAAGCACAACAGAAACAGACGCAATAATTAACTTCGGCGGACGCTTCGACCGCGACACAATAATACACGAATTCGGTCACGTACTCGGATTTTCACGACCAATTTTAGCGCCTTACCTTGTTGATATTTACGGCGAAAAATGGACTGACGCCAATGGTAATTTTGCAGTAACCGGCGCCGGTTCCGCTAACGATGGCGTTTTCAATCTTTACGAGGACGCTGGCGCAGAGAATTTTAAGTATCCGATGTTTCTTGGCAAACCTAACGGGGCAATCGAGGAGTTGATTGGTTCTGTTCACAATCACAACGGTTCGCTTGATTTATCGAAATTGAATATATTATCGCAATCGGCAATTCAAGGAACGTCAACCGATCCGAGTGATGCGGCAATTTTTGGTTTGGATTTATCGCATACGGGCAACATGCACAGTTTGATGAGTTACGGCGCTTTTATCAATATGCCTTTTATGCCGGAAATAGAATTGGCGATGTTGGAAGAGTTGGGTTATAGCGTGAACCGTCGCAAGGCGTTTGGGCATTCGTATTATAAGCGTTCCGATAATTTATACGACGGTCAAGTAACCGGCGTCGGTTATGACAGCGATTTTATTTTTGGCGTTGGCGCTCATGTTATTATGGATAATTTGAAATTATTGCAAAGCGCCGATATTTCAAGTAGAGGCGAAGAAGGCGCCGGAATAAGAATTGACGGATCGAAAAACACGATCAATATTGACAAAGATGCGATTATAGAAGCGTCGGGCGAAAATGCAGTCGGTTTATTTGCGGCTTGGGGCAATGGCAATATTCTCATAAATCGCGGCAATATTTCCGCAACCGGCGAAGGCGGCGTCGGCGTTAAATTATCAGTTGAAGGTTACAACGCTAAATCATATTACACGAATACGTACACCGGAAGCGAAAAAAGAATCGAAGCACAACATTATCGCGCAACACAAGAACTCAACGGCGCTCTTGTTGACCGTTTTGATATTAGCGGAAAAATTACGGGCAATGAATACGCTATATTTATTAGCAATACGGCGCACGTCAAAGAGATTAACATTATGAACGGCGCTGAAATCTACGGCAATATTAAATCGGAATATACCGACGGCAATAGAGTTACGGCGTTGAGTTTTGGCAAGACCGCTGACGCCGCCGGCGCCGCTACGGGCGTGGGCGATCCGAATTTTAAGTTCGTTTTGAACAATGAATTGTTCGGGCAAGATCAATTTGACGTCACAACATTCGGCGGCACGACTACAATCGGCAAAGACGCTTTCGTCAAAGCAAAATCTGCAACAATAAAATCAAATTCACAATTTAACATCGAAAGCAATTACAAATATAATACCTCCGATAAAGTCTATATTACAACATTCAATCTTGGCGCTAACGCAATTCTTGGAATAAACACAATGTATAGCGAAGGAGAAAATACGCCGTATTTGAAAGCAGGTTCGGCAACGTTAAACGCCGCCGCCAAACTCGATATTACGTCATTTAAAAAAGGAACTTATACTGTACTGAATGCCGGTACATTGACCGGCAGTTTTGATACGAGCAACGTTTTGGTTGCCGGTCAAGCGCCGACGGCAAGGCATTTTTTTAATATGACGACGGCAGGTAACACAATTAAACTTACGCTTGACGCTACGAACATAGATTTGAAATGGAAAGGCGGCAACGGAACATGGGATAACGGCAAGAAATCATGGGACGACAACGGCGTCGACGACGTTTTTATTAACGGCGATACGGTTTTATTTGACAAGGGCGCGGGGATTATTGATGTTCCGGTTAGTGTTGAAGCGGCGTCTGCGGCAATTACAAACGGCGCTAAATATCGATTCAGCGGAGCGCCTATTTTCGTAACAAATAATCTGTCAATAACACAAACAGGAACCGAAGCGAGATTTGCCCAAAACGTTCAAACAAATTCATTGACGGTAAATAATAGTCTGCTCGGTATTGCGGCGGAGTGTGCGGTAGCGGTTGCGGGCGATGCGGAGTTCAAGAACGCAACGCTTGAAATCGGCACCGGCGAAACTAATACTAGCGCGGGTAAAATTTCAGTTGCGGGCAAGGCGACGGTATCGGGCGGAGTTGTCAATATTTACGGCGCTCAACGCAGCGGTATAAAATATCTATTTTTGGAAGCGGGCGATCTTGAAGTTGATGCGGTTGCGGGTGGTTTTGTGCTTGGCGCGACGGCGAATGGGCAACGGGGAATTGTTAGTTATGATGCTAATGTTGACAAATATTGGGTAACTATAAGCGGGTTGCTGGTCGATCACGTTAGCAAGGCTTTAACGCCTAATCAACGCAATTTCGGCGCTTATCTGAATAAGTTAGCGCCGCATATTACGGAGTTCAACGATATGAACGAAGTGTTGGGCGTGTTTGAAAATTTAGCGGTCAATGCGCCGTTGCGTTATCGTTCAGCGTTGGATGAGACGGCGGGTAATATTTACGCAACGGCGGGTTCGGCTGGAATCCAAAATACAACTATTGCGAACCGTACAATTGCGACTTATTTACGCCGACCGCCGCTTTCGGAAGTTGTGCCGTGTCATATCTGTCGCGGAGTTTGTCAACATCTAATTGGCAAGCCGACGAGTTGGATAACGATTGTTGGAATGGGCGGCGCAACGCAAAATGATTCTAGCGGCGGTTATGGTTATTCGCAATCTTCGGGCGGTTCAGTTTTTGGTGTTGACATAATGAGACGCGTAGGTTGTCATTTTGGAATTTACGGTTCGGCAATGGAAAACGTTTTAACGACGCGTGGAATTAAAGAACATTCAAGATCGCACGAATTTATGGGCGGACTTTATTTCCGTTTAGACAACAGCATCGGATACTTCTTGTTAAATAACGGCTATGGATTTAACCAATATAAAACAGACAGAACAATGTACGAATTCGACTACAGGAAAGCGAGTAGTTCGCATAATTCATTTAATACTACGGTTTATTCGGAGTTAGGGACGTATTATCTTGACCCGATTTTCCACTGGCATGCTTATGTCGGTTTGCAATATGCAGGAAATTATCAAGAAGCGATAACCGAACACGGCGCCGGTGCGTTGGATATTATCAGTGATCCGGTTTCAACAACTAGTATGCGAGGTTTTTTGGGGGTTCGGACGGAACGTTTTGAAAAAACTTTTATGGGCGGTATGATTTCAGGAGATTTCAACTTCGCATGGATGCATGAATATATAGGAAAAACACAAACTGAATTCATCGGACGGTTTGAAGGTCAATTCAAATCTAACTCTCCTTTTGAAAGCAAGAAAAACGTAGATGATTCTTTGAAATACAAAGTTAAAGGCACAAACACGGGCAGAGATTGGGCAATCTTTGGGGCAAGTTTAGGATATGATTATGGAAGATTAAGATTATTCGGCGGTTACGACGCATACTTAAGCGGCTATCAATCTCTACACACCGGAACGCTCGGCGCCGTTTACGTCTGGTAACTATACTCGCTCGCTCGTACTTGATAAAAAATATCTATTAAATATCATCTGGGCGTCTCTAAAAATTCATTTGTCCAGGTATAGACGGCTTAAAAAATTAAAAACTGTGCCGAAACTCCGCAATGGAGTTTATGATACCAATAAATTTCAATAATTCATAAAGCCTACATTATGTTTATTTTAGACGTACAAAATATTAAAATTTATTGATGACGTAAACCGTTGCGGCGTTTCGGCACAGTGTTTAATTTTTTTAGCCGCCTACCTGAACAAATGAATTTTTAGAGATACCCAATTGTATTTATAATATTAGCCCCATCGGGGCGACAAGCATTAGCGTAGGGCAGCGCCATATTAAAAATAATTTCCAATACGCAAGCCCTGTAAGGGCGCAAGCACGATCACGCTTGATGGAACGTCTAACGACTATCGCCCTTACAGGGCTAACATTTTTTGCGTTACATTTCGTAGGGCGCTGCCCTACGCTAATGCTATTGCCCCGATGGGGCGAAATACAATTATACTGCTCGTACTTTTAAATCATTGAATTTCAAGGACGATCTGGATACAAATTTATTGCGTTGTAATTTTCGTTACAAAAATTCAAAATCAAAAATTCACGATCCTAAATTTTTACAACAACAAGCAATAGTATAAAACAATTACCCAAATAACACAAGACCAATCAGCAGACGTAGGAAATAGCGGGATAATTTTCGTTACAATAAATATCTGTCCCGCTAGGAACAACATGTTAGTAGAAAAAAATGATACGAATTTTTAGCGTCCCGTTAAGGACGCAATGAAGGTTAATGTTGTATTGACATATTGCCTCTAATGGGACAGATGAGACAAATATTTATTGTTACAATAAATCGTATACCCGATCCCCTAAAACTCTACGCTTCTAAAATCTCGTGAACAGTTACGAATTTTTAACCTGTTCACACTTGAATTTGTGTTTACCTTCGCCTGCCTAGCTATCGGACGGCAGGCTTTGACGCTTTTACATCAATGAAATTCAAGTACGAGCAGTATTGAGATGATCTTTATATTTCTACGGGGAAAACGGTTGTACATTTATTTCCGTGTCCTGTGTTGCTTTGGAATGAAACATTGCCTTTCAATAAATACGTAAACGCCGCCGCAATACTTGACCCGAAATCAAAATTAAACATCATTTTACCGTCCGTTCCCACATGACGCGTCCATTCGCCGCTATAAAATTCGTTGAGTTGACGCGTTTGATTTTCGGTCAACGTTTCGCCGGTGTCCAGAATAATCCAACATAATTGCGACCCCGACATGTAACAAGTAATCTTAATATGCCCCGTAACAACACGATCTATCGCCATCTCCAATAACTCCTCCAGAACCCGCTGTATCTTTTGCTGATCGCCGCGAACCAAATCAGGAATCGCCGAAATCGTGTCTATCCGAAATTTAATATTCGGCTTTTCCAAAAAATGTTGCTGACAAATATTACGAAGATCATGAATAATTTGTTGCGGTGAAAACATCACCGTCTGAACGTCAATCTGATTCCACTCCAAATCAATAAAAGTACGAATATCACTCAAAACCAATTTCAATTTTTTACAACCCCAAAACATTTTCTCAAATAAAGCCAAAGTCGCCTGCTGCGATTCTAACTCAAATAAAGAATCCGGCGCCGCCTGAATTTGCCGCCGCAACAAAAACGACGATTCCAGAATCGGAATAAGCGGTTTCTTAAACTCCAAATCAACTTGACGAATCAAATAATTTCGGTCAATCGATTTCTCTTCCGCCGACGTTTTTACCGCGATCAAATGATCCAACGCCTGCTCATAAGACGTAATCCTATGTTCCTTCAAATGCTTCACAATAATCCGACGACGGATCAAAATTATCTGCATCGCAAAAAAGAAAAATAAAAACGAAAAGAAAAACGAATGCGGCAATATTCTCGCAAATAAAAGTTCCTTCAACCAATCCTTCTCCTTGATTTCAAGACACAAAACAGATAAAACCGTATTATCTCGCCCCATTATCGGCGTCGCAAAAATCAACCGGTTTTCTTGATAATCCGTCCGCTTGATAATATCAATAACAATCGCTTGCCGATCAAAAGCATCGGCAATCGGTTGAGGAAGATGATTTTGTCCAAAAATCTGCTTCAACGGAATATTTTGCCAAACCGCCAAACCGGCGCTAGATTCAATGTCAGTTGTAGTTTCTTTTTGTTCGTCAAGCGGCGTTGTTAAATTCAAAAAAGTAAACGTTTGATGCGGTTCTTTTTCTTGTTGATTTTCTTGTTGTTTTTTAGGCTGTTTTTCTTGTTGTTTTATCAGATAAATTGAAGCGATAATATCTTTATTTGTTTCGCTCTTTTGCAAGTGTTGTTGCAGCCATAAATAAAGTTCGGATTGTTTGGAAAGTTTGGCTTGTTGGGCGGCTTGTTTTTTGTTTTGTATTGTTTGGGCGCAATGTTGAAAAATATCTTGATAAACTTTTGTGTGCGTATTGACTACTTTGGCGTAAGAATAACGCATGTAAGATAAGCCTAGACAAATAAACAACAGAAAAAATATCCACGCCGCCGCCAAAGATTTTTGGTGCATTGGTTCTTTCCCAAACGCCCACGTCAGCAGCATCATTAAAATACTACTCAACACAACAACCACCGCAACTGCCGTAGTTGAAAAAATAATACTACAAAAATATATCATGCTAACTTCCCGCACTTTTTAAACTGTTCACACATTAAGTTACGTTTACCATCGCCTGCCTATCTATCGGACGGCAGGCTTTGACGCTTTTTAATCGCTAAAGGGCGTCTCTAAAAATTCATTTGTCCAGGTAGGCGGCTAAAAAAATTAAACACTGTGCCGAAACGCCGCAATAGAGTTTATGACGCCAATGAATTTTACTATTTCACGATGTTTAAAA
>JAISLW010000183.1 GCA_031277105.1 Planctomycetaceae bacterium | reverse complement strand
TTTTAAACTATTCGTACTTGAGTTTGCGTTTACCTTCGCCTGCCTAGCTTTCGGACGGCAGGCTTTGACGCTTTTAAATCGCTGAATTTCAAGTACGAACAGTATAATTGTAACCGTTCACGGATTTTTTTATATTTTGAATTTATTTGTAACTATTCAGTGGTATATTTTGTTTATTTTTTAATGTTGTTGATGTTGATGACTTGTCTTCGTCCGATAGGGACGGAATTTTCATAACCGCAGGTCTCTGACCTGCGGTTAAAAGTCCACACCAAACTCTGTCCCGATAGGGACAGGACTTTTTCGTTACAATAAATCTATACGTTACAATAAATCAATAAGTCCTGCCCTTTCAGGGCAGTAAGTATGGGCGGATTTTAACCGCAGGTCGAAGACCTGCGGTTATGAAAGTACCGTCCCTATCGGGACGAAGATAATTCAGCGACAACATTAAATAATAAAAAAATACCGTGAACAGTTACTTTTAATTTTGAATCATCTTTGATTTTTTAGGGACAATAGGGACAAAATCGATTCACCATTGCCGAAATCAAAATCTTTAATTCCGCATTCCGCATTACTAGCAAAATCCGCTAAATTGTGTTATTTGTAACATTACGGCTTCTCTTGTTGTTTCTGGAACGTAATGTTCAAAACTTTCTAACAACATTACTACTACTAATTGCCATCCGTCCATTAAAACAAAAAGCATTAACTTAAACGGCAACGAAATAATCACCGGCGGCAACATCATCATCCCCATCGAAACCATCACACTCGCAATCACCATGTCAAGCACCAAAAACGGTAAATAAATCTGAAAACCTATCATAAACGCCGTCTTCAACTCACTCAACATAAACGCCGGTAATAACGCACGCCAAGGAATATCCTTCCACGTCATTTCTTCCGGCGCTTTGTAATCTTCGATATAACGCAAAAACACTTTCACGTCGTCGGTATTATGACAACGCATAATTTGCTCTGCCATGAATTTTCGTATTGGACGTTCCGCTTTGTTGTAAGCGATTTCAAGCCCGATCCGCCGCTCGCTAAAAGGTAAAACCGATTCGGTGTAAACCTCAGACCAGACCGGCGTCATTATTAACAACGTCAAAAAAAGCGATAACGCCGTTATTACTTGACTAGGCGGCAATTGATTTGTGCCTATCGCCTGACGCAAAACCGCCAACACCGTCATTATACGGACAAAAGAAGTCGTCATTATCATTATAGACGGCGACAACGTTATCACGGTCAAAATAACCATGATTTGTATCGTCGAAACAAGCCCGCCAGGGGAACGCAAAAAATCAGCGCCCGGCAATATCTCCTTCGGAATCGGCAGCGCCAAAGAACCGTCCTCATAACGCGGCTCGTCTATCGGCGGATCAAGTTTCGGCGCCTGAGTCTCAAAAGGTTCACGCCCCGACCTGTCAACCGAAGCGTTATTAGAATCATAAATCGAAGGTTCAAATTGCATAAAATGCGGCTCGCGACGATCAGCATAACGTCCTTGCGGTTTATTCGGATGATAATTATTCATTATCACCTGCGCAAAAACTAAATCGCCGCCGCAGATAAACAAAATAATTATCGTTACAATTATTCCATAAATAAATTTATTCAAATACATATTTCTAAAATAGTCGCTTGTATATTGCTCGTACTGGCAATTCAGCGATTAAAAAGCGTCAAAGCCTGCCGTCCGATAGCTAGGCAGGCGAAGGTAAACGCAAATTCAAGTATTAACAGTTTAAAACTAATATTCACGCGTTTAATTTGCCAAAGGGACATGAGGGACAGTTGGGACGAGAGGGATAATTTTTTATAACAAAAAACTATCGCCTTAATTCCAAATTAAAAAACTATTCAATATTCTCTAATCATTCAAATTTAAGTTCTTTTTCGTTCAAATCCTGATGCGAGTATTGCGGCGAGGCTGTTATCGGGTTCGTTGTAAACGTCGATTTTTTTGTGGTGTTGCGGTTTATAATTTGCGTTATTTTGTTCTGTTTGTTCGATTCCGAAGTAATCGTTTTGGTAATTTTTTGTTGTATTTTTTGCGTATTGGTTATTTTGATTTATGTTGAGTTGTGATTCTAAGTTTTTGTGAAATTTATTTATTGCGTTATTATTTAGTTGTCTGCACATTCCGAGTACGGCGACTACTTCGTCGGGGTCGCTGATTTCTGTAATCGGCGTTAAAGTATCGTTTGTTGCCGAAACTAAAATTAGCCTGTTGCCAAGTCGTAACAAATAGACTTGTAGTTTTTGCGACAAAGACGTTTTACCAAGATTTTCAAATACTTCTTTGGGTAAATTTTGAACCGAATTAGGAGAAATCTTTTTGAAAACCAGAGCAAAAAGCAAGAACGCCGAAATCACAATCAATAAACTCGCAACAACAGAAACTACAGGTCCGAAAAATTCCGGCATACGCGGTTTTTTTAATTTATTGTCGTTGTTATCGTTTGAGTTGGCGATGAATTTTTGGTCGAGTATAGGATCGGGATTTTGTGTTTTTTGATTTTTTGTAACGTTTAATTGTTCTTTTGTATTATTTGTTTGGTCGATGTTGGCGTTATTATTTTCGGCGTTAAATTCGTTATTATTTTCGGGGATATTTTCGGGGATATTTGTTGGGATATTTTCGTTATTGTTTGTTTGTTGGTTTATGATTTCTGCGTTTGCTAATTTGATGGGCGTTGGCGTTATTTTATTTCTGTTATAAGTTGCGGTTGTATTTTGGGCGTTATTTTGCGTATTATTTTCGGTATTATTATTTGTTGTTGCGTTGTAGTTGTTATTTGTTGTTTGGTAATTTTTATTTGAGATGCTATTTTTTAATGCTTGTAGTTGGTTATTTTTTTTGTAATTTGTCGCGGGTTTGGGCGGCAGGGGCAATGGCAAGGGTTCTTTTAGCGTATTTTGATTTATGTTAAGTTCTTGACCGAAAGCGGCGTTGGGCAAGTTTGGGTTAAGCGTGCGATTATTTTGTGCGTAATTTTGTTGATCAATATTGTGCGACGGCGGATTGTCAGCGGAGCAAATATTTATATTGCGCGAAAAAATTATAATGACAAAGGCAACTAAAATTTTATAAAAAAAATATTCTTTAGCGTTCATTTGATTAAGTTTATTGTTGAAAGAAAAACGACGCTGTTCGTACTTAAATTTTCAATGATTTAAAAGCGTAAAAGTTTGTCGTCCTGTGCGGGGCAGGCGGCGGTAAACGCAAATTCAAGTAAGAACAGTTTAAACTATTCGTACTTGAGTTTGCGTTTACCTTCGCCTGCCTAGCTTTCGGACGGCAGGCTTTGACGCTTTTAAATCGCTGAATTTCAAGTACGAGCAGTATAAATCATGTCGGTTTATAAATTGACAATCTTGCGGAGTATAACAAAGACTTAAAAAAACTCCAATAGCAATTTTTTAAATTCAGAATTAAAAAATCGTAACCGTTCACGAAGATTTGTTTGTTAAATTACGTTTTGCAATTTTTGAAGAACAAGTGGGACAATTTTTTATAACAAAAAATTTTTTCTCTAATTCATTTAATTTTAAAAACTATATCCTAGCGTTTACGCCCTATCCCATAGAACAAAACTTGTCGTTTAAATTTCCAGAAACGGTTACGTTAAACGCATGACAAATATTTTAAACTGTTCGCACTTGAGTTTTTGTTTACCTTCGCCTGCCTAGTTTTCGGACGGCAGGCTTTGACGCTTTTAAATCGATGAAATTCAAGTACGATCTGTATAAACTGTTCGCACTTGAGTTTTTGTTTACCTTCGCCTGCCTAGCTTTGACGCTTTTAAATCGACGGGCGTCTCTAAAAATTCATTTTTTTGCAAAAAGGTAGGCGGTGTTTCGCCGCTGTGTTTATTTTTTGGGCCGCAATACGTGTGAAACAATTATTAAATTTTAATAATTCATAACGTGTAAAATAGATGTATTTTATACGTTGTGAAATAATAAAATTTATTAGCAACATAAACTCTACTGCGGCCCAAAATTAAACAC
>JAISLW010000077.1 GCA_031277105.1 Planctomycetaceae bacterium | reverse complement strand
TTATTTAATGTTTTTGTTGAATTATCTTCGTCCCGATAGGGACGGTACTTTCATAACCGCAGGTCTGCGACCTGCGGTAGAAATCCGCCCATACTTGCTGCCCTGAAAGGGCAGGACTTATTGAGATTATTTAACGATACGGATCGTACTCGAATTTCATCAAGTTAAAAGCGTAAAAGCCTGCCGTCAGATAGTAGGCAGGCGAAAGTAAACGCAAATTCAAGTGCGAATAGTTTAAAATGTCCTGCCCCAATCGGGGCAGAGTTAGATGTTGACTTTTAACCGCATGTCAGAGACCTGCGGTTATGAAAATACCGTCCCTATCGGGACGAAAACAAGTCATTAACCAAGACAAGTCATTAACCAAAATTAAATAATAACTCATGTTACGCAGGCGGTCAAATTCAGTCCAAATATATTTAGCTTAAATTCCCCATTTTTCGGTATTTCTACGCTCAAATACTTGTTTTAGTGCATATTTTGCCTTGTTTCTGCGTATGATGAGTTAATAAAAATAAATTTGTGGTTTTTAGAAGTTCCTTTATTTATTTTGTTGTTTTTTGTAAATTACTTCGTGTTGTTTTTCGATTTGGCAATGGAAATTTGGCGGTAATGTTGCCCAATCGTGTATGTCGATTAGAATTGGAATATTGCTGTTGCGGATTTTATCTATAAATATTGTCAAAATATTTGGCGAAATTGGTTGTCTGTCGTAACGTCGTACTGTTAAATCTAGATCGCTTCCGTTATGGGCGTTACCGTTCACGCGGCTGCCATACGCCAATACTTCTATCGGCTCGTCCACTGAATCAAATATCTGTAAAAGTGTTTGACGATCTTTTTCACGTATTAACATGTATATTTTTATGTTTGAAATTGCGGTTATACGGATCGAATTTGAAATTCGGTACAAAAAATATTACAAATTTTCTAAAGCGCTAATTGCATCGCATAGCCGTTTTGCGTCTTTGATAAATTGCGGGAAGAAGGACAATGTTGTTTCGGCGAATTCGTCGCCGTAATCGTGAACGGTTGTATTTCGGCTATCGCGATATTGCATCCATTGTTCTGATTCCTCAACAGTAATAATTCCGCGTAAAACGGCATGACGCAAAACATCCTTAAACGTGAGTTTATCAACTGCCGAAGCCAGTGAAAAATACGGCTTTAACGCTTTACGCAAAAGTTTCACGCTCTGCTCTAAAATAATTTCATATTCCTTAATACAAGCGGAACGATAAATAACGTAAGTAATATCTTTTGTATCCGTTTCACTAATAAGTTTCAGCGCATGTTCTAGTACGTTGATAGATTTGCTAAAATATACCGTATTTAATTTCATTTTGACTTCGGTTTAAATTGTTGTCGCCGTTCTCGAATTGGGCGTCTCTTAAAAATTCATTTTTTACAAAGAATAATTTTTTATACAGATCGTAGTTGAATTTCAGCGATTTAAAAGCGTAAAAGCCTGCCGTCCGAAAACTAGGCAGGCGAAGGTAAACGCAAACTCAAGTACTAACAGTTTAGAAATTCCCTAAATTTTAATACGAGATTTTAATACGAGCATGATAGTTGTTAATTGTTTTCGTTGTAATGTAGCAAAAGTTAGCGAGCCGTCAATAGTATTTTGATTCCAATTAAAAAATTCCTCTGGGTTCTCTGTGGTTAATAAACAATAAAATTGCGGTTTTTATACTGCTCGTACTTGAAATTCAGCGATTGAAAAGCCTATACAGATCGTACTTGAATTTCAGCGATTTAAAAGCGTCAAAGCCTGCCGTCCGAAAGCTAGGCAGGCGAAGGTAAACGAAAACTCAAGTGCGAACAGTTTAAAAGCCTGCCGTCCGATAGCTAGGCAGGCGACGGTAAACGCAAACTCAAGTGCGAACAGTTTATAAATTCCCTAAAATATGTTTCGGAAATTTTGCGGGATATTTGGAACAGGCGTGATGTTATCGATAATTTTTGTTACAATAATTACTTGTTTAAGGTAACAATTCAGTAAGCGCTTATTTTTTTGGATCGAAATTGTGTTTAAAAATCGTAACAGTTCACGTAATTTTAAGCGACAAGTTTTAGGGGATAGGGGATAGGGGATAGGGAGTAGTTTTTTAGAAAGCTAGAGAACGATTTTTTGTTACAAAAAATCGTTTGCTGGATCGCGGGCGTTTCGCCTGCATGCGGTTGTACTCAACCGCTAGTGATAGAGGTTTTGATCGTAACCGATTTATTGGTTACCGTTGGCAAATAACAGCCGAAACGGCTGCGATCCGTCAGACTGATTTTTTGTTACAAAAAATCGTCACACTTGTCCCACTTGTCCCTCAAAAATTGTCCAAATGTAATTTAATAAACAAAAATTTACGTGATCTGTTATTATTTTTTAGAACTTCCTTACAAATTTTTTATTTTATGAAAAGTGATATTTTAGAAAATCTTCGTTGTTATGGTCAGGAGCATCTTCTTACGTTTTGGGATTTGCTTTCTGTAATTGAGCGTCGTAGGTTGTCGGAACAGATTGCGTTGATAGATTTTTCGTTGCTTGTTAATCTTTATGCTAATCGTGATGTTCCTGCGGAGTCGTTGATGTTGGCGGGTCGTGCGGGCGATCCTCCGGCTTATAAATTTTCGACGGTTACTGACTTAACTCCGTGCAAACCGCGAATACCGGTTTCGTCGCAAGAGGCGTTGAGCGCTGGGCAAGACGTTTTGCGTCAAGGCAAAGTTGGCGTAATTCTTGTTGCGGGCGGTCAAGGTACGCGACTTGGATTTCCGCATCCTAAAGGGATGTATTCGATTGGCGCTGTTAGCGGCGCGACGTTGTTTCAGATTCATTTTGAGAAGGTGATTGCCGTTGCGCGGCGGTATGGTTATCAAGTTCCTTTTGCAATTATGACAAGTCCGGCAACGCATCAGGAAACGATTGATTTTTTGGAACAGAAAAATTATTTCGGTTTGCGGCGGGAGGACGTTTTTATTTTTTGTCAAGGAACGATGCCGGCGGTTTCGTTGGATTCCGGCAAAGTTTTGCTTGAATCGAAAGGCGGGATTGCGTTGAGTCCGGACGGTCATGGCGGTATGCTTGCGGCGATAACAAAGAGCGGCGTTGGTGGAATTTCGGTATTAGATAATTTTCGGCGGCGCGGGATTGAATATTTGTTTTATTATCAAGTTGACAATCCGTTGGTGCAAGTTTGTTCGCCGGAATTTTTGGGGTATCATTTTTTGAGCGGTTCGGAGTTGACGAGTCAGGTTATTCGCAAGCGGTTTCCGATGATGAAGGTCGGCAATATTGTTGAAGTTGACGGGCGGCTTTATGTTATTGAGTACAGCGATTTAACGGAGGACGTAGCGAGTCAAGTTAAGCCGGACGGTTCGTTGAAAATTTGGGCGGGCAATATTGCGGCGCATATTTTTAATGTTTCGCTTCTTGAGCGGACGGCGAAGATTGCAACGTCGTTACCGTTTCATGTCGCTCGTAAAAAAGTTCCGTTTATTGATATTGCGACGGGAAATTTGATTAAGCCGGACAAGGAGAATGCGATTAAATTTGAGCGGTTTATTTTTGATCTTTTACCGCTGGCAAAAAATGCCGTTGTTGTCGAGGTTGATCAGGAGAATCATTATGCGCCGGTAAAAAATGCGCCAGGCTCGCAGGCGAATTCGCCGGAAACTGTTAAGCAAAATATAACAAATATGCACGCCGAATGGTTGAGAAAAGCCGGCGCCGTCGTAGATAAAAACGTACAAATTGAAATCTCGCCGCTATTCGCAGACTCGCCGGAAGAACTAAAACAAAAAATAAAAGAAGGCGCCGTATTCAATAAAACAACATATCTGAAAAATACGTAACCGTTCACGAAAATTTAAGCGATAGATTTTAGAAGTTAGGGAATAGGAAGTAGTTTTTTGTAAAGTTAGATAACAATTTTTTGTTATAAAAAAATTGTCTCACTTGTCCCTCAAAAATTGCCAAAACGTAATTTAATAGCCAAATTCCCGTGAACGGTTACGGTCAAAAAATGTTTCGATAAATTTTCGTTCGTTTTTTGTTAGGGCGTATAAATCGTAAACTAATTTATCAATTTGATCGTCGATGTTTATTCCGGTTAAGCGGCGTTTTACTAATTTTATTAACGGTTGTTGTTCTTTTGGCGGAATATTTATAATCGGCAAACGATTTAGTTCGCGTGATGAAACGTGCGTGTTGCTGTTGTGTTGCCGAAAATAAAAATCCATTAACCGCGAATTAAGTATTCCCAAAATATATAGCGCCGTATCTTTGTTTTCGCAGACAAAAACATTCGTGCTATTTTCGCAAACAAAAACGTTTGTGTGATTTTCCACTACAACCGGATAATCAAAATCATTTGGGTCAATAAGCGTTGCGATGATACGATATGGTTGTTCGGTTGCGGTTGTCCGTTGCGTCAAAATCGCTAATTTTTGTAGCGTTTTAACGTTTGCGGCGCCGTTGATGAATGCGGTTTTTGCTCTTTTATTTGGCGGCGTTAAATTGTAGCGTTGGATATTTTCGCCGTAGATAAATTGCTTTGCGTTTGTCGATGGTTTTGCGGAAAGATGTTTTTTAATTTTGTTCCATTCGGCGTTTCCTGTTACAAAATTTAGCGGCATACATTTTACGTTGTTAATTTTTTTATCAATTTTATATGTTTCAATATGGCGGCTGGCGAGTAAGGTTCCGTGTTTTGTAATTAGTTCTGATTTTGGTTTGATTAGGTAGGAAATATTATGCAAATCGTCTTTTTGGACAACTTCGCCAATTCTGCAATTAGTTGTTTTTGCGTCTTTATTCCATTGCGAAATAACAACCGATTGAATAACAGAACTAAACGTATTCTTGCGATTGGCAATATTAACAATCGTGAACGCCGGATATTCTTTTAGCAAAAATTTTCTTGTCGCCGCAAAATATGCGTCGCCGAGCAACGTTTTAGGATGAATAAACGCAAGCGTGCCATTGTCGTTTAGTAACTCTGTTCCTTTGCCGAAAAAACATTGGTAAATATTCATTCGTCCGCTTTTCAAGTTCGCATAAATTTTTTCGTATTCTGTTTTTTGTGGGATTTTGTTGTCGAGGACGTTGTAAGGCGGGTTGCCGATTACAATATCGAAACCGTCGTCGATTCCAAACGTCGATAATAATCCTTGTTTTTGTTTTTCGTTTTTATTTTCATTGTTAAGACTGATCAAGGTATCGGCGCAAATAAATTTTGTTTCAAGATTGGGCAAGGGTTCGATTCCGAAATTATCTTTTTGCTTATCGGGAACAATTTCTTGAATGAGAGATAAAAATAAACGTAGAATTGCAATTTGTATCGCAACAGGTTGAATATCAACGCCGTAAATTACATTTTGTAAAATTTTTAACTTTTTTTGGTAACGTTCTTGTTGCGTAAATTTTTTATCTGGGTCAAGTCGTCTTATAATTTCATTCATCACGCCGCAAGGAAACGCTCCCGACCCGCAAACAGGATCAAGAATTTTACATTGCAATAAGGCGGAATTATTTTGCGAATCTTTTTGTAAATTATTTTGCAAATTATTTTGTGAATTTTTTTGTGAAATTTTTTGTGAAATTTTTTGAGAGTAATTTTGTAAATATGAGTCCAGCGTTTCGTTGACCATGTAATTGACGATTTCGCGCGGCGTATAAAAGCTGCCGGTAATTTTACGCCGGTTTTTTTTGGAATCTGCGTCAATACAAACTAATAAACTTTCAAAAACTTTACCGATAAATTCAGGATCGACGGTTTGGGTATATTCTGAATCAATTAAATCATCGACTGATAATTTGTATTTGTATTGCGATAAAATCTTAATAATTCCGGCGACTTTATAATTTCCGTCAAGTTCTAAAATATGTTTTGTCGTCGGTTCGCAAAAAAAATATTCGTCATGCAATAAAAAATCGTCGTCTTCAATTTTGTAGAACAAACCGCCGTTTAGAAACGGGATTTTTTGAAATTGATCTTTAATGTTGCGGATATTTTTGATGAGTTTTTTGTGTTCAGGTTCGGTGCGATTTTTGATTGGCGCGTTTAGGCAATTAAAAAACAGATTACGTAAAATTGCGTTGTAATATCTGTATTCGTCGCCGGATTTCAAATTTTCGTTAATAAAATTTTCGTCAAATAATTCTTTTGGCACGAGTCCTTTATCTTGCAAAAAGAAACAGATCAACAAACGAATAATTAAACGTAACGAATAATCAGGATTCCTAGACTCTTCGGTCGCCCAAAAATACCAATTGCGAAGTTCGAGATAAAACTTATTGCAAAGTTCTTGACGTTTAATTTCGATTTGACGAGATCGTTTTTTAACAAAAATATTCCGCATAAAATTAAGGATCGCAGCCGTTTCGGCAGCATGTGGTTGTACTCAACCGTTAATGATGGAGTTTTAATCTCAACCGCCTTTTTTTGTTGCATTTAACGTGTCATTTTCGTTTACAATTGTCCAATAATCTCATTAACGTCCTCCCATTTCAAATTAAATTTGTGTAAAAATTTTCTTATTCGGCTTGATGGATTTGTGTCATTGGAAAATAATATCTTACCTGCTTCCGCTAGATTTTTCTTTCCCTTGCAAATACGTAAAACGGCAAGTAGTGTTAAGACTTCGATTGGATGTTTTTCCCCTATTTTTTCGCAAAGACGTTGATAATAAATGTCGTTTTGATAATTGTTG
>JAISLW010000032.1 GCA_031277105.1 Planctomycetaceae bacterium | reverse complement strand
ACGATTGCGCCGAGTACGATTTGATCTTTTTCAATAAGAAATCGCGGCGATTGCATTCGGATTATCAAATCTTTGCGCGTGATAATTTGAGTTGTTCCGTAGCCTACGCGGGTTCCGTGTGCAATTGACCAAACGTTAATTTTCCAAGTCGTCAATGATTCCGGCATAGCAAATTCAACTTCCGCAACGCCGTCAGAATCCGTCTCAATAACACCATTCCAATAAGCCGTATCAGAAAAATTACTACGAACCTTCGGATCAATAAATTGTTTGTTTACAATTGGCGTATTTGATCTGGAGTCGCGAGCGTTTGCCAAATCAACAGGCGGCGCTAGAACAGGCGTAGGGATTTTACTATGAGTTGCGCCGCCGCCGTAACCGCCGTAACCGCCGTAAAATTGCCGACCTCCTATAAGTTGATCGATATATCCGTTTGGATTAACGATGATTTTTTTATATCTTGCCTCTCGAATATGATCAGAGAATTGACTGAGATCGACCATAAAATATCTTTGATGATTTAAATTGCGTTGTATCTGGTAATCAATATTCGATTGCCAATCTAGGTGAAAAAATCGTTTCATTCTCCTGATAAAATCTCTAATTTCGCCGTTGCCGCCAATTAAATCGTCTGTAATATATTCTATAGATTTGTCATAAACAGCCGCCGTCAATTGCCCGACAACCGGCTTGCCGTTAAGATCGGTAACAGTCAATTTCATTTTTACTTTATCGCCTGGTTTATAATTTGCCGCATCCGGTTGAATGTTTACGTTTAAGATTTTTTCTTGCGGCGGTACGACGATTTCTTTATCTTTGTAATTAATTTGCCCGTCTATGACGGTAAACGCTTCAATATAAAAATTCGGCGAGTCGCATGTTTCGACTGGAATTGAGACCAATGCCGACTTGCCTTTTAGTTGTATCGCTTTTATTTTTTTCGTTGTTTTGGCGGCGGTATGAAACAATACATATACAAAAGCATTTTCCTTCTCCGTATTTATTCGTAAATTTAAGTTATCGCCCGCCGCATATTCTAATTTGTCCGGTATCAATTCCAACTCGTTGAATCGCCATGATTCGTTTACGTTGCTGTTTTCTGCGTCTTGCAATTCATTTGATTTTGGATAAACGTTAAACATGTAGTCGCTTTCTTGTTCTTCGATTTCGCATGAAATTATGTATTGTCCGGCTTCGGCGACGTTGAATTTTAGTTCTGCCAAACCGTCGTTATTAAATGTAACGTCTTTTGTGAAAATTTTCGTTTCGCTAGTTTCGTAATCATTATCATTATCATTAACATTTGTTTTCTTTTGTTTTTTGTACGATAATTTGTACAGATTTGCTTTGCCTTTGCCTTTTATTGGTTGTCCGTTGATTTGTTGCGTTTTGAAGTTTGCGGTGATTTCTTGATTTTGCACGTAATATCTTTTATCCGTATAAGCGTAAATTTCAAACGGATTGGCAACCGCAACTACGCAATCTGTACTTATAATAGTTCGTCTTGAGTCGTCTGTTACTTCGGCGGTGATTATGTAATCGTGATTGGAAAATGGAAAATTCTTTTTGGCGTTTGCGGTGTCTATTTCAAAAGTAATCGTTCCGTCTGCGCCGATTTTCGTTTTTTTACTGACAATTTTTTCAGGTCGCCAAGTATCAATGTCAAATTGCCAATTCCAATTTTGTTTCCGTTTAAATTTTCGCGAAGTCAAATAAGTCTGGTAATTATTTTCATCAAGCGAATAACCTTCGCCATAAAGCCAATCCCAATCCCGCGACGGTTGACAAAAATAAGTATTAGTTGTTCGGACAACGTCGTACTTGACCGTTGCATTAGCGACAGGCGAGCCGAAGAAATATTTTGCCCGTATAGTTACGTCAAATTTATTACCGAGTTTAACCTGCGTTTTTGGCGTTTCTATTGTTACTTCGTATTCTGGATTGCGATACTCTTCAACCTGAAAATAATACCGATCTCCCAAACTGGATCTATAATTATCCTCAACAACTCCCGTCTCGTCGTCCTCGTCGTTATCGTAATAATTGAAATGCTCGTAACCGGAAGCGTACTCGGCAATATCAGCGTAAATAGTAATACTATATTTTCCCAACGTAGCGTCTTTTGGCAGATGAAACGTATCTGTTAAGCTGCCGTATGCGTCTAATTTAATATCTTTTTTGTACCAGATTTTTACGCCTTTTGGATTGGCGATTTTACATGCGACTAATTTTCCGTTCCATTTATTTTGATTTCGTTGATCGTAATTATTTTTGCGATTGCTTATCCAAACTTTGAATTTAACGTCGTCATTCGGTCTATAAACGGGACGGTCGGTAACAATTACTTTTGACGGTATATTGTCGTCGGCTTCGTCTTCATAAGATGATATTACTCTGCCGATGGTTGAGATTGCAATTCTGCCGTCGTCCGTACTTGCTATAACTAAAGAATCATCTATTGATAATAAATCTTTTTTTTCTAATTGTACTAGACCGTCTATATTTGTTTTGCCGTTTTTGCGTTTGTTTGAGATTTTTTTTATTTGCGTATGTGTTTTATTGGACTGATATGCGTAATATTTACAGAAGAGGTTGATTTCGGCGTTTGGGATAGGTTTTCCTGTTTCTTTATCAACAAGCATGTAGATAATATTGTCGTTTGTAAGTCTTTCAATAATTACCGTGTTGTTTATCCATACGGTTTTAGCGTCTGTGTTGCCGTTTTCTATTGTTGTTTTGATAAAATAGATACCTGTTTCGGGCGCTGAAAATTTGATTATTGTTTCGCCGTTGCCGTGATTTTTTGGCGGCGTTAGATTTTGCGTCCATTGTTTTATTTTTTTGATATTATATTTTTCGCGGATTTGTTGCGGCGTTAGATTTTGGTCGGAGTATGTATCTTTGTCGTCGGTTATGGATCGGTTTATTATCCGAATAACAGATTGAAATTGCTTGTTGCTATCGTATGGCGCAGGGTTGTCGTAATATAATTTTAGATCGTCGATGAATTTTTGCATGTCAATTTTATAAACGGTTACATTAACTTTTTTCCCGTTACGAAATTTATATTTTAGATCGGCGTTCAATCCGTTTATTACCGTATAGCCTTCTACAAATTGTCCCCAATTTTTGACGATTTGATCGAGTTGTTTTTTGCATTCTTCTAAATTTATAAATTTATCGTTTTTAAATTTATCGTTATCAAATTCGTCGATTAATTTTTTTAGTAAATTTGCCGTTCTGTCGTATTGTTTTCTGTCGTTGTAAGCTCCTGCGAGGCTCATTCCGGCTTCAAATTTTTGTTTACCTGATGTTGTGTTATAAAGTTTGCGGTATATTTTTATGAAGTTATGTTTATCGGGCAATTTGAATTTTTTAATACCGTCGGCGCTTTGCGCAATCGTTTCATTATCAGCGAGCGATTTAAGCGACTTTAATATAATATCTTTTTTGACTCTATTTTTGTAACTGTAATTGTACGAATACGACTCTGACAACGTGTTAGCGCCAAAAAGCGAAATGCTAAAATCGGCTTGTTTTTGTAGCGTTACGGCGGCGTATTTATGCGGACAAAATTTTGCGGCTTGGTCGAGCGCCCAGAGCCGGCGTTCAGTGTCGTTTTTAGCGGATTGGAATGATTTTGGTTTAGAGTAAAAAATCGGCGTGCCGTTAGGGTTGACAGGCGCAAAATTATAGTCGTAATTAAAACCGTAGTTGTCGGAGTAATCCGGCAATATTGAGAGATTGGTCAATATCAGCGGTTGAAATCTGGATTTGATGTAGATTACGTCGGCTAAGTTGATAAAGAACTTCGCGACATCTTCTTTATTGTCGTCTATGATTGCGAGTTTCATTGCTTGGGTCAATATTATCAGCGCTTGCGTGTGATCGCGTTCAATTGTATAGATTATTTCTCTGTTGTTGTAGTTTGGGTTGCGGATAAATTTATTATTGATAATTTGTCCGTTATGTTTGATATTGACGTAAGTCAAGGCGATTTGTTCGAGGGCGCGCCAATTATTCTTGTGTATTATTTGTGCTTTTTCGAGTAAGTCGTCGATTTCAATATTATCGTCTGGGGGCAATTTATGAAATACCGTAGCGAGTTTATTTATTTCATTTTCAATTTTGGTTTTGTGTTTTTTCAAGTAGTTTAAATTTTCTTGTTGTTGCGGTTCAAGAATTAGATTTCGTAAAATATTATAAGCGTCTTTAAATTTACCCGTTTCGATTAAATCCGCAATTGAAAATTCAAATTCCAATTTATCATAGTCTAAATTAGCAAATTCTAAATTACCAATGTTTGAATTACTATCGTTTGAATTATCATCGTTTGAATTATAATTGTCTAAAGATCCGTCAACCGGTATTTTATCAGCGTCAATTACGTTTTCATTTGCGCAACAAAAAATTTTAACGTTAGAACTATCGACAAAAAAAATTATTTGCCAAACCAAAAAAACCGCAAAAAACGCCGCCGCAATCTTCAAAATATACCGTTTCATAATTTTTAAACTGTTCATATTTTTTAATTTTAAACTGTTCGCATTTTAAAAAATTATTTCCTAAAATTTTGTGAACGGTTTCTGAGTTTTAGAGATTCCCTTCATCTTGAATTTCATGGAGATATTTTTCCACTACATCGTTGAACCTGTGCCTAATCATAGTAAAAAATTGTCCCCAAGAATCTTTATTGCCTATAAGACGAATTATCAATTTTTTTACCTGATCCTGATTAGTATCTGGATTAGTATGTTGCCTTGCCCACAACGAAAAATTAATTTGTTTCATAACCGAATATCTTGCTTCACGTAACCGTTTACAATTTAAATTCAAAACTTTGATTGTTTGCTCGGCGCGTGTTTTATCAATTCCGGCTTGTAAACAAAGTTTTTCATCAACACGGATCCAAATACTGCCTTCCGATATTTCATACGAAAAAATACGCGGAAACATTGGGATTTCTAGCGGCGAGAGGATATTTTGATATTCGCCGAATTTTTTGTGTTCGCCGCAACTGATATCAACATTCGAAGCGGCTAAAAAATTATTGCCGCTGTTATTTTTTTGCGTGCCGCCCTTGCAACAATACAATAAATTATTCCAATCAAGATGCCATCGCATCGGATTATTGGGATCGGATTTATCGGATTTATCATGAAAATGTTCAACCTGACGGTCTGTTTCTTGTATTTTTATTTCACAATATGCGCAAATCCCGCCTTGATCTCTTTTAAGAGTTTTATAAACTTCATCCAAACCTGTTTGGCATTCGTTACGAAATTGTTCCCATTGATTATTTGGATGTTTTTGTCTGTAATCGCGTAATTTTTGCGGTTCTTCGCTTTTATTTATAAATTTCATAATCCGATTTCTTTTTCCCACAGTTTACATGAGATGAGAGTTTCTGCTTCTGTTATTGCGTGTTCGTATTTTTTTATATTTTCGAGTTTATTTATTTCATGTTGGGCGGTATCGAGTTTATTTTCGTTAATTAGGTCGAATATATTTTTGATTTTTTTTCCGATTTCGCTGTTTGGCGGTCTGCTTTCTGTTTCGAGGATATTTTCTAACATTCTTTTAGCTTCTGCGCCTTTTGTTGTTTCATCAATATGATAGACGGCGTTATTTTTTAATATTCTGACGTTATTACAATCTACTGTCGTTAGCGTTTGCGGACTATGGGTTGTAACAATTAGTTGCGTATTAGGAAATATTTTGCGTAAATTTGGAATCATGGTTTGTTGCCATTTTGGATGAGAGTGAAGTTCTATTTCGTCAATAAGCAAAATACCAGGAGACTCAAGCGGATTTTCCAAATGAGGATTCGCAACCGATAAACGATATGCAAAATCAAGAATCATCGAAATCTGATTTCTGTAACCTGCGCTCAATTGATCCAATTTCAAAATTTCCGTCTTGTTATTATTCGTCATTTCAACCATAAGATACGGCGACGTATCGCCGCCATAAAAAATACGAATTTCCGCTTCAAAAATAGTATTAAAAACGTCGCGAATCGCCTGCAAATCGTTAAACTTAAATTCCCAATTTTTACATTGCTCGCGCTCGATCATCTCTAAATGAGTTCGCAAAAAAAACCAACGGCACATTGACTCATAACTTGAGCCGCCGTTAAAACAATTAGCAAACGCATCAAAACGATCAGACCGCATGCCGAAAAGATTATTGATTGCAGGCGAATTAACAAAATTACGGTAGTCTAAATAATACGCAGAAAACGGAATCGTCGCCGTTGAGTTATGTTTGGCAATATTAGAAAAATCGTTAAGAGTATTATGAATATTGTCCGAATTATCGCTCTTTACCCTGAAACTAACAAAATTATTATTAACAAGATCGTAATTAACTTGTAATTTGAATTCACCGGATTCAATTTTTGTTTCCAATTCGATAAAAGATTTTTCGGATACTTTGATATTATCGTTACGAAAATTATTTTTATCTTGTAACGGGAATACATGAAAATCATCTTTATTAAAATAATGTACGCCCGTATCATTTTTATTATCGACAAATAGTCTTCGGTTGATGTCGTTCAATGCAATTGCAATTGCGTCTAACAATGTCGTTTTGCCGGCGCCGTTGACTCCGACAATAACATTTATATCTTCGTCAAAATCAACTTCCAACGATTCAAAACAACGAAAATTCTCAATTATGATTTTATGGAGTTTCATAACATATTAAAGGGTATTTCCAAAAAAATCTTTCTAATCTGCGTAATCTGCGGATCGTTTTAAAAGCGATCCGTAGATTACATAGATTAGAAAGATTATTTTAAATCTGAAATCAAAATTTTTTGCTTAAAATTTCGTGAAAGGTTACATAATTTTTTGGTTTATTTTTATCGTTGTCTTTTTGTGTTTTGTGTGAATCGCGAGTGTCGTTGTATGTTTGTGTTTACGATAGTTTCTACGGCGTCGTTCCAGCTTGGTATATTTTTGTGTATTTGGATGCGTTCTTCGTTTGTTCCGAATCCGTCGCCGTATTCGTCGATATAATCAGCGTCGTCGATTCCGACTTCATGCGTTGCATAATCTGCATATTGTTGTTGTTGTGTTTGTTGCGGTTGGGCGGTTGACGGATATAAGGAATTATTGTAATGACTGGATTCATTTGTTGCATCGGCAATATTTTTATTATCGTATTGTCGTTTGCCGCGCCAATATTGGTCTTGTCTATTGTTTCGATTTGGCGTTGTTAGCGTCCGTCCGTTTTGTTGGGTTGTCGTATCGTTATTGTCGTCAAGTTGTCTTGTTTGATAATTTTGTTGCGGCGCCGGATTATGATTTATAGTATTGGTTCGATTTATGTTTGGGTTGTAGGCGCCGTTTTTTTGATCGTTTACGGGGAAGCGCGAGCCGCGTCGTCCGTGTGAATTTATATTTTGTTTATCCGTAAAATTATTTTGCGGCGTCCATCTTTTATTATCTGTGTTTTGATTATTTGTTCTTTGGAAGTGATTGTTATGGTTGTTATGGTTATTATGGTTGTTATGATTATTTTCTGGTCTTGTGTTGTTTGTGTTATTTTTGTTTACGTAATTTCGATTATTTGGGTAACGGCTATAACGGTTTTGCGGCGTTGTGTTTTGCGGCGTATGCGTCAGCGGGTAAATTGTTGTTTCGGGTTCGTTATCAACTTGCGTTTCTGGTTGTGTTTCTTCGCGAGGTTCTCCTAGCAAGGACTCAAGGCGGCGTTGATCTTCATCAACGTCTGGCGCATCGTCGCCGATCAGCCGTTTTAGACGTTGCAAAGCCGCTAATTCCTCCGGATCGGGCGTAACGTCGTCAAATAACGAGGCGGGTTCGTTTATGTTTGCGTCGATGTTGGCGTTGATGTTATTTTGTGCGTTGTTTTCGTAGCGTCCGGCGGTTTTATCGGCGGGTTGAATTGTTTGTTGGTTATTGGTTGAATTATTGTAACGATAATCTTGCGTTTTTTTGTAATTTGCGTTGTAACCTGCCGTATTGTTTTGATTATTATTTTGCGTAATTTCGTTTGTGGTATTTGGCGCCGGTTTGCCGCCTAATTTACTAATCTGCGATGCAATTTGCCGCAACGGATCAAAAATATCTTTACTTGTCGTTTGCGGTTGGTTTTGTGTGGTTTGTTGGGCGTGTTGATTTTGTTGGGTGTGTGATTTATATAGCGCTTGGGCGTGCGGCGGTAAATATCTGCCGTGCGGCGAATGTTCGCGTTCTGATTGAACGTTGTCGTTTTGTTTATTGTCGTTGTTGTATTCGTTATTGTCTGTATTTTTTGCGTTATCGTTTTTGTTGCGAACGCCGAAAATATTGATTTGTTGTAGGCGACCGAAAAAAGATTTTTTGGCAGGTTCGTTTTTGATTGTATCTTGATCGGCGCCGGAAGATTCAAGCGGGCGGGATTGCAAAGAAGAAGAAGAATACGGCGGTTGATTTTTTGTAACGTTAATTTCAACTGTTTCGTTGGGAGTTTGATTTTCGGCGCCGGCGATATTGGCGGCAGAATTAGGGAGTGCGATTGTATTTGTTGTTGTTGTTGTTGTATTTGACACGATATTTATATTATTTATATTTTTTGTAACATTGATTTCAGGGGCGATTTCGGCGGGTTCCAAAATACCGGCGCCGAAACTTGACCTGTTTGTTTTGGTTTGTGTAGGGTGTTTTAATGCGGTTGGTTTAACCGATGCGCCGGATAAATTGCCGGACAAGTTGCCGGATAAGGATAATTTATTGGGCGTTTTATCTGATAATTTATCTATCGATTCTTTGGGCGGCTCCGTCGCAGTCAACTTGACAACCGGAGTATCGGGAACAACCACAAGCGCATTACGACCAATCGCAACGTCTTCTTTAACGTATTTATTGGGGTCGTCAATTTTATCTTTATTATCAGCGCCAGATTCAATTCCAAGATCAGACGCAAGCGCCGACCATCGATCTTTATTTGAATTTTCCATTGTTTTTATCCTGTAAATATAAAACTTTGATAGAATAATTTACCAATCATTTATTTTCAATTTAAACTGTTCGCAGTTTAAATTTCGCAAGCAAGGTTGTAATTGTACTCGATAGCAGTCAAAATAAAACTGCCCCCCTAATCCAAAATTTCTAATCAAAATAATCTGTATAACCGTCCACAAAAATTTAACGAATGGTTTTTTTTAATTCGGAATTCGGAATTCGGAATTATTTTTTAACAATCTTTTTAATTAGTGGACCAAATTGTTTTTTCCACAGATTACAAATATTAACAGTATTTTTTTAAATTTGAAATTAAAATCTTTAATTCCGAATTCCGATTTCCGAATTCCGAATTTAAAAACGTCTCCCCTGCTTGACGTGTTTTTTTATTGGTATAGAATTTTGTCCCAGTTTAAAAATGAGTGGCTGGCGCTTGTCGAAATGTTCTCATTTCGGCGGGTAACAGGGAATCCGGTGAAAGATCAAACGTCTCAATCCGGAACGGTCCTCGCCGCTGTAATCGGTGCGTAATCGAAAGAAATACAAAAAACATCAATTGCTTTTATGACCATTGGTCTCTTCAAGGGGAGATTGAGAAGGTCGATGTTTTTAGCCGAGAGTCAGAAGACCTACCAGCTTCTTTTTGTAGAACTTTTCACGAGTTGATGAAAAGTCTTACTATTTTCTACTATTTCCAAGCAGAGCCTGCGCTATTCGTGCGCCGTCATTGTGGACGTTTGCGCCACGCAAGTCTGCCATTACCCTTTTTCCAGATGGAGAAAAAATTATGAAACGTACTTTAGCTACCCTCATTATCGGCATTTTTTGTGCCGTACCCTTTGTTTTTGCAAAGGCTGAACCTCAACTTGTTACTGTGGGCTTTGAAGAGTTCGCTAACAACATCGGCGTAAATTGGTCGTGGAACGGAATCACTGATCGGCCTCTTTCAGGTCTGTTTCCTTCCGGTTTTTTAACTTCCACCGGCAACACGATTGACGCAGGTTGGAATATTTATGTTGACGAATATAAATATCAAACTTCCGATGGAATGACCTTTTATTTCGGCGGCTTTGACGGCGTAATTTTTGACGATGAAATAATGAGTTTTTGGTCGGGAGTCGGTTTGTCCACCGTAACCAATACCGCATACGGCAATTATCTGAACGATATGGCGTCGACAAGCGGCGCCGGCAATAACAATTCGCAGACATACGGCGTTTTTCACAGTTTGACCGGCATTCCAAGTACGCCCGCTATCACGTTGCCGGAAGACGCAACGTTGAAAAGTATTGCCATTGCCAATACGGTTTATACCGCCTATTCATTACTCTACGGAGATGACGCCTCAGATGGTTTAATAAACGACGGCGATTACTTTTCCTTGTATATTGAAGGACAGGACGCCAACGGGAACACAACGGGACTAATAGAAGTAGTACTCGGCGAAGTCGTCAACGGGAATATTATTCTCAATGACGGTAAAGATTGGCAGACGGTTTATTTTGACGAAGAATTTGAAGGTACGACAACTCTTTGGTTTTATCTCGAAGGCAGCGATGATGGAGGATTGGGATACGGATTAGCTACTCCCGCCTATTTTGCGTTTGACGATTTAACCTACGAATTAGACGATGATATTGAATCACCGTAACAGACAGAAAAGTAGTTAATAGTAATAGGGAACTTCTAAAAACTTATTTTTTGTAAAAAGGTAGGCGGTGTTTCGCCGAAACGCCGCAATACGTGTGAAACGATTATTAAACTTTAATAATTCGCAAGGTCTAAAATATAATTA
>JAISLW010000491.1 GCA_031277105.1 Planctomycetaceae bacterium | reverse complement strand
AAAACAACGAAAACATACATTAAATAACTCACGTTACACAGGCGGTCAAATTCAGTCCTAATATAGTTACTATTTTTTGCCTTGTTTCTGCGTATGATGCGTAACATGAGTTATTAAATTGTAATAATTCATAATGTCCAAAATAAATTTATTTTAGGCGTTGTGAAATATTAACATTTATTAGCGACATAAACTCTAATGCGGCGTTTCGGCACAGTGTTTAATTTTTTTAGCCGCCTACCTGGACAAATGAATTTTTAGAGACGCCCGATTATGTTATGCGGCGGGGTGAGTTGATATGTTTTTTGGGTTTGCTAGAATGTTCCGAGTTTTGGTTTATATCAAATTGTTCACACTTGAATTTGCGTTTACCTTCGCCTGCCAACTAATTGGACGGCAGACTTTGGCGCTTTTAAATTACTGATTTTCAAGTACGAGCAACATATAAAATTTGAGTCTGTTTTACAATATTTATTCGGGATTTATTCGGGCGGCTGTTATGATGCAGTTTAATTTGATCAGTTAAAAGATTACTTAGGAGTAATTACGAAAAATGAAAAATCAACGCGGGATGTTGGCATTGGAAGATGGTCGTTGTTTTTATGGTATATCGTTTGGCTACGAAGGCGCAACAACAGGCGAAGTTGTTTTTAATACTTCAATGACAGGCTATCAAGAAGTGATTTCTGATATGTCTTATGCAGGTCAAATTGTTGCAATGACGGCGCCGCAAATAGGAAACACCGGCTTCAACACCGAAGATTACGAGTCGCAAACGCCGCGAATTTGCGGTTTTTTGACGCGTGAATTTTCATCGGTTTATTCTAATTGGCGCGCTTGCGAAAGTCTAGGCGAATTTTTTAAACGTAGCGGAATTGTTGCGATTTCGGGTATTGATACGCGGGCGTTGACAATACATTTACGGACGCACGGTCTATTGCGAGCAGCGATAGCAGTTGGCGATTGGAATACCGCTGAATTAGTTCAGAAAGCAAAAAATTCTCCGCGACTCGAAGACCTTGACCTAGTCGGACAACTCACAACCGAAAAACCATTCGAATGGAAACAATATTGCAACTGGATACTCGATCTATACCGCAACACAAACGATTCATTTAAAGGACGAAATAAATTAAAACGCATCGTAGTTTATGATTTTGGCGTAAAACAAAATATATTGCGGTCTCTTTTGTCAATGATTTCAGTCGGCGAAGATTGGAATAATAATTTTAAGAATAATTGTAACAATAAAGACGGCGGCAATTACAATAATGATATTTACAATAACGACAAAAATAATTGTAAGGTGATAGTCGTTCCATCGTCAACCACTGCGGAAGAAGCGTTGAAATTACAACCGGACGGCGTAGTGTTATCGAATGGCCCAGGCGATCCGGCGAGGTTGAATTTTATTGTGGACGAGATTAAAAAACTGGTTGGTAAAGTCCCGCTGTTCGGTATCTGTCTTGGGCATCAACTTATTGCTCGCACATTCGGCGCAAAAACATATAAAATGAAATTCGGACATCGCGGATCAAATCAACCCGTATTAAATAAACGAACCGGCAAAGTTGAAATTACGTCGCAAAATCATAGTTTTTGTGTTGATCCGGATAGCTTGCCTAAAGAAATGTCTGTTTCGCATGTCAACTTAAACGACGGAACAGTCGAAGGAATGATCCACGCAGAATTACCAATATTCTCCGTACAATATCACCCCGAATCCGCAGCAGGTCCACACGACGCAACATATCTGTTTGAACAATTCATTTTCGGAAATCATAATGATCGAACTTGAAAATCATTGACTTATACTGCTCGTACTTGAAATTCAGCGATTTAAAAGCGTCAAAGCCTGCCGTCCGAAAGCTAGGCAGGCGAAGGTAAACGCAAACTCAAGTACGAATAGTTTAAAAGCGTCAAAATTTGCCATCCGAAAACTAGACAAGCAACGGTAAACGTAAATTAAAGCGCGAATATTTTAAAATATTTATTTTATAACCTAACCTTATTTTCACCTAATTTTTCTTAACTTAACAACCTCATTAGCAACAACCCCTCCACAAAAAACAAAACTCATTACCCAATTTTTTAATGAGGTTGTGGTTTGGTTGATTCATTTTCTACGAGGTTGTTTTAAGTAGAGACGCAATGTATAGCGTCTGTACGGTAAAGAAAATTTAGGTAAAAATGAGGTTGCAGAAAATAAATTCAAAATAAAAATTCAACTGAATAGTCGTTGTTTTTTAACATTATTATTTGTACGTTGATATTTTTATAAAATTAGTATTATACTGCTCGTACTTGAAATTCAGCGATTTAAAAGCGTCAAAGCCTGCCGTCCGAAAACTAGGCAGGCGAAGGTAAACGAAAACTCAAGTGCGAACAGTTTAAATATTACAATTAGTGAAAAAATATTTTGATCAATTTTTAACGCACTATCCGATGGGGCTAATATAAACAAATTTCGATACAAAAATAAATATGTACTGAATAATTACAAATCGCCTACGTAATTTGCTAAAAAAATTTCCGTGAACGGTTATGAATATTTTAACAGTACAAGCAGAATACAAACATTTAACAAAATCAAATTAAACAGGATTGGAATAAAATAATGTCTCTTATAGTTCAGAAGTTTGGCGGTACTAGCGTAGCGGATCCGCAGAAGATACTTGGCGCGGCGCGTAAGGCAATACGTGCGGCGCAGAGCGGTAATCAAGTTGTCGTTGTAGTTAGCGCGATGGGTAAAACTACGGATCACTTGATTTCGCTTGCTAATGAAATAACAGACCGTCCGAACAGTCGCGAAATGGATACGTTGATGTCGTCCGGCGAGCAGATTACGATTGCGTTGATGGCGATAGCGTTGGAGTCGCTAGGTTACAAGGCGGTTAGTATGACCGGCGCGCAGATTGGTATTAAGACTGACAACACGCATACCAAAGCGCGAATAAAATCTATTTCTACGGACAGTATGCGTCGCGCTCTTGATGCGGGTAAGATAGTTATTGCGGCTGGATTTCAAGGTATTAGCGACGACGGCGATATAACTACGCTTGGTCGCGGCGGCAGTGATACGTCGGCGGTTGCGCTTGCGGCGGTTCTTGGCGCAGACGAGTGCGAGATTTATACGGACGTTGACGGCGTTTATACGACTGACCCGCGTATTTTGCCGGAAGCGCGTAAGGTTGCGCAGATAAGTTATGATGAGATGTTGGAATTAGCGAGTCTTGGCGCAGGCGTAATGCATAGTCGTTCAATTGAGTTTGCAAAAAAGTTTGGCGTTACGGTTCATGTTCGTAGTAGTTTTTCTGATAGCGCTGGGACGTTGATAGTGGCGACGCCGGAGAGTGATTCGCCGGTTGCAGGTTGTGCGGTTGCGCGTAATGAGGCGCGGTTGACGTTGGTAGGCGTGCCGGACAGACCTGGCAATGCGATGTGGTTATTTTCGCGAATTGCGGAGGCTAAAATAGCAACAGATATGATAGTGCAAAACGTCGGTTTGGAAGGGCGGACGGATATTTCGTTTACGGTTCCGGCGCAAGATTTAGCGGCGACGCTTGACGTATTAAATCTAGTTCTAGCGGAAATTGGTGCGGAGCGAGTTGATTATCAAGAGAAGGTTGCAAAGGTATCGGTTGTAGGTTTGGGAATGGAGAATCAGGGCGGCGTTGCGGAAAAAATGTTTCGGTCAATTTCGGCAAACGGGATAAATATTAGCATGATAACGACGAGTGAAATTAAGATTTCCGTTTTGGTCTCTCTTGACGACGCCGCCGCAACGTTGCGGGCGGTTCATTCAACATTTGACTTGCACAAAACGCCCGTAAATTTGAACAAACCAGAAACGGCGTCGTTGCAATCTATAAGCAAGGTCGAGTTAAATATTGCGCGGCTTTCAGGCATGGAGGATATTGTAATAGAGTCGATAAATCTTGACAGACGGCAATCAAGAATAACGCTATCTGAAGCGCCGGATGTGCCAGGAATTGCGGCGAGCGTTTTCGAGCGAATTGCGGCGGCGGGAATTATTGTAGATATGATTGTGCAAAGTTGCGGACGCGAGGGCAAGGCGATGATTAGTTTCACGGCGCCGCGCAACGTTTTGCAAAATGCTTTAGACGTGGCAAAAGAATTGACGAAAGAATGGGGCAGCCCGCCGCCGCAATTCAACGCAGAAGTCGCAATATTAACTGTAAGAGGTACCGGATTACGCTCGCATACAGGACTCGCTTACAGAATGTTCAAAACATTAGCAGACGGAAATATAAACGTAAACGTCATTAGCACAAGCGAAAGAAGTATCTCAATTACCGTAGATGACACATACGGCGAAAAAGGATTAAAATTACTAAAAAACGAATTCGCAACAGAAATAATGTAAATATGTAACCGTTCACGAAAATTTGTTTATTAAATTACGCTTTGGCAATTTTTGAAGGACAAGTGAGACAATTTTTGTAACAAAAAATAGAGAAGGAACACAACCGTCTCGCCTGCGAATTTGAAGGAACCCCAAACGAAATGCCCGCGATCCTGAAATGCCTGCGATCCTGAAATACAGACGAGACGCCTGCGATCCTTCAAACGATTTTTTTTTAACAAAAAACTGTTCTCTAGTTTTCTAAAAAGCTACTCCTACTCCCTAAAATCTAGCGTTGAAATTTTCGTGAACGATTACAATAAATTTTTATTTTGAATTTTTATGATGGGCGTATTACCGGAATATTTGAGACGTGAATTGTATAGTCATAAGGGCGATTATGGCGTAGTTCTTGGCGTTGGCGGTTCTTTTGGGATGTCCGGCGCGATTTCTTTTGCGGGTCGTGCGAGTTTGCTTGTTGGCGCCGGTTTATCTAGGCTTGCGGCGCCTGATTCAATATATGATGTTGTTGCCGGACTTTGTCCAGAATCTACAATTATTCCCTTGCCGTCGGATCGCAACGGTAAGATTTCATTGCGAGCGTTTGACGTATTGATTGATCGAGCGAATGGCGTTTCATCTGTATTTATTGGCGCAGGTCTTGGGCGTTCTGCGGGATTGGATAGGTTGACGTTTAATTTTTTGAGTTACTTGGGCGGCGTTGTTAATTTATCTGGCGTTGTTGTTGATGCGGACGGTCTTAATGCGTTGTGTGGTTGCGTTCCTGTTTTTGTCAAACGTAACGTAATTTTTACGCCTCATGCGGCAGAGTTTAGCCGCTTAATTTGCGGCGCCGCATCTGGCGCAGAGTTCAATGAAACATTGAGCAAGATACAAGAAAAATACGACCGTTCAAATTTGACGTATCGAATTAACGTTACAAAAAAGTTTGCACAAGAACACAACATAGTAACAGTTCTCAAGGGACATGAAACTATAGTTACCGATGGCGACGAAGTTTTTATAAACAATATGAGCGGCAATCCAGGCATGGCAACCGGCGGCAGCGGCGACGTGTTGACGGGTATGATTGCGGGATTATTGGCGAGAGGTTTTAGCGTTTTTGATGCGGCAAAGTTAGGCGTATATTTACACGGCGCCGCAGGAGACGCAGCCGAAAAATTTTACGGACAAGAATCCCTAATCGCAACACACATCCTAGAACACATACCAACTGCAATTAAAAATCTCAAAAATAATTACGACTGATGAATACTTACAAAAAACTACTCGCTATCCCCTAAAAATCTATCGGGAACTTCTAAACTATTCGTACTTGAGTTTTCGTTTACCTTCGCCTGCCTAGCTTTCGGACGGCAGGCTTTGACGCTTTTAAATCGATGAATTTCAAGTACGAGCAGTATAGAACTTGCCTATCGTTTAAAATTCCGTGAACGGTTACCTGTATTTTATATTTCGCCTTCCCATGGATTTTGCCAGTCTCCCCAATTTTCTAGGTATTGTTTGTATGCGTTTGATTTTTCTGCTCTTTCAGTTAGCCAATTTTTTGTATTTTGTACTAATTGTTGTTCGTCTTGTCTTGTTAAATTTCCGAACAGTACATTTGTCCTTAAGAATATGAAGTAAGTATCCAAAACGTCGCATTTGCAATAATCATTTATTCTTTGTATTTCGCCCGCTTCGAATAGGTCTTGTACCATGTATCCTTGCGTATCCATTTTTCCTGGTTTTCCTAGCATATTTGCGGCTAGATTTAATCCTCCGCTGAATCTTGTTGCGCCGTTGTTTGTCAATACGTCGTGCAGATCGATATGCGCTTTTGAATTGTATCTATTTCGCGGCTGGTCAAATGATTTTGTCCCGATAGCAAACCATGAGGGAATTGAAATACCATACCTGAACGCCGCCAGTTCCAACAACGGAATATCAAAACTCCGCCCGTTAAAAGTTACCAGAACCGGCTGCTTGTACGCAACCCAACCTCGCCAGAATTTATCGCATATTTCATGCGGTCGATAATTCGGCTCGTCCAACGCAACTAAATCAATCAACGATAAATCCAAACCTACCTTAGCAACAGCAACAGCAACCGGAACTTGATAAGTATAAGGTATAAAATCCTTATCCGTCGCCGCCATTATCTCATCTCGATACCGCCGCACCGCTTCCGACTCCGGCACCTTGCCCTCAAAATGCACTCGCGAAACCAACTTCGCATCCGCAACACTCTCTATATCAAACACAAAATATGCCGGAGTTTCACTCATAATCGTAAAAAAATAAAAGTTAAGGGGTGGGGGGGAATTGGTTTGTTAAAATTCGGTTTGTTAAAATTCGGAATTATTTTTTAAATAATTTTTTTAATTTGGTAATCTGTGAAGCGTTTTAAAAAATGATCCACAAATTATGCAGATTAGAAAGATTTTTTTGTAACCGTTCACGGAGGTCTGTTTAGCAAAATACGTATTGACAAATTTTTGAGGGACAAGTGAGACAATTTTTTGTAATAAAAAATCTGACTCTAGTTTTCTAAAAAAACTATTCTCTATTCCCTAACCCTTAAAATCTATCGTTTAAATTTCCGTGAACGGTTATGATTTTTTAATTCCGCATTCCGAATTTTATTTATAATGTACGCAAAACATATTTAGCAGCGACGAAAGCGAGCTGCTGTTGCCTTCTTTGTAAACGCAACTTACTTGACAATCAACGACGGGACCTTTAATTGAATTTATTAACACGGTGCAAAGTTGCGAGCGTAAATCTCTAATCGGCTCAATACTCGGTCGCTTTAAGTCAGCCGCTTTCTCCACGAATAACACCTTTTGACGCTTCCTCGTTTCCGTAAGCATTACATTTATCGTAATCGCCGAATCTGCTTTAGTCGAAAAAAAAGAATCGACCGCAAACTTCGCCTTCTGCGCATCAACCATACCGCTGCCCATTCCGTAAATCATTGCCTGATCGCTAAAAGGTCCCGTATTCAATTCGGCAAAATCCGTCATTAGACAAGTATAATTCGTCCGCACGATACATACGTTTACGTCGAATAAAAGTATATCAGACGATCTGGCAGCGGCGTCGTCGCCGCGTTTGTGTCCTACGTTCTGAAATGTTTTACGAATATCAAGATAACGGTCAGTCCGCACGCCGATCTTGCCGTTTATGTCAAAAAAATCTTCGGTAAAAATAAACGTAAACTTGCGATTCATACGCGTTATACGTTTAACAAAATCTTCAATGCTTGCCACGACTATATTGGATTAAATAATTGGTGGGTTAAGGAGGATTATATGATAAAAGTTAGTGAACTAGTAACGTTGATAATTTTCGTTACAAAAATTCAAAAATTCAAAAATTCTGAATTTCAAAACTAATCTCTAACTTTTATTATTTACATTATGCGTTTACGCCTCTTCTGAACGCTTCCGCTAACGAGCGGGGCACGTTTGCTTCTGCTTGTACGACGCGTGCGCGGTTTTCGCTTACTTTTGCTTTCATTTCTTGTTCTTGTGCGAGGGCTTGCGCTCTTCTTTCTTCTGCTTTTGCGCGTGCTACTCTTGTATCGGCTTCGGCTTGGTCTGCTTGTAATCTTGCGCCGATATTTTGTCCTACGTCGATGTCTGCAATATCGATTGACACGATACGAAAAGCGGTTTGCGAATCGAGTCCGCGATCTGATACCGCTTTGGAGATACTGTCTGGATTTTCCATTACTTCCAGATGCGTGTTTGCCGAACCGATTGCGGTAATAATACCTTCGCCAACGCGTGCAATTATCGTATCTTCCGTAGCGCCGCCGATAAGTTGTTCAAGATTTGTACGAACAGTTACTTGAGCGCGAACACATAATTCAACGCCGTTTTTTGCAACCGCGCTAAGCGTTGTACGTCCTGATTTGTGAACGTCTGGACAAACGATAATTTTCGGATTAACGCTTGTCCGAACTGCGTCAAGCACGTCGCGACCGGCAAGATCAATTGCAGCCGCCTGATCAAAATTAAGATCAAGCGAAGCGCGTTGAGCGGCAATCAACGCGCGAATAACACGCAACACGTCGCCGCCGGCAAGATAATGAGCAACAAGCCGTCGAGTTGTTATGCCGTCTGGCGGGTTAATTGGCAGACCTGATTGTTTTGCCATTATCTTAGCCTGAACAATCAGACGCGAACGAATTTTCATTAAACTCATGCTAATTAAACTAAACATAGAAATCCGAGCGCCTGCCGCATACGCTTGCAACCAGATCGAACCATAAAACGCAAAAGCAATAATAATCAAAAACGCTATCAATCCGCTAGCGGCAATCAGAAAAAATACGAGCGCTTGAGTTATTTGAATTTCGGCAAAAATAAATAATGATGTTGTTTCCATTTTGTTTTTAATGTTAATTTGTTTTTAAAATGTTAATTTGATTTTAAATTGATCATGCGACAATTTCCGGCAATTACAATATTGCGGAAATCAAATTTGTTGTAAGATTATTACAAAAAAACATAACTTGACAAGAGATCACCCCAATCCCCTCAAAAAAATTTGTAACCGTTCACGAAAATTTAAGCGCTAGGTTTTATGGATTAGGTTTTAGAGGGTAGGGTGTAGGGGTTAGGGGATAGGGGTTAGGGAGTAATTTTTTAGAAATTGAGAGAACAATTTTTGTTACAAAAAATCGTCAGCAGGATCGCAGACGTCTCGTCTGGGTTCCTTTAGATTCGCAGGCGGAACGCCTGCATCCCAGGATCGCGGGCGTCTCGCCTGCAAGCGGGTGTACTCAACCGCCACTGAGCGAGGTTTTGCTCTCAACCGCTTTATCGGTTGCCTTGCGGCAACATGCAGGCGGGACGCCCGCGATCCGTTGGTCTCGCCTGCATTTTAGGATCGCAGGCATCTCGCCTGGGTTCCTTCAGATTCGCAGGCGAAACGCCTGCATCCCAGGATCGCGGGCGTCTCGCCTGCATCCCAGGATCGCGGGCGTCTCGCCTGCATGCGGTTGTACTCAACCGCTAATGAGCGAGATTAACATCTCAACCGCCTTTTGGTTTGCCTTTCGGCAAAGTGCAGGCGGGACGCCCGCGATCCGTTGGTCTCGCCTGCTTTTCAGGATCGCAGGCGTCTCGCCTGCATTTCAGGATCGCGGGCGTCTCGCTTGATCGATCCGTCATTATGAATTTGTGATAATTGAGATTGGGACAGGTTGTTTGCGTTGTAGTTTGTAGCGACTGTAATTCCAATATTTTTTATTATTGCGTATCCAAAAAATGCAGTACGCCGCCCGAAAAAAACGAATATAATACGCAACCGCACAACGCCTAAAACCAATCCGTTCATGCGCCTTGACCGACGTAATATTTATTTCATCGACGCAAGAATAAAATTTATCGTTACAATAAATTTTCGTACAATATTCGATAATTTTACGGAAAATTTTTTGTCCTCTATATTCCGGCGCAATAAAACCGTTTGCGAAAAATTTCGCTTGCGGTTCTATTCCAATTTTTAACAGCCACGCGTCATAACCTTCCCAGTTCGCTAGATAATAACCCGTATAAATCCAAACGACGCCTATCGCCTTGCCGCCGCGCCACGCAATACAAGGTTTAACGCCTTCCCTATAATAATCCTCGTAAAATCGCAACGCCTCCGAATCGCCGGAATAAAGATCGCTAACTAATTTAGCAACATCGTCCAATACGCCAATTTCAATTGTTACTTCGTCAATATCCGCCAAATTAGTTTGATCGCCGCTTTCAAGATTATAAAAAATATGTTTGTTCATACTCAAAAAAAACGACGGTATCAATACCTCAAAAATCGCCTGAAACAACACAAAAATTTGACCGCTACACAACAAAAATAAATAAAAATTTATCTTGCGAATAATTTTTGTTACAATAAATCTCATATCTCAATCTCAATTATAGGGGACTTCTATACTGCTCGTACTTGAAATTCAGCGATTTAAAAGCGTCAAAGCCTGCCGTCCGAAAGCTAGGCAGGCGAAGGTAAACGCAAACTCAAGTACGAATAGTTTAAAAACCAGTTTTTT
>JAISLW010000467.1 GCA_031277105.1 Planctomycetaceae bacterium | reverse complement strand
ACATGAATTATTGGCGTTATCGGCGGAGGTATTATCATTGTAAAATATTGGGTTAAAGTGTAAACATAAGTGTAAACGTAAACGTAAGTGTAAATATCTTGCCTGATATTGAACTATTGGGCGTCTAAAAATTCATTTGTTCAGGTAAGCGGCTAAAAAAATTAAACACTGTGCCGAAACGCCGCATTACGGTTTACACCATCAATAAATTTTAATACTTCACACTCTTAAAACAGACGTATTTTAGACATTGTGAAATATTAAAATTTATTGGTCTCATAAACTCTATTGCGGCACAAAATAAACACAGTGGCAAAACGTCGCCTACCTCTTTGCAAAAAAATAAATTTTTAGAGATACCCAAATTAAAAAACGCATTTTAAAGTGCGAATAGTTTATACTACTCGTATTTGAAATTCAAGTACGAGCAGAGCAGTTTAAAATATTGTAACCGTTCTCGAAATTTTAGAAGCGTAGAATTTTAAGGGATAGATTTATTGTAACAATAAATATTTGTTCCATCTGTCCCGCTATCCCATACACCCTAAAAACTATCGCTTAAATTTCCGTAAACGGTTGCAAAATATTATTCGTTTATTCTGAATAATCTGGCTAGCGCTTTTAATAATGTGTTTTGCTCGCCGTTTTTTGACTCATCACGCAACGATGATAAAGGTAAATGTAATATTTTGCCGGTAAACCTTTCAAAAGAATAAATTATTTCCGCTTTTTCCCGCTCGTTTAAATCAGATAATTTGTTAAACAACCGCTCAACTTCTACGTCTTTTAGTCCTTCTAATTGCTCTCTTAACTTGCGTATAACAATAGCGCCAGGTCTGTAACTTAACCATCGCATGAACTCATTCGCATTACGTTGTGCAATCAATTTCGCTTTAGGCGTTTCACGTTCACGTCCCGCGCGATTACGCATACACGCTTCCTCCAAATCATCAATCGAATACAAATAAACATTGCCCAACTCCCCAATCGTCTTTTCAAAATCACGCGGCGCCGCTAAATCTAAAATCAATAACGCCCGCTTGCCGCGTTTTAACGCTATACGTTGAAAGTCAGACAACATAACCACATAATCCGACGCGCCCGTCGCCGAAATAACCAAGTCCGCCTCCGCTAACACGTCAAACCTGCCCGACCAGTCAACAACCTTACCGCCAAACTCAACCGCTAACAACTCCGCCTTGTCAATACTACGATTTGAAATAGTTATATTTTTTGCGCCGTATTCACATAAATATTGCAACGTTTCACGCCCCATCTCGCCGGCGCCTAATACCAACACCCGCTTGTCATCAAGACGCTCAAAAACCTGCAACGCAAAATCTACAACCGCAATACTCGGAAGACTGACCCTGTGCTTGTGAAGTTCAGTTTCATTGGTAACTTGCTTCGCCGTTTTTAGCGCCGCTTGAAAAAGACGGTTAAAAAGAGCGCCAACCGTACCCGCCTCAAGCGCTAATTGATACGCCAACTTGACCTGACCGGCAATCTGAACCTCGCCAAGCAACATACTGTCCAAACCTGAAACCACAAAAAATAAATGCTCCACCGCCGCTAAGTCCTTATACATAAATATATGAGGCATTATCGCCGATACGTCTTGAACAGGTTGCGATAAAGATTTTTGTTGCAATAAATACTCAATAACACGAACAGAATCCGGCGCCGCATCGCCGTCGCAGGCAATATAAATCTCCGTGCGATTACAAGTCGAAAGCAACACAATCTCACAACCGCCAAAAAATTCAGAACTATTATTAAGAACCGATAGCGCCTCGCCACGAGAAAACACAAGCTGCTCGCGAACATCTAATAACGCAGATTTATAATTAAGACCTATTACACAAATTCCCACTACTATAAACTCCAATTATACAACTTAACCGCTCGCAACAACTCAAATGACGATAGATTTTTTACAGAATTATTTGAATAGATTTTTTGTAACAAAAATTGAGGAACGCAGCTGATACGGCTGCGTTCCTTCTGTAACATAATTCCGAATTGCAAAAACTAATCACTAATCACTAACCCCTATTCCCTAAAATCTACCGCTTAAATTTTCGTGAACGGTTACAATTTATTTATTTGAATTCGTCCGGCAATATAAATTCAGGAAAACCTGAAAGCGACCAACCTGTTAGTTTCTTTTTCTGGTTTAAGTTGTTGTCAATTTGTGTTTTTCTGTCGGCGCTGATTTTTATGAAGAAAGATTTTGTTGCGTTGTTATCGTTTTTATCTTTGAAAGTTATTGCGTAAATATTGGTAACTCTTTGTTCTTCGTTTGAGATATAGACGTTTTGCGTTTTGTATAACGTTAATTTCATTTCGGCGCCCAATGCCAGCATTGTTCTGAACAATTTATTATCGGCAAGAGTATGAATATCTTTATGCGAATATTTATTTTCATATTGTTTTTTCCACCACGTTTCGGCGTTATTTGTATCTTTGCGTTCCCAATATACCGATGTTGCCGTTTTGATGAGCGGGATATTGTCAAAATTATTTTCTTGCGTAAATAAGTTAAACCAAGCTTGACAAAACTGATCGGCTTCGTAACGCATGTTATAATCGTAATACGACCAAAAAACAAAAACTGAAACAAGCGAAATTACCGATAAACAAAGCCCAAAACGGGCAAACAATAAACCCGTCAAAGTACCGTCGGAACGGCTAATTAACAAAATTCCAATTAAAGAAAAAATTATCCCCAACACGCCAATAAAAGTAAACCAAAGCGTAAGAAAAACAAAAAAAGAACCCAGACCTAACAAAAAAGCAATCAACGAAATTATGCTCAATTGTTTATAATTGAGTTCGGATTCATTGGAAATAATATTATCTTCCCATTTATTTTCCCAAGACGTTGAGAACAACGACGTGTTTGTTGTGTTTTGTTGATTCATTTTAATTAAATTTGTTTATTAAATTACGTATTGACAATTTTTTGAGGGACAAGTAGGACAATTTTTTTGTAACAAAGAATATTGAGAAGGAACGTAACCGTCTCGGCTGCAATTTATCGCAAGGCAAACCCAAAGGCTGTTGCGATGTAAACCTCGATCATTGGCGGTTGAGTATAATCGCTAGCAACCAAGACGGCTGCGATCCTTCTGATGATTTTTTGTAACAAAAAATCTGTTCTCTAATTTTCTAACAAACTATTCCCTAAACCTCTACACCTTACATTTCAAATATTATTCGCTTCCGAGTAGATATTTTTCTGCGTCTAGCGCCGCCGTGCAACCGCTTGCGGCGGCTACGATGGCTTGTCTGTATCGTGAATCTACAACGTCGCCGGCGGCAAAAACGCCGTTTACGCTTGTGGCGCTACGAAAAGGAATAGGACGTTTTATCGTCCGGTCTTCATTTAGTTCTAAACTTTCGTTTAAAAAATCAGTATTTGGCTCGTGTCCTATTGCTACAAAAACTCCAACTAACGGCAATTCGCAATCGGCGTCTCCAACCGTACTCGCCAACTTGATACCGGTAACGCCTTTTTCCGGCGTTCCCAAAATTTCTAGCGGCTTGTAATTGAAATGAGTTTTAATTTTTGGGTAATCTTTAAGACGGGCAACAAGTATTTGCGACGCTCGGAATTGATCGCGACGATGAATCAAATGAACTTTTGAAACGAATTTAGTCAAATGTATCGCTTCTTCCAACGCCGTATTTCCGCCGCCGATGACTGCGACTTCGTTGTTGCGGTATCGCGGCAATGCGCCGTCGCAAACTGCGCAAGCGCTAACGCCGTGATTTTTGTAGAGTTGTTCTGATTGGAGACCGAGATATTTTGCGGATGCGCCGGTTGCGATAATTACAGTTTGCGATTCGTAAAAATTACCTTCGGCGCCGACGAGTTTGTGCGTTTTGCCAGTAAAGTCAACAGAAACAATTTCGTCCGTAACAACGCGAGCGCCAAAAAATACTGCTTGGGCGCGAATAAGTTCGACTAATTCAGCGCCTAGTATCGTGTGTTGATCGGGTTCGTGCGGCGGTAAAAGCGCTGAACGATCCGACGGAATCGCCGACTCAACATAATCGCGTATCTTACTCGCCGGAGGAAAACCCGGAAAATTCTCAACTTCGCCTGTTTGAGTTAATTGTCCCATCGGCAACGTGCCGCGAGTCTGATTAACTTCGGAGTATTGACCTTCTATTACAAGCGGAGAAAAAGAACCGCGAGCCGCATATATCGCAGCAGACCAAGCCGCCGGACCACTACCAATTATTATTATCTTTTCCATTACTTTCCTTTCTAGCAATCGTTCAAAGAAATATTGGGCGTCTCTAAAAATTCATTTGTTCAGGTAGGCGGCTAAAAAAATTAAACACTGTGCCGAAACGCCGCATTACGGTTTATACCATCAATAAATTTTAATATTGCACACATCTAAAAT
>JAISLW010000358.1 GCA_031277105.1 Planctomycetaceae bacterium | reverse complement strand
AACGCCGCAATAGAGTTTACGATGCTAATAAATTTTGTTACTTCACGATGTTTAAAATATATCTATTTTATACGTTATGAATTACTAAAATTTAATAATCGTTTTATACGTATTGCGACCCAAAAAATAAACACGTGGCGAAACATCGCCTACCTTTTTGCAAAAAAATGAATTTTTAGAGATACCCAATATACTGTTTGGTCTTGAAAATCGTGATTTAGCAAAGTCAAAGCCTGCCGTTTGAAAGTTAGGCAGGCGGCGGTAAACGCAAATTCAAGTGTGAACAGTTTAAAATCTCCCACAAAAAAACAGGGTAACATTCTATCACCAACAAACAATCCTCCAAGCCCCCCTGACCGCAAGAAATACAAACTATACAGATCGCATTTGAAATTCAGCGATCTAAAAGCGTCAAAGCCTGCCGGATTTGCGTTACAAAAATTGAGATCAAAGAGGAGATTAAATTTTGTTGTCTTGCAGATTACGCAGATTAGAATGATTTTTTAAAACAATCTTTTTAATCTGTGTAAACTACTCGCACTTTAATTTGCGGTTTCTAAAAAATACGTATAACTATTGAGTAGCGAATTTTTTTGATCAAAAAATTATTGACAATTATCGTTACAAAAAATTCAGAATAAGATGAACGCAACTGTAACGGTTGCGTTCACCTTTTATAATTTCTCTTTAAAAATTGTTGACTATTTATTATTCTATTGCTTCTTTTATGGGTTTACCGACGTCGCAATTTTTTTGTAATTTTTTATCTTTGCCGTTGACTTCAATTTCGAGCGGCGTTGTTTCGGCTGATGTGAATTTTGGTTCGACTAAACGGTATTTTTGGTAACTGGTTGCTTCTTCTTTTCCGGTAGATTCGTTTAGTTTGACTTCGATATTTTCGTTAATAATTTTTGTAACGACGATTTTATATTTTCCGATTGGCGTTCCGTCAAAACCGTAGGTTTTCATTTTAACCGAGCCATCGGCGCCGGTTAATGCGGAAGCCTTGTATTTAACATTGGCGGGATCGGCTGGTTCCAATGTTACGGACGCTTCGGCGAGAGGTTTGCCGTCTTGCGTAATCGTAATTGTACAAGGATACAACGGCGGTAAATCTACAGGACGAGATTTGTCGCCGCAACCGAAAATTATCGTAACAAAAATAAACAACACAATAAAATTTATTTGTCTCATAAGTTTAATTGTTGGTAAAAAAGTTAAAAGTTAAAGTAAATTTTTAAAAAATCATTTGTTAGGTAGGCGGCGTTTCGCCGAAACGCCGCATTACGGTTTATACCATCAATAAATTTCAATATTTCACACGCTTAAAATAGACGTACTGTTAAACGTTGTGAAATATTAAAATTTATTGGTATCATAAACTCTATTGCGGCGTTTCGGCACAGTGTTTAATTTTTTTAGCCGCCTACTTTGACAAATGACTTTTTATAAATTACACGATTGAGTAGGCGTTGAAAAATTTATTTGTTTTTATAAACTTTTTGGTTCTCCGCCGTTTATAGTTCCCATTGCGCCCCAAACTCCGTATGGCGAAGCGCCTCTTAAAAAGTTTCCTTGTTGATATTTTGGCAAACCGTTTGTATCGACGGAGTCATTTACAAAAATAACCGAGCCGTCGCCTCTACCGCAATTTACGCCGCCTGGGTGAAAGCTGTTTGGCGGAAAAAGTCCCCCCGTAGGTTCGTCTGCATCTTGTGTGCATGTTGGACTATTTGGCGGCAAGATTAAATTGAAACCAGTGTATATATGCAATCCGTCCGCAAAACGACTCGCTCGTTTTGCGCCGGTATAAACGGTTCCGGTAAATGTATTGCCATTTTGCAAACTTTTACAAAGACTCGGATTCCACATCCAAGCGCCTTCGTCCATTCCTGCCAGACGAGCCGCGCCGCCTCTGATAAGATTACTACCGAGATTTTGGGCAGAGACTACTTCGCTAATAACAATCGTATTACTTGTACCGTCGCCAATATCTTGAATTGACGTTGTTTTACCAAAATAGAATAAACCGCGTGACGAAATATCGCCTGCCGTTCTGTTTGTTTGGTCTGTCCGTAATGTGTGTGCGCCATCAGCGTAACTAATGACGATATTTCCATGTACTAATGATCGTCCATCGGTTTCGACTGTTTTTTTCCGGTTCGTATCTGACGGACAAAGTAACACGGACAACCATTCGCCAAGAATCGCATGACCAGGTTGCCAAGGACTTGGCGCCGCCTGTAATTTTTCAAAACGTGCAGCCTGTTCCATGTAAGGCGTAAGTGCGCAGGTTGCAGAAAATCTTGCGTGAACTTGACTGGCGCGAATTTTTTGTTGTGCGGCGGGAAAGCGTTCATTAGCATCGTGGAAGTTGTGCAAGGCGAGTAAATATTGTTTCATGTTGTTGGAACATTGCATTCGCCGTGCCGATTCGCGTGCTGCTTGAACTGCGGGCAAAAGTAATGCGATCAATATTCCGATGATTGCAATCACTACCAGAAGTTCAACAAGCGTAAAACCAAGAAAACTAATTGAAGGTTTGGGAGAGTTTCCCGAAGAATTATTGTAACGATAATTATCATTACGAAGATAATCATTATCGTAACAGTAATTGTGGTAGATACCTGTAACCAGATACCCCCCCCCCCCCCCCCCTTGCCTAAATTAACACCTAAATTAACATCCAAATTAACATTGGCTGTAATATCAATATTC
>JAISLW010000349.1 GCA_031277105.1 Planctomycetaceae bacterium | reverse complement strand
CCATCAATAAATTTTAATATTGCACACATCTAAAATAAACATATTTTAGGCTTTATGAATTATTAAAGTTTAATAATTGTTTTTCACGTACTGCGATGTTTCGGCGAAACATCGCCTACCTTTTTGCAAAAAATTGAATTTTTAGAGATACCCAATAGTAAAAACAAATTTATTATAACAAAAAATAAAAATCCAAAAAACAACACCAATATATAATAATTTTTAGAGACGCCCTATTGTTACAAAAAATGCCGGATCGCGAGCGTCTCGCCTGCATGCGGTTGTACTCAACCGCTAATGAGCGACGTTTAACATCTGGGCGTCTGTAAAAATTCATTTTTTTGAGACACTTGACGTGTAATTAAAATTTTTTTCATTATAATGGGTATCTCTAAAAATTCATTAATTGATTTAATTTTAATTTTACCAAACCTTATTTTAACCTAATTTTTCTTTACAATACAACCTCAGTAGCAACAAAGCCCCCACGCCACAACCTCATTACCTCATTATGATTTTATTTTAATAAAGGTAAGAAGGTTTATTTTATAATTTTGCTACTGATGTTGTTTTGTTCAGAAAAATTAAGTAGAAATTAGGTTTGTTAAAAAGCATATTAAAATTTTAGAAAAATAACGAATGATTGATCGTTCTCCCAATAATGAATTTTTAGAAATACATTAACGTTAAAAAAATAGTAAATAAGATCGTCTCAAAATTTATTTTTAGATATTACGGTATTTTGGAGAAACGCCGTTGTACCTAAAATTAATTTTTTAGATACTCCCCCAATTTAACCTTTTATTTTTGTTACAAAAATGATACATGAAGTTACTTTAATCACCGGCGACGGAGTAGGTCCTGAATTAGCGTCGGCAGCACGTAATTGTATTGACGCTACAGGCGTTAAAATCAAATGGGATATCCAAGAAGCTGGAATCGATGTTATGAAAAAATCTGGCACGCCCTTGCCAGATTCAGTATTGGAAAGTATTCGACGTACTCATTGCGCTCTTAAATCTCCAATAACAACCCCAGTCGGTACCGGATTTCGTAGCATCAACGTCCACCTACGTCAAGAACTCGACCTGTACGCATGCATCCGCCCTTGCAAAACCTATAAAGGCGTGCGGACTTTTTACACAGACGTGCCTATCGATCTTGTTCTCTTTCGCGAAAATACCGAAGACCTTTACGCCGGCGTCGAATTTGAACACGGTAAAACAACTGAAATAATTAACGCCATTAACTCGCAAACACAAGGTAGAAAAATTACAACGTCTCCCCTTGAAACAGGCATTTCAATTAAACCAATTAGCGCCTCTGGAACAAAACGTATAGTTCGGGCGGCATTTGATTACGCGAGAGAAAACGGACGTAAAAAAGTTACAGCAGTACACAAAGCAAATATCATGAAATACACAGACGGATTATTTCTTGAAATAGCACGTCAGATTGCGGCTGAATATTCAGATATCGAATTTAACGATAAAATTGTTGACAATATGTGTATGCAACTTGTCCAAAAACCGCAACTTTACGATATTCTTGTATTGCCGAATCTTTACGGCGATATTTTAAGCGATTTATGCGCGGGACTCGTCGGCGGATTAGGTGTTGCGCCAGGCGCTAATATCGGAAATAACGTCGCAATTTTTGAAGCAACACACGGCTCGGCGCCAAAATATAAAGGACAAAATAAAGTCAATCCAACAGCGCTAATTTTATCAGGCGTTTTGATGTTAAAACATCTCAAAGAATTTAACGCCGCTAAAAAATTAGAAAATGCAGTCGCAACAATTATTGCAGAAGGTAAATATGTAACATACGACTTAAAACATGACCAAAACGACAAAAACGCCGTCGGAACAAAAGAAATGGCAGAAGCAATCATAAAATCAATGTAAAATTTTTTGGCAACCGTTCACGGAAATTTATTTATTAAATTACGTTTTGGAATTTTTTTGAAAGACAAATGAGACATGAGGAACAAGTGGAACACAAATTTTTTATAAAAAAAGAGCGTCTCTAAAAATTTATTTTTTGGACAAACAATCAATCATTCGTTGTTTATACAGTTCGTACTTGAATTTCATCGATTTAAAAGCGTAAAAGCCTGCCGTCCGAAAACTAGGCAGGCGAAGGTAAACGAAAACTCAAGTACGAACAGTTTAAATACATTTTTTATAAAACCTAATTTTACCTAATTTTTTCTGAATAAAACGATTCGCCAAAAAAGCTCAGTAGATAAACGTGAGAGGATGAAATTGACAGTTATTGAATCTAGTCTATAATGATGAGCGTTTATCTGCTGATTCTTTAGAAACGTATTTTTTTGAATCTGTTTGATGGATAAATACAAACAGTTTAAAATAACTTTTAAACTGTTCGCACTTGAGTTTTCGTTTACCTTCGCCTGCCTAGCTTTCGGACGGCAGGCTTTTACGCTTTTAAATCACTGAATTTCAAGTACGAGCAGATAACCTTAACCTAAACTTAAAACCAAAACCAAACCAAACCAAATTTCAATACCAATGCCAAAAAATCAAACCTATATCGCATCATTAACACAAATTAACAATTCAAATTTTCGTTACGATAATTGTATTTTATCGTTTCTGATTTTATTCTTGTTTTTTGCAACGTTTAATAATTTATCCGTTTTTGCGGATGAGAATCTCAATAAACCAATTTTGTCAACGGCACAATTGCAATTGATAGACCGAGCAAATCAACTTGCCGCCAAAATTACTAAACCTGAAATCAAATTGGGCAAATATTTTGAGTTGCTTACATTTGAGTCGCAATTTGACGATAAACAATACGCCCGCAAAACAGCGCAACTAATATCAAATCAAATCGCCCAATTAGAATCCGGCGGCGTTAAAAATAATTTTTACGAATTACTAGCGCTCGCACAATCCAATATCAACGATTACAAACAAATTATCGTTACATTAAATAATCTCGATCCGTCAATAGAGAAATCACAAATTCAATTCGATATAGCGGAAAAAATAATCTTTGAAAAAGAAGAAAACAAATCGCCTATTCCAGACGAAGTCATTGAACTTTTACAATACGCATATTCCGGCGCCGAAATCGCTAAAGATACAAGTTTGGAATCGCTTGCGGCAATGGAACTCGGTCGCGTACTCGCCAAAGTTGGCAAAAAAGACGAAGCAAAAAAGTTTCTCAATATCGCATTGAAAAAATCAGACGAACTCGAAGAAGCAGAATCAAAAAATATAAAACAGTCAATCTTACGCATCCTAATCCAAAATAAAATTTATAACGAAGCGACAGCCGAAATCCAAAAAACAAAATCGCCCGAAACAAAAGATTTATTTTTAAGTTTGATCTTAAACACCCTCGCCGAAGAAGGTAATATCGAAGACGCAAAAAAAGGTTTGTCCGGTATCAAATCCGACGACGCAAGAGATATGGTCGCCGTCGAAATTAGCCGCGAATTAGCAAAAAAAGGAACAATAGCGGAATTAATAGAATTGGCGAAAGTGATGAGTTCGGAACAGCGAAAAGAAATTTTTATACAAAATACAATTTCATTTCTTATCCATAATAAACGAACCGACGACGCCGCCAAACTAATAGACCAAACCAGCGCCAAACCCGACGCCCGCGAAAGATATAACTTGATCCTGATTGCAAACATGATTGACAATAAAAAATTCGACGAAGCCGAAAAAAATATTACCGCCATCGCCGACCCAAATTTCAAAATGCAAATGAGCCGTTACTTGATTCTTTCACGAATTAGATCGAATGGTTTAAAGTCTGTTGTTGGTAAGACGGTTTTGTCTTACACGGAAGCGGAATTGAAACAGATAGCGGCGCTGAATGCGGAAATAAATAAACTTGCGGCAATAGAAAATAATTTCGACCGTGCCAATGCGGGGTTTTCGCTAATGTTGCAACATACTAAACTGATAAATCCAGACGGGATTTACGCAGTAACACAAACATTTCTGAACGATGTTGATAAACTTGACAATCCGGCTCAAATACTCGAATTTCAATATAACACTGCGCGGCTGCATTTTGAGTTGGGCAATTTTGACGGCGTGCGCGAAACATTGGATCGGTCGGTTAAATATCTCGATAGCGTAAAAGACGTGATGAAATTGAAGGAGCTAGTTCTAATAGACGAAGCAGGAATAGCAACGACAAATAACGTTACAAAAAATAACGCAGAAAAAACAACACAAAAAAATATTGAAGTAAACGAAACAACAATTCGTGAACGACTATTCTTGACATACACGTCTATTTGCGCAATGTATATTGACATAAAAGATATAGACGCCGCAAAAAATATTTACGAAAAATCAAAAAAATACCTCGCAACAAACGACGACCCAATAATACAATTCGACCAAACCGGAATATTAAGCAAATTATTGCTACAAATAGATAACGCAAAAATAAATGATAAATAAAATTTTTAGCGTCGCCAGATAATAATTGCGATGCGGCGATTCAATAGCGTCAAAGTCTGTTGTCCGCTAGTTAGACTGGCGGCGATAAACGCAAGTAAAAGTTAGAACTGTTTAAAATATGTCAAAGATACAAATTGACAAGTTTAAGTGTATTCGTTGCGGTCAATGTATTCTTGCTTGTCCGTCGCGGGTTTATACGCGTAATTCTCCGTTGGATAGTACGTCGGTGGTGTCGGGCGGCGTGGAACGGTGTATTTCGTGTAATCATTGTATAGCGATATGTCCGGTCAATGCGATTTCGGTTAATGGGCTTGATAGTTCTGATTGCGATTTATTTTTAGCGGGAATTTATCCGCGTCTTGAACATATAATGACGCTTGTTCAAATGCGGCGTTCAATACGTAATTATTCAGATGTTCCTGTTGAACGGTCGCAAGTTGAGCAATTGCTTAATGCGATGCGGTGGGCGCCGACGGCAAAAAATCGTTTGCCCGTAAAATGGCTGGTCATAAATGGCAGGGAAAAAGTTGTAGAACTGGGCGGACTTGTTATTGATTGGTTTAGGCGTTTGAAAGGTGTGGAGGAAATGATTGCGGCGTGGGAGGAAGGACGCGACCCAATTTTTCGCGGTGCGCCGTGTGTGGTTGCGGCATATACGACGGCGGATGCAACATGGGCGGCGGTAGATTGCTCGATTGCAATGCAGACTTTAGATTATTGCGCAACGGCAATGAGATTAGGAACATGCTGGGCTGGATATTTCATTCATGCCGCTCAAAAAGATAAAGAAATAAATAACTGGTTAGGATTGGAAAGAAATGAAGAAATCCACGCAGCTTTGATGATCGGAAATACCGGAGGAGAATTCTACCAAAAAATACCGCCAAGACCTGAATTAAAAATAAAATGGATTACGTAAATACAACTAGATAGATTTATTTTTAGAACTTACTAATCTTGAATAATCTTTCTAATCGGCGGAGCATTTTAAAAGCGATCATCAGATTAGAAAGATTTTTTGTTACAAAAATTGTCAACAGAATCGCAGCCATCTCGCCTGCAAGTTATCTGAACTATGATTTGTGTGATTATTGTGATTGTGTGATTTGTATAAAATTACAATAATCATAAAATCAAAGTTTAGCAACATTGTCCCACTTGTCCCTAAAATAATCCTTCTAATCCATGTAATCTGTTGATCAAATTTTTTTAAAAC
>JAISLW010000332.1 GCA_031277105.1 Planctomycetaceae bacterium | reverse complement strand
AAACGTTGTGAAATATTAAAATTTATTGATAGTATAAACTCCATTGCGGCTCAAAAAATAAACACAGTGGCGAAACATCGCCTACCTTTTTGCAAAAAAATGAATTTTTAGAGATACCCTCTTTCTAATCTGTGCAATCTGTGGATCGTTTTTAAAGTGATTCAGACCAAAGGATTGCAGGCGTCTCGCCTGCAAAAAAAAGAAATGCAGACGCTAAAGGATCGTCTTCGCCGCAGGATCGCGGGCGTCTCGCCTGCAAGCGGTTGTACTCAACCGCCAATGAGCGAGGTTTAGGTCTCAACCGGCTTTTTGTTTGCCTATCGGCAACGTGCAGGCGAGACGCCCGCGATCCGTTGGCGAAGACGATACTTTGACGATTGCGAACAGTTGCCTTGTCCCACTTGTCCCTCCTGTCCCACTTGTCCCTAAAAAAAATCTTTCTAATCTGTGCAATCTGTGATCGTTTTTAAAGTGATTCACAGACCAAAGGATCGCAGGCGTCTCGCCTGCAAAAAAAAGAAATGCAGGCGTGAAAGAATCGTCTTCGCCACAGGATCGCAAGCGTCTCGCCTGCAAAAAAAAGAAATGCAGACGCTAAAGGATCGTCTTCGCCGCAGGATCGCGGGCGTCTCGCCTGCAAGCGGTTGTACTCAACCGCCGATGAGCGAGGTTTAGGTCTCAACCGGCTTTTTGTTTGCCTTGCGGCAAAGTGCAGACGAGACGCCCGCGATCCGTTGGCGAAGACGATACTTTGACGATTGCGAACAGTTGCCTTGTCCCACTTGTCCCTAAAAAAATCTTTTGAGATAAAAAAGTATAGCCGAGACTAACAAGTACAACCGCTCCGGCAGTATGCGAAAACAAGTTATTGATCAAATTGGTCTTTACAAGTTTTTGAAAATTGATATTATTTGCGAAAATTTACGTCAAAAATTGTTTATTCAATTTATCAAAAATATAAAAAATTGATCAAATTTATTTTCACGCACTGCGTTTAGCGTCGTCTGCCTAGTTTTCGGACGGCAGGCTTTGACGCTTTTATATTGATACGTTTTAAGTACGATACGTATATTTTCAATGTATTGCAGTTTAGATTTAGATTGCAAGTAGATTACAAGGCATGTATTAAAAATGGCACAAAAATATTATAAAGATTTTTTCACAATTGACGAAACTTACAATCCGATCATGCGGCGGGAATGTTTAATCGCATCGCCGGAAAAGTGGCTCGATTTTTATCCGCACGAGTCTTTTGTAAAATTCTTGCAAGCATTGCTCAAACAAATGGACGGCGGCAAAAAACCTGTCTGGCTTACCGGCGCATTTGGAACCGGAAAAACTTTTGCAGCGCTCGTACTCCAAAAATTATTAAACGCCAATGATACGCAATTCGAACAATACTTTCAAAAACGTAAAGAACAATTTTCAAATACAATTTACGAAACTCTTAAAAAATTTCGTAAAAACGGAATTATAGCCATATTTGAAACAGGCAGCGACGCAATTAGTTTCTTATGATATTAAAATTATGACAAAAACTACATACGACAAACTTGTCCGTGATAAAATACCAGAAGTAATTAAAATAACTGGTAAAACTGCTAATATTCGTGTTTTAAATGAAATCGAATATAGAAGTGCATTACGAGACAAACTATTAGAGGAAGTCAACGAGTTTGTCAAAGATGATACGGTAGAAGAACTTGCAGATGTTATTGAAGTGTTGCTCGCAATATTACGTCACCGTAGTATCTCTCTTGACGAATTTGAAAAAATTCGTATCGAAAAAAAAGAAAAATTAGGAGGCTTTGAAAAAAGGCTTTGGTTAATTGAAACGGAATAAAAACGCTAGGAGTTTAACTCCGCCGGAATATCAATTTGTTAATCTTTTCAGTGAGACATTCGGCGCGGACAAAGCTGAGTTTCTTTGTCCGCAATTTCCTTTTTTTGATATTTATCAGGATAATCGTTTTGCCGATTTTGTGTTAGACAATGGTCGTCAACGTATCGCATTTGAAATTGACGATGAAGCATCGCATCATAAAAACGTTGTGTCTTCGGGTAAATTTCAAGATGATCTGTTACGTCAAAACAGTATGATTTTTCTTGGCTGGTCTGTTTATCGTTGGGCGGTAAAACAATTGCAAGAACAACCTGAAACGGTAAAGGACGAATTACGGTTGTTTCTCGGTAACCATCCGCAATTCATGTATATTGAAGATTATTTACCGACACAACGCGGCAGGACGTTTGACGCTTCACAACTGGAATTGCGCGAACATCAACGAGACGCATTAAAAAAACTTGCCGAGATGCGGCAAAATCATGAAACAATTGCGCTGCTTTACCACGCAACTGGAACAGGAAAAACAATAACTGCTATATTGGACGCTAAAAGCGTTGGCAAAAAAGTATTGTTTCTTGCTCACACAAAAGAACTCGTAGAACAAGCCGCCGAAAGTTTCTATCTTCTTTGTCCAGACAAAACTGTTGGATTTTTTATGGAAAATAAGAGAGAAAAAGATTCGGATATTGTCTGTGGTAGTATTCAGAGCGTTGCATTAAATATAGATTTATTTTCGGCAAACGATTTTGGTTATTTAATAATTGACGAGGCGCATCACGCAACGGCAGATACTTACCAAAAGATTTTATCTTTTTTCAATCCAGAATTTACGCTTGGACTAACAGCAACGCCGGAACGTGCAGACGATTTGGATATTCTTTCTGTTTTCAAAAAAACCGCTCATAAACTTGACTTGAAAACAGCAGTAGAAATTGGCGAATTAGTACCGGTGCGATGTTTACGAATACGTACAAATATCGATCTAACAAAAGTTCGATACAACAGCATTCAATACAATTCGCGAGACTTGGAAGACAAAATTTTCGTTCCAGAACGTAATCGGCTTATAGTTGAAACTTGGTCAAAGTTTGTCAAAAACAAGCGGACTGTAGTATTTTGCGTTTCAATAAAACACGCCGAAGAAGTTGTTGCTCTCTTTCAACAAGAAGGAATAAAAGCTGAATTAGTTTCTGGCAAAATGAAAACATCCAAGCGAACGGAAGTGTTGTTTGACTTTGCCGAAGGTAAAATCAAGGTTCTTTGTGCTTGCGATTTACTCAATGAAGGTTGGGATTGTCCGCAAACAGAAGTATTATTTATGGCGAGACCTACTATGTCGAAGTTATTGTATTTGCAACAATTAGGGCGTGGAATGCGTCTTTCCAAAGACAAGGAATGTTTAATGGTTTTTGACTTTGTTGATAATGCAAATCAATTTAATACTCCGTATTCTTTACATCGTATTGCGAAATTGGGAACATATCAACATGGCGGATTGGTGTTTGCATCTGAAGTTGAGAGGAAAATTGACGAGGAATTGTATCGACGAGGCGAAAAACCGGATGTTTTGATTGACTATCCTATTGACGCATTCGATTACGAAGTAATTGATCTTTTTAATTGGCAAGAGGAAGCGAAGGGAATGATAAGCCAAATGGAATTTGTTCGACAAGTGAATGTGCAAAGTGCATCAATAGCCGATAAAATTAAAAGCGGTGAACTTATCCCAGATTTATCTATCCCGATTAGCGAACACCGGACATTTAATTATTTTAAAAAAGAAACAGTTGAAAAAGCAGTTGAGAAATTCGGTTGGACTTTTATTACGGACAATAACCGTTATGAAATATTTTTAGATTTTGTTAAAAAGATGAATATGACATATTCTTACAAGCCTGTTTTTTTGAAAGCTTTTTTAACAAATGCAAATGAAAAAGGAATTGTAAGATTAGAAGATATTGCTATTTATTTTCGTAATTTTTATGAACAACGCAGAAAAGACGGATTGATTGTAGAAAAACAGAGTATTTACTCAAAAGGCAATTATACAAACAATGAAGTAATAAAAAATATTTTATCAAATCCATTCAAAGTTTTTGAGGAAATGAATCTTATGCGTCATACAAAAACGCTCGGCTTTATTCAGATTGATGAGACCGTTTGGAAAAATATTGACGACACAAAAAAGAGTGAACTTCTAACAATATGCGATGAAATGTTAGAGTCTTATTTTGCAGAATTAAAATCTTCATAGACAGTAATTGTCAGGTAAACAGTTTGTTTTCATTGATGGCGAGCAACAAACGACAAATCTTGAAGTTATTCTTGTGGGTAAAAACTGGCTTGAAATTAAACCGCCGGTTTGTAAATCTTTCAAGGGTTTTATAGATAAGATTGGTAACTTTCCTAATCCTACGCCTGACGTACAAATCACGATAGCCTTTCCATTTGATAATAGACCTGCGGCAGGTTTGAGTAGAAACGTTCACCAAATTCATTCGCTCGGTGATTTTATGCGGGGGTTTTATGGCGTTGATGATCAGTTACCGGAATCGACGCTTAATTGGATATTCGATAAAGTAAAATCGAAAAATGGAACGGCAATTACAATATTACAAGAATCATTTTTTCCCGATGGCGTTGCGACTTTAACACGATCTGTATTTTCTCATTTTAACCGCACAAATAATAACGACAATAAAAATGTCTTACTATGGATATTATGTAAATCTATTCCAGAGGATTCTTATTTGTATCACGTTCTAACATTGCCGCAAATTTCAATAGATAATTTTCATAAACTTTACGTTGTTGATGCGGCAGTCGCTAATTTAAAAAATAAAAAATTCGCCAAAGAACGCCAAACTGCATTAAAAGAACTTGATAAGAATCAGGCAAATTCATTGATAATCCAATTCATCGAACAAGTCAAAAATAACCCCTTAAACGAAATTTTATCATGGCTGAACAACGATACTAAAATAGAACATGGCGAATTACTACGCCGCGTTAGTAGCTGTCAATATCCAGTTGTTCCCAATGAAATAACTGAAAATTATCCTGCGTTGAAAGCATATCTTGCAGACTACGATTTTGGTAATACCGATTTGACTGATTACTTTAATAAATATCGTAAATTGAAAATTTTTAATCATGTTACAAAAGAATTTTGCCAGAGTGCATTTGATATAAAATTTAATAACATCAGTTCTCGTAACGAGCAATTGATACCATTTGCCAAAGATCCCAAGAATGCTTTGCTTGTCGTCGATGCGATAGGCGTAGAATATTTACCTTTCATTGTTACTCAATCAAAAGAAAACGGATTGAATATTGAGCGTCATAACATTGCGTCAGTCAATTTGCCGACTTCGACTAAATTTAACAAAATTGAAATTAACGGGACGATTTTACCGGAAATTAAAACACTTGATAATATTGTCCATAACGGAGCAAAAAAGAATGAACAAACGGAATATTATGAAAATATTGTCGAAGTATTGGATGAGATTTTGCCGCAAGTTTTCAGAGTTATTGCGCAAAACATCGACAAGTATGACCGTATAATTTTGACGGCAGATCACGGAGCATCGCGTCTCGCCGTGCTAGCGAATGATTTAGAACTCATAAAAACGCTGGACAATCCGTTCGCCGATAAACCTGATGACTGGAGATACATTAAACGTCCCGAAGGCAAACGTTGTCCTGATGAATTTATTGAAACGCTTGACGGGAATTATTGTGTTGTACGCGGTTACAATCGCTTACCCAAACAAGGCGGTAAACAATACGAAGTTCACGGCGGCTACACGCCGGAAGAAACACTCGTGCCATTTATCATATTCAGTAAACATACAATACCCGATAATCAAGCAACTGCACAAACGCCAATTAAACAACAAATCAAAGAAAAAGACGATTTCGATATTTAAATGTATAACATTGAAAAGCTCAGGGAAGTTTTTCCCGATACAACAGTTTATAAAGACCAGGAAGTGATGGCGACATTTCACGCTGCCGCCGTTCCATCTTTTTTGCGCGATTGGATACTTAAACGCAAAGCGGGCGCTGATGGACGTATTAACGATAAGGAAGAGTTAAGCAGATATATTGCCGATATTATTCCGCGCCGCGATCAAAAAACCGCTATCCTTGATTCCGCCCGTCATACCGGCGAGTCCAAAAAGTTCCTTGCGAAAGTCGATATTCAATTGAATATTAAAAAAAATCATTATTCATTCGAGTTATCTGATCTTGGAATCAGCCATAAAGATACGCTTGTTGAGGATTATGTTTGGCGTCGTATTAATAATGAGATTTTGCATAAATCCGGCGGTTGGGGATTAGTTAAACTTGGTTATTGTCCGCCGGAAGATTCTTTTGACGGTAAGGGACATATTACGCTTTTAGAATACAAAAATTTTTGTCCTTATGAAATTTCACTTGATGCGTATCGCGAGGCTCGTAAACAATTCTCTACCGAAGAATGGATGGATATTTTACTCGGAGCGATTGATTATAATCCTGATGGATACGCAAATTGGACGGCAAAACATACGCTTTTAACACGTCTTTTACCATTTATCGAACCGCGCGTAAATTTAATTGAACTTGCTCCTAAAGGCACCGGTAAATCATATCTTTTCGGCAACATCGGTAAGCACGGTTGGCTCGTAAACGGTAAATTAACACGGGCAAAATTATTCTATGATATGGCAGCGCAAAAAGCAGGTTTAGTTTCATATTGTGATTTCGTTGCAATGGACGAATTACAATCTATCGAATTTGACGACAAAGAAGTGCAAGGCTTGCTCAAGAATTATGCTGAATCCGGCTTTGTAAATTTTGGCAACGTTAAAATTACAGGAACCGCCGGAATCCTTCTGCTCGGCAACATTCCACGCGATCAAATGGATATATCGCAAAATATGTTTCAAACATTGCCCGTAATTTTTCAAGAGTCGGCGCTTCTTGATCGTTTTCATGGTTTTATTCAAGGTAAAAATATACCGCGTATGAACGAAGAACTTAAAATAAAAAATTGGGCTTTGAACAGCGAATATTTTACCGAAATAATGCATTTGCTACGCGATCAATCCGAATGTATATGTTATCGTAGCGTTGTTGAAGAAATAGTGGAATATCCGCAAAGTATTGATACGCGTGATAAAGAAGCGGTTTTACGGCTTTGCACCGCTTACTTAAAATTATTTTTTCCGCATTGGACAAAACCTGAATACGTCAACGGCGGCGAATTTCAAATGTACTGTCTCCGGCACGCTTTCCAAATGAGACAAATCATTAGACGCCAACTCGGCATACTCGATCCAAACGAATATGCCGGAAAAACTTTTGAAGAAATTAAAATAAAATAACGTGGCAAAAAAACTACTCAAATGCCGCTTTTGCGAAAACCCCATCGACAAAGACACGAAGGCGTTGAATAAAAAAATTATTAACCGTAATCAACCCGACGACGCTTTAGTTTGTCTAAAATGTATGGCGGAAACATTGGACTGTACCGTTGAAGATTTACGCGCCAAAATTGAAGAATATAAATATAGCGATTGCATATTATTCAAATGACAAGTAAACAATTAAAACAACAAATTATCGAAAAATATCCTAATGGTTTTTCCTTTGAACCGAATGCGTTACGCTTGGTCGAAGGAAAAATCGGCTATCAACCCGATCAAAGCGATCTTGACGAGATAAAAAAAGAAATGTTTAAACGTCAAGACGGCGTATATTTATTTTGTGAACAGGTTGCAGATAAAGAGACGCGGGACGAAATTGAAAACACCGCCGAAGCATGGATTAAATCTTTTGGATGTTTTTCACTTGACGCTTTACGTGATAAATACAATTTAAGAGTCAGAAACTTGTCGAACAAAATAGAGGATTTTGAAGCGTTTTTAGGAAAATTACATTATCCACTTGAAGCATATCAAAGCGCTTGGTTTATGCCGCACAAGGATAAAACTAGATTTACGCGTCCAGTTGACGTAAGACGAGAAGTCGTGGTTGCAAAGTTGACGCAGAATATCGACAAAATTATTGAAGAGAAATCTTGCGCCGCCGATTATGAAATCATTGAAAATATTCCGGCATTGAATAAAGAATTATTAACGGCAGTAATTAAAGAGAATATGCCGAACATAATTGCAACTATAAATAACGACACCATGTGTTTTCAATTAGCAGAAAATCACCTTCCCGATAATTTGAGCGAAAAAATTCGTGAAGCAATCGATAAACTCGAAACCGCCAACTTAAAAATAACACAAGAGGCATTGCACATAGTTTTGTCGCTTTTATATAAAACAAATTTCAATGAAACATATTCACTTCCAGATATGCGAACATTCCGTAATGTAATAGAACAACATTATAATAACGCCGCCAATAGAATCTGGAAAAATAATATTTTCATCATATCACCTGATAAAGAATAAATGTATTCCTATATTTGGGACCAAAACACTCACGGTTATAAATTGACGACGCAAACGGGAAAGTTTGTCGCTAACGAAATTCGTCCGGTCTTTGCCGACGAACTTGAATTTCTGCAATTCGATCAACATTTCCGATATGACAAAGGCGAAGCTGCGCCGCTGATGTGGGCGCTAAAAAATGTCTTTTGGTCAAACGGCGAAAAAGTTGCTCAACTTGACAAAATCGAACACGATAAACCAATTACCGCCACATACTTCTTTGATGGTAAAAAAAAACTGCATCCTGTTAATGTTGCAAAAATGCTGCAAGATAAATCTAACATTGAAATAATGGATGCGCTTGTTTTTGATACGCTCAAACGCATCAAAGAAATGTTTGTTCAATACCCCAATAGTATTTCTTACATTGCTTTTAGCGGCGGTAAAGATTCGGTTGTTTTGCTTGATCTTTGCCATCGCGTTTTACCGTTACATGTTCCTGTTGTATTTAGCGACACGGATATGGAATTACCCGATACTTACAAAGTATGGGAAAAAATTCAACAACAATATCCAGACCGAAGATTTATAAGCGTAAAATCTGAAAAATCCGCTATCGAAAATTGGAAATTTTTCGGACCGCCGAGTCGCGTTTTGCGTTGGTGTTGTAGCGTACACAAAAGCTCGCCGGCAATACTAGAATTGAGAAAACCCTTAATATCAGATTCTAATTTAACGTCTAAATTCCTTTGTTTTGTAGGTGTGCGCGGCGATGAGAGTTTACGCCGTAGCGAATACGACGATATAGGCGACGGCAAAAAAAACAATAGCCAAATTCAAGCAATGCCAATTCTAGAATGGTCGGCTCACGAATTATGGCTCTACATCTTTCAACGAGATTTAATTGTCAATGAAGCATATAAAAAGGGATTGCAACGCGTCGGTTGTATTCTCTGTCCAATGTCGAGTGATCGCCATACAAATTTTTGCCAAAGATTGTATAAAGAGGAAATAGCCCCATTTGTAAAAGAGATAATTGATTCGTCTAATCGCAAGTTTTCATCAGAAAACGACGCCAACAATTTTGTTTATCATGGCGGCTGGCACGCTAGAAACAATGGCGTTTTTCTAAAAGAGACGCTTGACATTCCAATTTCCGAACAAAAAAATTCGCTGCTATTTTTTACGCTTCCTTTTGATAAACATAAAACGGTTCTCGAATGGTTAAAAATATTCGGAAGAATTGAAAAGGCGAATAATGAGTTGATTAAATTACCTTATAATTCGTCTTCGGATTGGATATGCTATACTGCCAAACACGGAAAAATCAATATATCAATTAAAACACAACAATACTCCGAGCAAATCATTTTTCAATTTTCACAGGATAAACCGGATAAAAAACTTGTTTCACATTTATATCGTATAATTTACAAAACAGTTAGTTGCGTCGCATGTAAAGTGTGTCAGACGGAATGCCCACATGGGGCATTAACCTTTTTGCCGCAGATTCATGTCGACGAAATAAAATGCGTTCATTGCCTCCAATGCAACGAACAAGATAATGGTTGTTTACGATTTCATTCAAAACGAAACTCAAAAGGTATCAAAATGAGTATTTCAGGCGCTGGTAATTATCAAACTTTCGGCTTAAAACCAGAATGGATTGCCGAATTATCGCAAAAGCGAGAAGATTTTCGCTCCACTACTTTACTTGGAAAAAATATGATTCAATCTGCGCCATATTGGTTCCGGGAAGCAAAACTTACGCAAGATGGAATTGCAATCAAGCCTACCAAGTTACTAGATGTAGCAGAAAAATACGGTTTTGATAGTTTGATTCTCTGGTATTTTATTTGGATGGGGCTTGTCAATTATTCTTCGCTTATAAAGTGGTTTGTTTGCCATGCTAGTCTAAATAAGACGGTTGACATAGAAGAGTTAGACACAACTTTATCCAATGCCGTTTCATCGCTTGGAACACGAAAAAGCGCTTTATCGTCGTTAAATAACCTGTTCAAAAATTCACCGCTTAGCGTTGGCGATGTTCCTCTTGTACGTTTGGGGATGAAGGGTAAACAAGTAAGATCGCTAACTCGTTTACCGGTTGTGCCGCATAATTTAGTTGTTCTTTATGGATTGTATTTAATGGGTCAGTTGACGAAACGCAGTTCGTTTACTGTACGGGAAATGATGGGCGGCGATTTCGAGATGCCGTGTGTTTCGCCGCTTTATGCGTTTGGTATTGAGCCTGCGGAATTTCAACGGATTTGCAATGGATTATCGAGTAAGTATCCCGAATTTTTATCGGTATCGTTTACTCTTGGTTTGGATGAAGTACGATTAAACGACCAAAAAACAATTGACGACGTATTGGATTTAATTTTGACTTGTTGAGATTCGGGTATGATTTATATATTGGAAAACTATTTCGTCTAATTTTTTTGTATTTCTAGGGTTTTAAGCTGTATTTTCATTTGCGTTTAATTTCGCCTGCCTAGTTTTCGGACGGCAGGCTTGTACGTTTTTAAATTGCTGAATTGCAAGTACGGTACGTATGGGCGTCTCTAAAAATTCATTTGTCTAGGTAAGCGGCTAAAAAAATTAAACACTGTGCCGAAACGCCGCATTACGGTTTACGACATCAATAAACTTTAATATTTCGCACGTCTAAAATATGCATATTTTAGGCTTTATGAATTATTAAAATTTACTGGTAGTATAAACTCCATTGCGATGTTTCGGCGAAACATCGCCTACCTTTTTACAAAAAAATGAATTTTTAAAGATACCCCTTTCTAATCTGCGTAATCAGTGGACAAAAAAATCGATCCACTGACCAATGGATCGCAGGCGTCTCACCTGCAATTTGCCGAAAGTCAAACAAAAAGATTGTTGAGATGTAAACCTCGCTCATTTGCGGTTGAGTACAACCGCTTGCAGGCGAGACGCCCGCGATCCTTGAGCAAATGAAATTTTAGAAATTCCATTTTGCTTTAGTTCCCGATTTTCAAACCTCATTTTCATCTAATTTTTCTTAACTTAACAACATCAGTAGCAACAAAACTCCAACAAAACAAACCTCATTACCTAATTTTTTATGTCGGTTAATGGTTAAAAAACAATACGCAAACAAAATATAACTGTAAAATAAAAACGCTTTTGTTGGCAACGGGTGCGCCCTTTTCGCTTGCTGTTGACTCATAATCATTTTCCATACAATATTTTTCCTTCTTTATTTATAGTTTTATAGATATATCCGTTTTTATTTTTTAATTTATTATATTTATCGTAATCGACGGCGATGAAATCGATAGGTGTGGATATATTATTGTTTAATAGTTCTTTGTATAAGTCGCCGGTTATTTTTCTTTCGTTTGTTAAATTTTTAATTACGATTAAAATATCCATATCGCTATTGTCTCTATTTTCTCCTCTTGCATAAGAGCCAAATAATATTATTTGCTCCGGCAATATTT
>JAISLW010000315.1 GCA_031277105.1 Planctomycetaceae bacterium | reverse complement strand
AGTTTATGATACCAATAAATTTTAATAATTCATAAAGCCTAAAATATGTTTATTTTAGACGTGCGAAATATTAAAATTTATTGATGACGTAAACCGTAATGCGGCCCAAAATTAAACACTGGGCGAAACGCCGCCTACCTTTTTGCAAAAAAATGAATTTTAGAGATGCCCTTTTAAATTTTCGTGAATAGTTACAATTTGTGTAGGTGTGCGATCAGATGGTAATCTTCCATTACGTCAATTACTCTCAATTCATAATTGTCAATAATACAAATATCACCGGTTCGCGGGAAGCGTTCCAATATTTCGCGTAATAAACCGCCGACGGTTACGCTTGAGTATTTATCAAATGACAAATTAAATTTTCGTCTAATTGATCTCAAACTGGTCAATTCATTTACTGCCCATGTTGTATTGTTTACTCTTTCAATTTCAAATCTTCCTATTAACCTGCGGCTTCGTCCTTGCCTGCGTGTAAATATTGTTTCTATAATTTCGTCTAATGTTAAGATTCCTATTGTTTCGCCAAACTCATTTATTACTACCGCGACGTTACAATTACAATTTTGCAATTGTTCAAATACTACCGCGACGCTTACGTTCCAGGGAACATAAATTACGTCTTCTGTTTGTTTGCGCCATTCGCCGTCGGAGTACGCCAGTAATCCGTCTAAACTAATTGCGGCAACTATTTCGTCCGAATCCGGTTCCGTCAAAAAACAATATCCGCTGCGCGGCGTCTTGCCGTGAAAAGATACCAAAACGTCGCTTAACATAACATCCGGCGAAAAACAACGCAACAAAGATCGAGGCGACATTAGTTCTTCGGCTTGCATATCGGACAAGGAGACGATATTTTGGATTACGCGTTGTTCGCTGCGTAGCAACGTTTGATCTTCGCGCGATAATTCTACGGCAAGTTCAAGATCGCTAACTCGAATATTTTCTTCCGCCTTGAATTTCGGTACAAAAATTCGGCGTGATAATAAATTGATAAGACTTAAAACGGGAATGACCGGTCGCAGTAGGCGGACGATTATTGAGAGCGGAATTGCGGTCAGCGTCGCAAAGAATCGCGGAACTATTACGCCTAATACTTTCGGCAATACTTCGCCAAATAAGATCACGCCGAATATTACGGAAAACGCAAAGCCGACCGCTAATTCGGAGCGACCGGATTTTTGTAACGTAAATGTAATTGATGTAGAAATCGTGAAGATCAATAAATTAGCGATCAAATTGCCTAATAAGATTGAGTTAAGTAATCTTTCGGGTTTTAATATCAATTTTGCGGCAAGTTGTGCGACGCCGCGTCCGGCTTGGAGTTTAGTGCGGTCGGAGCGGCTGAGTGAAAAATAAGACGCTTCGCTAAGTGAAAAAAACGCTGAAAAACATAGTAAAATTAACATCGAAATAATTAAAGGAATATATGCCATAATTTTGTTTGCATGAAAATTGAATATGAATAATTTGTAACCGTTCACGAAAATTTAAACGCTACGTTTTATGAGGTAGGTGATAGAGTGTAGTTTTTAGAAATTTAGAGGAGTAGTTTTTTGTTACAAAAAATCAGCAACAGGATCGCGGGCGTCTCGTCTGCATTTCAGGATCGCGGGCGTCTCGCCTGCATGCGGTTGTACTCAACCGCTGTTGAGCGATCTTATATCTCAACCAATTTTTTTGTTTGCATTCTGGCAAATTGCAGGCGCGACGCCTGCGTTTCTTCTCAATTTTTTGTTACAAAAAATTATCTCATTCGTTTTTCACAATTTGCAATACATAATTACCTGTCAAAATTTCCGTGAACATTTACGATAATTTTATTTGACGTGTTTGAATTTAGCCGCCGTTTATTATTCCGTCGTCTTGTGCGTTTCGGCAAATTCTGAATCCTATTACGCTTGAAATTGCTTCGGGTGCGCTGCTGTTACGGTAAGCGCTGCGTGTCGCTTCGGCGCCGAATTGCCATGCGCCGCCGCGTAATACTTTTGCGGTACCGTCGTTTGGACCTTGTGGGTTTTCGATTTCGTCTTGGCAAGTTTGGTAATAAAATTCGCCGTACCAGTCGTAGCACCATTCCATTATGTTGCCGTGCATATCAAAGATACCCCAAGCGTTAGGTTTTTTTTCGCCGACTGGGTGCGTTTCGGACGATGAGTTATCGAAGAACCATGCGTGTTCGTTTACGTCGATTACTTGGTCGCCGAAGTACCAAGGCGTGATGCTTCCGGCGCGGCAGGCGTATTCCCATTCTGCTTCCGAAAGTAATCTAAATCCGTCGCCGTTTAGTAATGTTACTTCTGCGGATTCTATTATGCCGTTTGGTCTGCGTTTTATTTTGCTCAATTCATAATAGGGTTGTAGCGCTTCGGTTGTGCTTATTTTGTTGCAAAATTCTATTGCTGAGAACCATGACACGCTATCGACGGGGCTGAGTTCTTTATCGGATGCGGCGCTGGGATTGTACTCCATTATTTCGAGAAAATCTTTTTGTGTAACTGGGTAAACGCCGACGAATAAATTTTTTGTTATTAGTACGCGGTGTTGCGGGTGTTCGTTGTTGCGTAAAAATTCATCGGAATCGTGCGAGCCCATGTAGAATCTGCCGGAGGGTATTCGGCGGAGTTTCATGCCTTGTTGTGTTGTAACCGTTGTTAATTTTTCTATTTTTTGTTGTAAATTTTTTGCTTCGGGGTCGTTTGCTTTTAGTTCGAGGTAGCGTTGGACGCATGCGAGTAGTTGGCTATATTGTTTTGTTGCGATTGCGTTACGGATTTCGCGGACGAGTGAATCGACTTCGGTCAAAATTTCGCCGGCTTCGACGTATTGTTTTCGGAAGTTATCGTCAAGTAATTGGCGTGGTACTTGTTCGAGTATTTGTTGAACTTTATCGTATTTTTGGGCGGTCATGGCGGCGTTGGCTTGTGTGCGGACGTTTTCAACATAAGTTCGGATTTCTTTACGTTCTTTTTGGATTAGCGCCGTCATGCTTTTTGCCCATTCGCGGAATTGCGTAAATTCGGGGTGAGTGATTGTTGACATATATTTTAGTAGCGGCAAGGTTTTATCGTGTCCGTAGGTTTCGCGGTATTTTAATATTTGTTGTTTTTGTCCGTTAAGGGTTGCGAGTAGTTGTTTTTTCAAGGAGGGCAAATCGATACCGCAGGCGCGGCATTGACGCAGCCAAAATGGGTTTAGGGATTGGCAGCTTAGACAGGGTTCGTAAAAATTCCTACCGCATTTACGGCATATTCTATCGTTTGTAGATGATAATTGCGTGTTGCATTGCGGGCAAAATATAGCCGTTGTGCTTTGGTTTGTAATCATGCTCGAACAAGGGTCAAAATTAGCGGCAGGCGGAGTGAGAGTGATTGACGACATGTTTGAGTTTGATGTGGAATTTTGGTTGATATTTTGATTCAGATTTTGGTCTGGGTTTATGGGGGCGTTTGACATATCGTTTGTGCGTTAGTGTTAGGTAATTGAAATTATTTTGTAATCGTTCACGGTTTTATGTTGAATAAATTACCGAAGCGAGTTTTAGGATAAATTAAATTTTAGGGCAAATTAAATTTCAGGATAAATTAAAATTGAGGGCAAATTGAATTGAGGGACAAAATAGATTTGCAAGAAATAATTTTTTGATCTAGTAAAAAATTTTGTAATAAAAAAATTATTTCTTAAAAAAATTTGTAACTGTTCACGGAAATTTCAGCGAAGATTTTAGGGGATAGCGAGTAGGGGGTAGGGAGTAGTTTTTTAGAAAACTGGATAAAAGTTTTTTGTTATAAAAAAATTGTCTCATTTGTTCCTAATGTTTTGCTTGTCCCTCAAAAATTACCAAAATGTAATTTAATAAACAAAATTTTCGCGAGCTGTTATAAAAATTTTATATTTGTTTTTATAACTGTTTGTATATCCGTCATTCGGCAATTTTGATCGGGTATTGAATTAGTTTAAAAACATCAAGTAAATTATAATATCTAGTTTTCAACATGACGGACAAAACTACAATTTTATACAATATTCCTATTACTTCAAGAAGGCAACTTCAAATAACAGGTCTTTAATTGCACCGCAGAGAAGTTTTTATTTAACCGCAGAGAACGCAGAGAATAAATTTTTTAAAATATTTTAAATCAAAAAGACAATTATAATAGGGCGTTTCTAAAAATTCATTTCTGTCCCGTTAGGGACAAATATTTATTGTTACAAAAAAGTCGGATCGCGGGCGTCTCGCCTGCAAGCGGTTGTACTCAACCGCTAATGAGCGGTTTTTTGATCTCAAGCGCCTTTTTGTTGGCCTTTCGGCAAAGTGCAGGCGGGACGCCCGCGATCCGTTGGTCTCGCCTGCATTTTAGGATCGCAGGCGCTTCAGAATCGCAAACATTTCGTCTGGTGTTTCTTCAGATTTGCAGGCGTCACGCCTGCATCCCAGGATCGCGGGCGTCTCTAAAAATTCATTTCTGTCCCGCTAGGGACAACATGTTGGTAGAAAAGCAAGGTCAAAAATATATTTGTCCCGCTAGGGACAACATGTAAATACAACCTTAACCTTTTTTATTGCGTCCTTAACGGGACGCTAAAAATTTGTATCATTTTTTTCTACCAACATGTTGTCCCTAACGGGACAGATCGGACAAATATTTATTGTTACAAAAAATACCGGATCGCAGGCG
>JAISLW010000314.1 GCA_031277105.1 Planctomycetaceae bacterium | reverse complement strand
CATTTTTTTACAAAAAGGTAGGCGATGTTTCGCCACTGTGTTTATTTTTTGGGTCGCAATGGAGTTTATACTATCGATAAATTTTAATAATTCATAAAGTTTAAAATAAGTCTATTTTAGACGTGAGAAATATTAAAGTTTATTGATGTTGTAAACCGTAATGCGGCGTTTCGGCACAGTGTTTAATTTTTTTAGCCGCCTACCTAAACAAATGAATTTTTAGAGATACCCTACGGTCTATTATGCCGCTCGCACTTGAATTTCCGCAAATTAAAAGCCAAAAAATCCGCCGCCCAATAACTAGGCAACAGATATAAACTGTTCGCACTTGAGTTTGCGTTTACCGCCGCCTGCCTAGCTATCGGACGGCAGGCTTTTACGCTTTTAAATCGCTGAATTTCAAGTACGATCTGTATAAACCTAAACTCAAATACGAACAGTTTAAATATGCGTTAAAATTCAAGTACGATTTCTTATAAACCGTTCACGTCAATTCGGTAATTTATCGCTATTACCAAAATAATTTTTTATTATGAACAAATTTTATGATTATTACTTTTGTACAAATTAAAATAATGATTCCAAAAACAACGATTACACAGGCAAATTAAAATAAAAACATAAAATGAACCTCTTTTTTATCAGCGCAGGTAATTGTCTATATTGTAGGGATAATAGATAATATTTTTGTAACAGTTCACGGAAATTTTAACGGCTGTTTTTAATTCGGAATACGGATTTTTTAATTCGGAATTATTTTAAAAAAATTGTAACTATAGTATTTGTCTAATAATTAAGCAGACGGCGGTAATGGCAAATTAGAGTACGAACAGTTTAAAAATTTTGATGATTGCAATGTATGATATTGGAATAATTGGCGGCGGTCCCGCTGGGGCGACGTTGGCGCGTCTTGTTTGTAGCGGGCGGCGCGTGTTGTTGATTAGCAACGGACGGCAGAAATGTTGCGGCGGTATTCTGGCGCCCGAAGCGCAGAAATTACTCGCCCAACTTGATCTCGCCTTGCCCAAATCAGTTCTCGCCGATCCGCAACCATTCGCAGTTACAATTATCGACGCCCAATCAAATTTGATCAAACATTACCCCAGACAATACATAAACGTCAACCGCAATAAATTTGACCAATGGTTACTTTCTCTCTTGCCGGCGTCTATCGACTTCCGCCAGAACGCAATTTACCACAAAGCCGAATTGTCAAATAACGCCGAAAACATAACGCAAGATAATTATATTGATATACATTTTAGCGAAAACGGTAAACATCAGACCGCCAAAGTTAAATGGCTAGTCGGCGCAGACGGCGGCGCCTCGTCTGTTAGGAATCACTTTTTTAAGACAAGCGCAAAATTAAAAAAATATATCGCATTCCAAGATTGGTTCGACGACAATAACGTCAAAATAGAACCGCCGACAAATATGCAATATATCAACTTCCATAATAATTACGTAGGTATTTTTGACGAAAAAATCACTGATTTCTATTGCTGGACAATCCCAAAAGACGGACAACTACTAATCGGCGGCGCCATACCAATCACAAACAACGCACGAAATAATTTTGAAAAACTAAAATCATACCTCGACTCAATCGGATTAAAAACAAACCAAATCAAAAAAAAAGAATTAGCCCTAATAACAAGACCAATGTCAACATCGGCAATAAATCTAGGAAAAAATCAAATTCTACTCGCAGGCGAAGCCGCAGGACTAATAAGCCCAACATCTGCCGAAGGCGTCAGCTTCGCACTCGCAAGCGCAACCGCATTAGCAAACGCATTCAACTCAAACAAAAACGTCTTGCTCGAATACAAAAAAAATACAAAAAATATTATCGCAAATATAAAATTGAAATATCTAAAAAGTCCAGCAATGTTTAACCCGCACATAAGAAAATTTATAATGAAATCAGGTTTAACAGCATTGAAAAAATAATATACCGCCCATGAAATTGTAACAGTTCACGAAAATTTAAACGCCAGGTTTTAAACTGTTCGCACTTGAGTTTGCGTTTACCTTCGCCTGCCTAGCTATCGGACGGCAGGCTTTTACGCTTTTCAATCGCTGAATTTCAAGTACGAGCAGTATAAGGGTTAAGGCGTATGGGATAGGGAATAGTTTTTTAGAAAACTAGATAACAATTTTTTGTTATAAAAAATTGTCTCGCTTGTCCCTAATGTCCCAACTGTTACAAAGCCTCCATCATTAGCGGTTGAGTACAACCGCATGCAGGCGGGACGTCTGCGTTCCTGTTGACAATTTTTTGTAACAAAAATTGTCCCGTTTGTCCCGTTTGTCCATCCTGTTCAACTTGTCCCTCAAAAATTGGCAAAACGTAATTTACCAAACAAATTTCCATGAATTATCACAAATTTTTAATATTATAAAAAAATTTCAAAATTTTTCGTAATAGTCGTTATTCGTAACCTATATTACGAAAGTACAATGTTAAATATTTGCTCTTACTTGAAATTTGTGTTTATACTGCTCGTACTTGAAATTCAGCGATTTAAAAGCGTCAAAGCCTGCCGTCCGAAAAATCGTCATGCGACTGTAAACGCAAACTCAAGTACGAACAATTTACGAAAGATCGACGGGTACATAATTTGATGAACAAATTGTCAACTTTTATTATTTGGGAGTATCTTAATCCGGTAATTTCGGGTTAAATTGATTATATTACGGGTCGCGTTTAAAAGATTGGCGGCGTTAATCGCATGGCTAATTTAAGTGCGAACAGTTTAAAATTGTTTAAAATCCAATGAGTGATTCTATTCACATAGTTCCTACGGCGTTTTCGCAAGATATATTGAGTAGTCCTCCGCCGCCGGAAGTGGCGCCGTTTATTGGCAAACAAGATAATACAAACGAAGGCAATAAAATATCGTCTCAACGCTGGTTGTTTACGGTATTGATGATAGTTTGGACAATATTCTTTGTTATTGTTTCGGTGGGATTTTATTTTTGTATAAATAAATTATATGTTTATCAGGCGCATAGTCGCGTGCAGTTGGCGGATTCGGCGTTGTTTATGTATCGGCAATGGTTTCTTGACGGCGGCGGCGTTTATTCGCGCGATGCGGAATCAAATCAATCTCTAAATTTACCTCAAAAAGAATCGACGACCGTCGATGGCGAGAAATTGTATCTTGTCGATGGCGTAACGTTGATTCGGAACATGAACAATTTACAGCAACTGAAATCTAGCGGTATTACCTTTAAGTTAGTTTTTCCTAATCCGATTAACGCTGAAAATATGGCGGATAAATGGGAAGCTGCGGCGATGCGCAAGTTGCAAGACGGCGTTGCCAATGAGATATTTCAGATTGAGTATGTTGGCAGGCATACGTTTTCGCGTCTTGCTCGTCCTATTTTTGTTACTGATAGTTTTTCTAAACGTCATACGGAAGTAATGACTGAAGAAGGCGTGATGGACGGAATTATTTCTGTTTCGGTTAATTCTGACATGTTGCGTTATTATCGTTTTATGATACTTTGCGCCGGTTATATTACGATAACTTTTATTTGGTTGAGCGGTTTTGTTTGTTTGACATATTTACGTCAACGCGAAGAGCAGCATGTTCAGACGTTGAGTTCTCTTTTTGCCAAAGAAGCGGCGATCAATAAGTACCGGACGCAACTTGAAGAACTGGTAGCGGAGCGGACGGCTGACTTGCGTGAAGCGGTGCGGTCGGTCGAACTTGCTAATACTGCAAAATCGCAATTTCTAGCGCACATGAGTCACGAAATCCGCGCGCCGTTGACGGGCGTTTTGGGCTTGACTAATTTATTGGCGAATGAGCAATTGACGGAGAAACAAGCAGAGTATGTCAAGATGATTTGTTTATCCGGCGAAACGCTTTTGTCGTTGATCAACGATATACTTGACTTTTCTAAAATTGAAGCGGGGATGTTAGAATTGGATCACCGCGAATTTGATTTATTTGACAAAATTGAATCTCTATTTAGCATAATGTCGACTCGTTTTATGGACAAGGAATTAGAACTTTGTCTTGATGTTTCGCCAGGAGTTCCGCGCGTAGTTGTAGGCGACGGCGGGCGTTTTTTGCAAATATTGATCAACTTTGCAGGAAACGCCGTCAAGTTTACAACGAAGGGCGGAGTAAGAATTTCGGTTAAATGTCTTGAATTACAGAAGAGTAATAATGCGTTGTTGCGGTTTCGGATTTCGGATACGGGGATTGGAATTGAGAAGGAGAATTTATCGAAATTGTTCAAATCGTATTCGCAGGCGGATACAACTATAACGTCGCGTTTTGGCGGCACGGGTTTAGGTTTGACGATAGCTAAACATCTTATAAGAATGATGGGCGGCGATATAACCGTGTCAAGCGAATTAGGCGAAGGGACGACTTTCGAGTTTACGGTTTTATTGAAAGTGCCGCAGGAACAAGTCGATTTGATGTGGGATAATCCGGTGCCGTCGATAACGTCAATGCGCGACTTGCCTGGAGTTGACAATATACATGTTTTGCTTGTTGCGGATAATATCGTAATGCGCGAATCGTTGCGGGTGCAACTTGGATATTGGAATATGCGGGTTGAGCCGGTATCGACTAAAGAGGAAATCGAAATGAAATTGTACTCAGAGGTAGCGGACAATGACCCGATTCAATTGGTTTTGTGGGACGAAGGTTTTACGCAACTTGAGATAGTCGATTATATCGGCAGGATACGCGGCACGGAATGTACGGCGGAAATTCCGGTCGTTTTGCTTGTGATGATGGTTGACAGTATTGATCCGGTGTTGGCGCAGGCGTTGAAAGTAATAACGGTAAAAAAACCGTTTTGTATATCGTCGTTGTATGATGCAATTTTAACGGCGCTGTTCAAACAGAGCGTTCAAGATTTCTTCAAAAGAAAACATCTTGACAAACAGGAAGCGAAAAAGAAATCTAATATTGTGAGACAACTAAAGTTTCTGGTAGCGGAGGATAATTCGGTCAATCAAGTTGTGATTTCGGGTTTATTGAAAACTTGCGGGCATGAGTGCGAAATTGTTGACAATGGACAATTAGCGGTAGAAAGATATAAGGGAGACGATTCTTTCGACGTGATTTTAATGGATTGCCAAATGCCGATAATGGACGGTTATGAAGCGACAAGATTAATCAGAGAATATGAAGCAACCGTAATTGACGAAAGAAAAAAAAGAGCGCCAATCATCGCCTTAACCGCAAACGCAACCGTCGAAGACCGAACAAAATGTATTGATTGCGGAATGGACGACTTCTGTTCAAAACCTTTCAAACAAGAAACGTTATTCGCAATAGTAAATAAATTGCTAAACCAATAATTTTCGTAACAATAAATATTCGTCCCGCTAGGGACAGAATGTTGGGACAAGTGGGACTGATCGACGAATCGCTGATGTCTTGCCGGCATTTTAGGATCGCAGGCGTCTCGCCAGCAAGCGGTTGTACTCAACCGCTAATGAGCGAGGTCTAATATCTGGTGGATCTAAAAATTCATTTCTGTCCCGTTAGGGACAACATGTTGGTAGAAAAGCAAGGTCAAAAATATATTTGTCCCGCTAGGGACAACATGTCAATACAGCCTTAACCTTTATTGCGTCCTTAACGGGACGCTAAAAATTTGTATCATTTTTTTCTACCAACATGTTGTCCCTAGCGGGACAGATCGGACAAATATTTATTGTTACAAAAAATACCAGATCGCAGGCGTCTTGCCAGTGTTCCTTCAGATTCGCAGGCGAAACGCCTGCATCAACGGATCGCGGGCGTCTCGCCTGCATGCGGTTGTACTCAACCGTTAATGAGCGAGGTTTAATATCTGGTCGTCTCTAAAAATTCATTTC
>JAISLW010000351.1 GCA_031277105.1 Planctomycetaceae bacterium | reverse complement strand
TAATTATCCAAGAATCTGACGGTATAAATACAACATTAAAAATCGACTCCTTATCAGAACCCGACAAAAATTACCTAAAACAAATCCCACTTTCCCCACACTCAAAATACGCATTTTAGATCGTTCAAACTACTCAAACTTGAATTTTCATTTATCGCCGTTTGCCTGGACAAATGAATTTTTAGAGAAGCCCTAATACCAGCATAAAATTAAATATTACCAGCAAAGAACACAAATACTAGTAAAAACAAATTTATTATAACAAAAAATAAAAATCCAAAAAATAACACAATATAATAATTTTTAGAGACGCCCATTTGTCTTGACGGCAAGTTTGAGTGGAAATAGACTCGCACGGATTTGGGATGTCGTAACTGGAACGGAGCCACGGGAACTAGAACATCCTAGTGTTTAACCGCAATAATTTCAATACCTATTTATTTTATTTGTTATAGGGGTATAATTTCGCATATAAAGAGTTTGAACAGCCCCGAATATATGGTGAGGTAATTATGCCACGTGTTGCTAAATTGGTTGCTTGTGATCCGAAGACGCGTATGGAGCTTGAGAAAATAGCCGACAGTCAAAAAGAGGAAAGGCGGTTTGTGCGAAGAGCGCAAATGGTTTTGGGCTGTGTAGTGGGGAAGCGAATAATGGATATTGCCGCTGACCTTGGCGAGCAGAAAGATGTAATAATAAAATGGCGGAATCGTTTCGTGGAAAGCGGGATCAAGGGTCTTTTGGATTCGCCTAGGTCCGGCAAACCCGTAACATACGGTAGCGAATGGCAGAAGCGGGTTCTTGAGAAGTTGGACGAGACTCCTCCAAACGGTTTAACAAGGTGGGACGGTCCTACTTTGGCTGCCTCGCTAGTTACTTCGGAGGATGCCGTGCAACGTTTTTTACGGAAGGAGGGTATTCAGCTTGCGAGGCTGAGAACTTGGTGTATTAGTACTGATCCGGATTTTGCAGCAAAGGCTGCCGATATTGTGGGGCTGTATCTTAATCCGCCGGAAAATGCTATTGTTATATCGGTTGATGAAAAACCGAGCATGCAAGCGTTGTCCCGCCAGACAGGGGTGGTGAAGACACGTAACGGCAAAATAGCGTCTGCAATAAAAAGTACGTACAAGAGAAACGGGACGCAGAACCTGTTTGCGGCGCTGGAAGTTGCAAGCGGGCAGATTCACGGCAAGACAACAAAGAGCAAGAAACGCATTGACTTTATAGCGTTTATGGATGATGTACTCTCTGAGATTCAGAGTGGCAAAGATGTGGAATACCATGTCATACTGGACAACTATTGTATTCATAAGCGTTGTGATGAGTGGCTTGCAAATCATAAGAACGTGCATTTCCATTACACGCCCACTTCGGCAAGCTGGTTAAATCAAGTGGAAATCTGGTTTAATATCATGACAAGAAAAGTCCTCCGAGGGGCAAGCTTTGACAGCACGACGCAATTGAGCGCTGCGATTGCAAAATATATTGCAGCCTACAATGAAAACGCTAGCCCCTTTGTATGGAAGAAGAGAGAAGTAAAAGGATCGCAAATCGCAAATAAATTGTCAAATTTACGCGGTTAAACACTAGTAATTGCTCGTTACGAATGCTACGTCCATCTTTGTCGTACTCGGTATGCGAACCGCTAATTTTCGTAACGTTAATTCCTTCGGCGTAGCTGTTGCTATAAGTTGTACAATCAAAAGGATCAATGACACAATAATGATCCTGACGTTTTGGCATTTGCCAAAATGTTTTATTTCTTTTTAGATCTGATGTTAAATGCCAATGTACCATCTTTTCTTTGTAATGAGTATCGTTTATTGTGTTTAATAAAGAAACAATTTTTTTGAATGGGAATACCTGTATAATTAACTAGTAAATTGCAGTAACAGTACAGTCATACGTAATCCATTCTGGATCGAGTTCTGTTTCTTTCAGCATATAATAGTTTGTACAAACATTATCGAGAAACAATAGACCAGCAAATCTCCATGTACCATCGGTGTTACAAAGGACATCTGATTGCATTAAATCCAGTATTTGCCGCAGTTCATTCACATCTACCGAAAAATCAAGTAAATTTACCCATGATTCGGGTTGACCACGAGATTTATTTCTTTCTTCTTGACTTATCGGTTCAAAATAATCAGGATGCGAAATAAACGAATCAATTATTTTGCCGTCGACAAAACAAGTATAGAAAAAAATATCGCTGTCATATTCTTTTGTTTTTAAAATAAGCGATTCACAACGTCGCGATAAATCTAAACAAATATCGTTACTCTCCTCATCCAGATTCAGCCCATTTTCATCTAACAACAAAGAAATCCAGCCTTGATATGGCGTTGTAAGAATGTAAGAAAAGCGTCCCTTCGCAATCGCCGTTACGATGTCGTTAAATTCTGCAATTTTTGTTGTCCTAATATGTATAGAATCAAAAAATGTTCCCATAAATTTTCGTAAAAATTAATTTGTTATTGGTGGTGTAAGTTTATTGTACAAGTCATTATCATAGTGAGTTTGTTTTGCGTAGTATAAGGCATTGTGTCCCATATCGTCAATTAAAGAAACATCAGCGCCGACTTCAAGAAGATATTCTATTAATCTTCTCATTTTTTGTTTGCTTTGCGGTACTAACATACAAGATCTAATCAAAGGCGTGATATTATACCTTCCCTGATGATTTATATTACACCCTTTCTCTACTAAAAATTTTACAATATTAATGTTTTCGCCACTAACTGCAAGTCCTAAAAAATCATTATTGTACGTATCAGTCCATGACAGATCTGGATTAAATTTTTCAAAAAGCCTAAAAAACTCTTCTTTTTCACCTAATTTTGATGCATATACTATTGCATCATACGGGCTATTTTTGGGGTTATTCTCCAGATAGCGAATAGATTGCAAATTAGTATTACGATTATGTTTTGCAATATCTGCACGACTGAAATTACTTATAAATACTTCCATAATTATAAATTCATTAATTATTAAAAACCAACACACATAACAGTACAAATAGGTATTGTTATGACATTTGCCATTGAAAGTCTTAATCGATTTGCATTTGATACTAAAGTTGCACCGCCTATTCCTAAACTTACCAATCCTACAGCAGCAACCGCATGTTCTATTTTTATTGAGTATACTTTTCTCACTTTAAAATGCGTTTTTTTTTAATTTTTTTGTATGTGGAAATTTTCGGCGAGTAGTGTGCGTATTGACGCCTTGTGTTTTTTTATGTTTTTGAAAAAATCTTTACA
>JAISLW010000126.1 GCA_031277105.1 Planctomycetaceae bacterium | reverse complement strand
TAACCGGTCTCGGAAATTTGTTTATACTGCTCGTACTTGAAATTCAGCGATTTAAAAGCGTCAAAGCCTGCCGTCCGAAAGCTAGGCAGGCGAAGGTAAACGCAAACTCAAGTACGAATGGTTTAGAAGTTACCTTTAGGTATTTGATTTTTTGAAATTTTTATATTTATGCCAAATTCAATAGTTCTTGTTAAACAGGTTCCTGATACGTCTAATGTAACATCGGATGCGATGAAGGAAGATGGAACGGTTAATCGTGCGGTATTGCCGGCGATATTTAATCCGGACGATTTGCATGCGCTTGAGGCGGCGTTATTGTTGAAGGATCGTTTTGGGGGTAAAGTTACGGTTGTTTCGATGGGACCGCCTAAGGCTGCAGAGATATTGCGGGATACGCTTTATCGCGGCGCTGACAGGGCGATATTGATTACAGATCGGCGGGCGGCGGCGAGCGATACGCTGGCAACAAGCTATATCCTTTCGCAAGCGGTGCGTACTATAGGCGATTATGATTTCGTTTTTGCGGGAAGGCAAGCGATTGACGGCGATACGGCTCAAACGGCGCCGCAATGCGCCGAAAAATTGGGCATACCACAAGTAACATGTTTAATTGAGATCGTTGAATTTGATGCGGCAGCGGGGATTGTAACGGTCAAACGTGATATTGGCGATGGTTGGGAGGTTCTTAAAGTTCGGCTTCCGGCGTTGTTTACTGTTATTGAAACGGCGAATACGCCGAGATCGTGGAGTGTAAAAAAACTAATGCGGCATAAAAATGATAGGATTGTTGCGGAAATTAAGCCAGAACAAGTTGAAAATTACAAAGCGGCGGGGCGTTTAATTGAACAATGGAATTTGGACGATATTGGAGCGGATATTAACAGATGTGGCAATGCAGGTTCGCCAACGAAGGTTTTCCGTATCCAATCAGTTGTCCTAACCAAAGAAGGCTACACCGATATACCGCCAACACAAGAAGGTATCAACGCTCTAATAAAAGAACTAATCTCGATAAAAACAGTTTAGCGAATTTCTCTAAAAATTCATTGGAATGCAGGCGAGACCGCCTGCGATCCTGAAAGAACCCAGACGAAATGCCCGCGATCCTGAAATGCCTGCGATCCTGAAAAGCAGGCGAGACCGCCGGATCGCGGGCGTCCCGCCTGCACTTTGCCGCAAGGCAAACCAAAAGTCTGTTGCGATTTTAAGATCTCTCATTAGCGGTTGAGTACAACCGCATGCGATCCTGAAGTGTAGGCGAGACCGCCGGATCGCGGGCGTCCCGCCTGCACTTTGCCGCAAGGCAAACCAAAAGTCTGTTGCGATTTTAAGCTCTCTCATTAGCGTTTGAGTACAACCGCATGCAGGCGAGACGCCCGCGATCCTGTGATGCAGGCGTTTCGCCTGCGAATCTGAAAGAACACAAGCGAAAATGCCTGCGATCCTGAAATGCAGGCATGATGCGTGCGATCCTGAATTGCAGGCGAGACCGCCGGATCGCGGGCGTCCCGCCTGCACTTTGCCGCAAGGCAAACCAAAAGGCTGTTGCGATTTTAAGCTCTCTCATTAGCGTTTGAGTACAACCGCTTGCAGGCGAGACGCCCGCGATCCTGTGATGCAGGCGTCTCGCCTGCGAATCTGAAGAAACCCAGACGAAATACCTGCGAGACCGCCGGATCGCGGGCGTTCCGTCTGCGTTTCTTTGGAATTATTTAGAAGTTTGGTTTATTTTTTCTTTGCGGCGGATTGTAATCTTTCTTCTTGTTCTGCGGCTTGCTCAATTGTTCCTACGTACATGAAGGCTTGTTCCGATAAGTGATCCCATTTGCCTGATGCGATTTCTTCAAAAGAACGAATAGTGTCCTCTAACGGCGTAATTTCACCTTTTTTACCCGTAAAAACTTCGGCTACTAAAAACGGTTGCGATAAGAAACGTTCCATTCGACGCGCACGCAAAACAACTAACTTGTCCTCCTCCGCTAACTCGTCAACTCCCAAAATTGCAATAATATCTTGCAGCTCTCTGTAACGTTGCAAAGTCTGCTGCACCGTTCTTGCACAGTCGTAATGTCGCTGCCCGACATATTGCGGGTCAAGAACGCGACTTGAAGACGCCAAAGGATCAACAGCCGGATAAATTCCTTTTTCCGAAATCGCCCGCTCAAGATAAATAAACGCATCCAATTGTCCAAACGCAGTCGCCGGCGCAGGGTCAGTAGGATCATCGGCAGGAACATATACCGCTTGAACTGAAGTTATGGCGCCGCGTGCTGTTGAAGCGATACGCTCTTGAAGCGCTCCCATTTCCGACGCTAACGTTGGCTGATAACCGACCGCCGACGGCATCCTGCCCAATAACGCCGAAACCTCCGAACCGGCTTGTGAGAAACGAAAAATATTGTCAACAAAAAGCAAAACGTCCGTCCCCGAAACGTCGCGAAAATACTCCGCCATCGTCAACGCCGATAACGCAACACGCAATCTTGCACCCGGCGGCTCATTCATTTGCCCAAAAACCATCGTCGTCTGCTCAATTACCTTGCGTCCTGTATCTCCGATTTGCGCTTCCGACATTTCAAGCCAAAGGTCATTGCCTTCGCGCGTCCTTTCGCCTACTCCGGCAAAAACAGAACTACCGCCGTGCGCAGAAGCAATACGTGCAATTAACTCTTGCAAAATAACCGTCTTGCCCAGACCGGCGCCGCCAAATAATCCAGCCTTGCCGCCGCGAACAAACGGCGTAAGAAGATCAATTACTTTAATACCCGTCTCAAAAACTTCCGTCTTCGTTGCCAAATCCGTAATCGGCGGCGCTTCGCGATGTATCGGACGATATTCAGACGCATTGATAGCGCCTTTTTTGTCAACAGGTTCGCCGAGCAGATTAAACACTCTGCCAAGCGTCTCCTTGCCCACCGGAACAGAAACCGGCGACCCCGTATCAACACAATCCATTCCCCGCACAAGACCGTCCGTCGTACCAAGCGCAACACACCTGACCTTGCCGCCGCCAAGATGCTGCTGCACCTCGCCCACAAGATGTATCACCACGCCCTTCTGCTCGCTATCTATACGAACCGCATTGAATATCGACGGAAGTTGAGACTCGACAAATTCCGCATCAAACGTAGAACCAATTACCTGAGTAATCTTACCAATATTATTTTTAACAGCAACCATTTTATTTTCAAATTTTAAACTGTTCGCACTTGAATTTGCGCTACACGCAGCATGCCAAGCATATCGTCAAATAGACTTCAAGTACAATACGTAATTAACGGACAAAAAAGGAGTTGAATCGCATTAAATTACATCGCTAAACAACAAACAACCCAACAAAAAATATAACCTCGCACGATGATATTAGTAAATAAGATTTACGAGACAGAGGATTATCTTTTACACAACTCAACTAAAATGAGAAAAAAGTATAACAAAATTAAAACAAAAAAGGAAGCGGGGGAGAAAACGATTAAAATTTTCACGTACACGCCGTCCAAAACAAGAAAAATAAAAACATCAGAATTACAACAAGACAACCTGTCCCCAGTCTTGAGTTAAATTTTTTCCATTTGATTGCTTTATGAATTTTTTCTTGCAGGTCTGGTTCGATCCAATTTTGCGCTTTAAGATATTTTTCAAAATCGTAATTGCAAATATCACAGAGTTCTTGATAGATTTTTTCCGTTTCATTAACATTGTTCGTAGTATGTGCGTTTATAAATTGGTCTATTTTTGGTCGTAGCGCCGTTTGTTTTTGTCTTTCAACGGATTCGCGACGGCGTGAGTTTTCTAATTGTTTTCTATTTTCTTCTTCTACGTCTCTGCGTATGATTTCGGAATTGATTTTATTTTTTATGTTTTCGATTTCGTTTAGGAGTTGTTGGTTATTTTGCGATTTCCAGTAGCGGTTCATTATCAATCTCAGAGTTTTATTGAGTTTATTCCGGTCTGTATTTTTCAGATTATTGATATTGATTCCTTTTAATATGCCATCGATAAAATATTTATCTTGTTCGATTAAAAATTCATGTAATAATTTTTGGATTTCGTTATGTAGATTTATTGCTTGTTCTTTGATTTTGTCTTGTTTATAGATGACGTTTTCTTTTAGTTCTCTGATTGTATTTTTGTAAAATATTTCTTTCTTCTTTATTTCATTTTTTTTCGCGTCGGCTGTAATTATTGTGTAATTTCCGATTTCTTTCCAGAATTGGATAATTCTTTTTTGTGCGTTGTTTGATGCTGTTTTAATGACTTCGTTTTTAAGTTCTTTGATCAAATCAGCGGCGTCGCAGACGTGCCATTTACGATCTTTCAATTCTGCGATTACGTTTTTATATTTTGTAACTGACTCGCTGATAGAATGAGTTTCAAAATACGAAATCGAATGGCGTTTAATACCGTCAAGAATTTTTCGTTCTTCGATATGGTTGTTTAATATTTCGAGTTCGTTTGCGAGTTCGGTATTATTTTCTAGTTCTTTATTATTTTCGATGTTGTTTTCGATTTCGTAAAGTAGTTCTTTTTCGTGGTCGGCTAGATCGTAACGCCATTCGTTAGGCGAGCCGCCGTCAATAACAAGTTTACGTAAAATTCTTATACGTTCTCTAATCGGCGTGCGTTTCAAAACATGTTTACGCCATTCGGCAAGTAATCTTTCTTGTTCGGTCTTGTTCATTATTTTTGGCGGTTATGCTGAAGTTAAACGCAAAACGGCAAATGCAAATTGGCAAACTCAAATTTGAGTGTGAGCAATTTAAAATTGTTTTAATTCGTTTTGGTATTCTTTTAGTAATTCGAGCGCTTTTGCGTTGGACATTTTTTGGAGTGTGTTGCAAACTTGTTCGAGTTTTGCTTTTCGTATTTCTCCGGCGTCTTTATTTAATTTGATAGTTTCTTTGATGTAGTTGTATTGAATTTCTTCGTAAATTTCTTTTGCTTTTGCGTTATTTTTCCATTTTCGTTTATTCATTGTTTTAATCCAAGTTTTATAATTTTCTAGGTTACAATTTTTTGAATTTAATTTATTTTTGATTTCGTCTAAAATTTCGTTTTCTTTTTCGGTAATGATATGTTTTAATTTTTGTCTAATTTCGCGTAGGAAGTTGGAGTTATTTTGGAAATTTTTTGTTTCGTCGAGTAATTCGTCGATAGTGGTTTCGTTATAATTTCCGTAATCTATTAGTTCTGTGATTTCGTATAATCTTTCGTTTTCGTGTTCGATGAGATCGTTTTTCCATTCGTTATTTTGTTGTGTGCTGTTACATAATTTTTGCAAGACGACTAATCGTTCTTTGAGCGTTGTACGTTTTAGGACGAGCAATCGCAATTGTACGAGTAATTTTTCTGTTTCGGATTCTAAAATTAAATCTAGCGTTTGGTAGGTCATTTTAATTTTTGCGTATTTGTAACCGTTTACGGAAATTTTGTAAAAGTTCACGGTATTTTTTTAAAACCGCAATTTAAAGTGCGAGTAGTATAAAATTTTTTGCTTAAAATTTACGTGAACGTTTACAGTCACTGAATTTTAAGTACGAACAGTATATAATATAAATAGTCAATATCAAGCGAACAATTTTAAACTGTTCACGTTTCAATTTTCGTTTACCAACGCCTGCCCAACAATAAGACGACAGACTTTCACGCTTTTAAATCAATAAATTTCAAATACGATACGTTTACACAATTGTAGCCGAAATAACTACGATTCTCTTAATATTATGAAATTCACTATATTGACCATTTATGCAAATTTGATACTATTACGCTTTTAATTACTGAATTTCAAGTACGGGCGGGTATATTTTATTGTTATTTCTTTTTTTGTTTGTGTTAAATATTTACATTAAAAATTTGTTATGAATACGTCTCAACTGTTGCCGGACGTTGTTATTTGGGGAGACGTTTTTCCTGAACGCGTTAAAATTATCAGAGTCGATCCATTAGGGAAATCTGTTAGACTTTTTGCCGTTGGTTGTAATACCCGAAATTCTTATTCGCCTATTTTAAATGAGGAGCAAATCAATAGTCTCGAATGTTCCGATATTACCAAAGAATATCA
>JAISLW010000096.1 GCA_031277105.1 Planctomycetaceae bacterium | reverse complement strand
GATTTTATCGCAATACAAATATAAATTATCTGTTGACGATTTAGTTGATTCAGAATATGCGCAAACTGTCGATCCCGAATTTATCGGCAAAGTTTTTGAAAGTTTGCTAGCGTGTATTGACGCAGATTCCAAAGAAAATCGACGTAAAACAACCGGAAGCTTTTACACGCCGCGCGAAATCGTAGATTACATGGTCAACGAAGCGCTGGACTCATATTTAAAAAATTATTCGCAAAAAAATTCTCAAAAAAATTCTCAAAACGATTCTCAAGATAATTTACATAACGATTCAAAAAAAGATTTGCAAAACGATTCTCCAAACGATTCCGCCTTATTGCAATGTAAGATACTCGATCCGGCTTGCGGTTCTGGCGCTTTTCCTTGCGGTGTGATGAATGAAATTATGAGACGAATTGATCCAGATAAAAAACTTACGCAACAAGAACGTTATCATAAAAAGTTAGAAATTTTACAAAAAGTAATTTATTGCGTTGACATCCAATCAATGGCTGTACAAATTTCATCGTTACGATTTTTCTTGGCGCTTATTCAAGAAATTATTCCCGATAAGAAAAAAGATAATTACGGCATCGAACCCTTGCCAAACCTCGAAACAAAATTTATTTGCGCCAACGCGCTAATCGGTTTAACAAAAGAGAATGGAAAATTACAACTACAAAATATTAAAAAAACTATAGAACTATTACAACGAACCCGTGAACGACATATAATCGCAGCTAACATGCAAGAAAAAAAAGAATTGCAAAATTACGACAAAGATTTACGAAAATTATTAAGCGCCGCAATGGAAGACGCAGGCGAACTCTCACACGAAACAGCCGAATTACTTTTAAAATGGAACCCTTACGATCAAACAAAATCAACGCCGTTTTTCGATCCGCAATGGATGTTCGGCATCGAAAACGGATTCGATATCGTAATTAGTAATCCGCCGTATGTTAATGTTGAAAAAATAGACAAAACAATAAAAAACAATATAAGCCAATTTAGAACGGCATATCAAAAATATGATTTGTATATTTTGTTTTATGAGAAAGCAATTGATTTATTAAAACCCAATGGTCAATTATCCTATATTACTTCCAATAAATTTCTTTCGCAAGGTTATGGATTACTTTTAAGAAAGGAATTTCTAAAATATTATATTCATACAATCATAAATTTTAATTACGATATTTTTGAGAATGCGACGGTTAGAACTTGTATTTTAAATCTCCAAAAAACAAATCGCACAAATGAAAATATAAAAATTATCGATATACAAACTGAAAAAGATAAATATAAATTCTCCCAATTAAAATATAATTTTATTAACCAAAATATTTTTAATGAAACAATAGAAAACAATTTTAGAATTAACCTGACTAATAAAAAAATTGAGATTATTAATAAAATACGACAAAATACATTTAGAATAGATGATATTTTTTCTGTTAATTATGGGCTTCGACCAAGTAGCGAAAAACTAGGATTAAAGAAGGCGGCATTTATTTTTGAAACAAATGAAACAGGACAATACAAAAAATATTTTGAAGGAAAAGATATGGGCAAATGGAAAATTAAATCGACGTCTTACATTAATTATCAACCAGACGTAATGTATAATTCGATGTTTGTAGAACTTTTTGAAAACAAAAAACTTGTCGGTTTAAGAACTTTAAGCGATATAGAAAAATTGAGATTTATTTATGATGAAGACAATCTTTATTGTAATGATTCTGTTGTGATTTTAGTTTTGTGGTATTTATTTAACAATGTAAAATATCAGACAATCAGTAGAAATATAACAAAAGAAAAAATCGAATGTTCTAAAAAGTTTGATTATTTTTTTGTTCAAGGGATATTAAATTCAAGATTAATCAAATTCTACGTTAATGAATTACTGTATGATGGGACGCATTTTTACCCCAATCATATAAAATCATTGCCAATAAAAAATATCACAATAAAACAACAACGACCAATAATTACCCTCGTAAATAAAATACATTCCGAAAAATCTAAAAATCCTAACGCCGATACGACAAAATTGGAATCAAAAATTGACCGGTTGGTTTATGAATTGTACGATCTAACGGAAGATGAGATCAAAATTATTGAAGGTTAGAAACGCAGCCGAGACAGTTGCGATCCTTAATATTACGTTTTTACTATGCCGGATATTTTTGTTAAAAAACGACCTCGTCAAATTGAAATTCTACGTCAAGAACTTTGCGATAAGTTTTATCTTGAACTTCGCAATTGGTATTTTAGGACGACCGAAGAGTCTAGGAATCCTGATTATTCGTTACGTTTAATTATTCGTTTATTGCTTTGTTTCTTTTTGCAAGATAAAGGACTCGTTCCAAAAGAATTGTTTGACGAAAATTTTATTAAAGAGAACTTAAAAGAGGACGAGGAATATCGATATTACAACGCAATTTTACGCAATCTGTTTTTTAATCTGTATAATTGTGGATCGTTTTTAAAAAGGATCCACAGATTACGCAGATTAGAAAGATTATTTTAGAAGGATCGTAGTCGTGAACGGTTATGCCGTATTTCAGATTAATCATCGCAACTTCAAATTTTTTTGTTTTGATATGAAGAGAGTAATTTTAGTATTTATATTGTTATTATTATTTTTTTTGGGCGTATATTTTTTTCGGTTTGACTTGTCTAAAGTATGTCGCAATTTTATGTTTTTAAGTCAAGGCGTTAGAGACGAAGATGTTTTGATATTGTATGGCAATGTTGAGATACGTCGCGTTAATTTGAGTTTTCGCGTATTGGGTCGCATTTCTGATATATTTTTTGACGAGGGAGATTTTGTCAATAAAGGCGCCGTAATAGCTTGTCTTGATTGCGAGCCTTATGATGATACGATTGCGATAGCGCGGGCGCAAGTTGATTCAGCGCGTGCGAATTACGCGAAGTTGGAAGCCGGATACAGGTCGCAAGAAATCAAGCAAGCCCGCGCAACTCTTAACGCGCGAATAGCGACATTAAACGTTTTAGCATCCGACTTCAAACGCTCACAACAGTTAGTCAACGATAAAGTTGTTACGGTTCAAGATTTTGAATTGATTACGGCGCGACGCGACGAAGCAATAGCCCAAAAAAATTTTGCCGAAGAAAATCTTAATCTATTGCTCGAAGGTTACAGAAAAGAAGAGATTGCAATTGCGAAATCGCAGTTGACGGAAGCATTGGCTAATCTCAAAAAAGCCGAAACAGCCTTGAAAGACACGAAATTAATTTGTCCTAACGACGGTATTTTATTGACGCGTGTTGCGGAAGTTGGATCGGTAGTCAACGCCGGTCAAATTATTGTAACGCTTTCGCTCAAGGACGCCGTTTGGGTTTACGTTTATATTGCCGAGCCGTTGCTTGGTAAAATTGCGCCCGGAACGAAGGCTGAAATTTATACCGATACGCGACCCGATAAACCTTACGCAGGTCAAGTCGGTTACATCTCGCCGGAAGCAGAATTTACGCCTAAAAATGTAGAAACGACAGAACTTCGGACGGCGCTTGTTTATCGCGTCCGTATTATTTCGCGCGATAGCGGCGACGGATTGCGGCAAGGTATGCCCGTAACGGTTAAATTGTTGTTGAATGATAAAGTCAAATGATTTCAATAAAGCAATTAAAAAAATTTTTTAAGAATAATTCTACTCCGGCTATTGACAATATTTCTATACAAATTTTGTCTGGTCAAATTACTGGAATTGTTGGTCCTGACGGCGCCGGTAAAACTACGTTGTTGCGTTTAATTGCGGGATTACTTGATGCGGACGCCGGAACGATCAACGTTTTCGGTTACGACGCCGTTTTGGATTAGAATTTTGACGTATATTTTCCCGTCGCGATATTATGTAACATGCTTGAGGACAATTTTTATGGCTGGCGATATTTGGACGCTTCTATTGCCAAATCTATTGATAATGACGTTTATCGCAACAATTTTATTTATCGCCGTAATAATAAACACGCCGTAACGACTATACAGATCGTACTTGAAATTTAGCGATTTAAAAGCGTCAAAGCCTGCCGTCCGAAAGCTAGGCAGGCGAAGGTAAACCGCAAATTAAAGTGCGAACAGTTTAAAATATACATATCGCACTTGAGCTACCGTTCACAAAAATTTAAGCGATAATGTTAGGGGGTAGAGGATAGGGTATTTCTAAAAATTCATTTGTCCATGTAGGCGGTTAAAAAAATTAAACACTGTGCCGAAACGCCGCATATCTTTTTACAAAAAAATGAATTTTTAGAGATACCCTAGAGATTCTTTGTATTGATTGACAAAATTGAATTGGTTGTAATAATTATTTGTGAAATTGATTTTGTGCAAATTTTTGATTGTTTGTATTTGAATTTGAGATAGCAGTTGCCTGCCTATTTATTTATTTTGGGCAGGCATTTGTGTTTTTATATTGTAAATTCAAGCGAGGTTCATATAATTTGCGGTCAATTTTGGCGTTGTTAATAGCGGCGTCAAACTAAAAATTGAAGTGTGATTGTTTACAATTTTTTTGGTATTTGGTTGTGATAATTTTAAATGTTCTTACTTTAAATTTGCGTTTACTTTTGCCTGCCTAGTTTTCGGACGGCAAGTTTTTACGCTTTTAAATCGAATGATTTTTAAGTACGAACAATATTAGTAATCGAATATCAATAATCCGATGGTTTGTATTTGGATTTTAGCAAACAAGACGGCAAGGCGGATCGTGCAAAATTGTTTTTCGTGCGGTTTGCGAGTTGCGGCGGCTGAAATTTGAATGCGACCAATTTAAAATGAAGGAAATGAAAATGAGAAAATTTAATATTGCGAAGTTAGTATTATTTGTGTTTGCGGTTTGTTTTGTGTTGTGCGTTTTTTATATTCAGCGTCAAGTCAAGGATGTTAAAGTTAATGCGGCGGAACAACTGGAGAAGGCGGATACGGTAGCGAAAATTGACGCTTTTTTGACTTCGCAGACGCAGCGGATAAGACTTGAACAGAATAAAATTGCGCAAGAACTTAGTAAATTGGACTCCGCCGCTCAAGGTAAGCGGTTGCGGGAATTGTTGCCTGTTTTCCGAAAATTTGTGTCGGATATTTTCAACGAGAATATTCAAGCGGGTGAAAAAATTCTGACTATTGCCAAAACGCCAGACGATCGCTCAATCGGTTATATTTGTCTGATAGAAAATTATAAGCAACTGGCGATGATTGCGAATGATGATATTAGACAAAAGAAAATTGAAGAAGCGGGAATAAAACCAGACGATCCCGATTCAGCAATTAAGTCGCTAGAAATAATGAAAAAAGTTTTTGCGGAAAATGTAATTACAGAACCGCAAAAGAAACTTGACGATATTATTGAGCAGATGAAAAAAGAGGGAAAGTATGAGAAAATTATCAAGGATTACAACGGTTCGCGGTTATTGCAAGACGCGCAAATTTTAACTTTTGCGTTTTCGATGGATAAGTTTAATAAGTTGAAAAGCGAAATCAAAGAATGGTCGAAGGGAACGTTGGGCGATCAGCAGTCGGCGGAGATGTTTCAATATTTATTGGAAGCGGCGTCGTCAAATGAGGCGATTGCAGCCGATGCGCAAATTGTATCGAAAACGGTTAAGGAGATTATTGATTTTGTAGGTTCGGAAGAGTACGGCGCCGACGTCGAGTTGAGGAAGGAAGCGTTAGATCAATTGAACGGTATAGCGGCTCGTTTGAACGGCGCTGAATTGAATTTGTACGGACGAACTTTGGACGATAAAACGTTGGATTGGAAGGCGTTGAGGGAAAAATTCGTCTTGGTAAAGTTTACGGCTTCTTGGTGCGGACCTTGCAAAGCGGAAATCCCGAATATGTTAAACGCATACAAAAAATATCACGACAAGGGACTTGAAATCGTATCGGTTTACGTTTTTGAGAATGACCCAAAAGAAGCGGTAAACAATGTTAAAAAAGTTGTCAAGGAGGAAGGAATCCCATGGATTGTTGTTAGTGAAATGTTGACGCAAAAAGCGGGAGAAGTAAACCAATCAAAGAAATACAGCGTCCAAAGCGTGCCGACAATGTTGTTAGTAGGCAAAGACGGAAAAGTTATTGCAACAGATTTGAGAGGTCAAATATTAAATGAAAAATTATCAGAATTATTTGACAAAAAATAAAATAACCGTTCACGGAAATTTAAGCAAAAATTTTTAGGGGATAGGGTGTAGGGGATAGAGTGTAGTTTTTTAGAAAACTAGATAATAGTTTTTTGTTATAAAAAATGGTCAGAAGGATCGCAGGTATTTCGCCTGGTGTTTCTTCAGATTCGCAGGCGGAACGCCTGAATCCCAGGATCGCGGGCGTCTCGCCTGCATGCGGTTGTACTCAACCGCCTATGATCGATTTTTTTATCTCAACCGCTTTATTGGTTGCCTATCGGAAACATGCAGGCGGGACGCCCGCGATCCGTTGGTCTCGTCTGCACTTCAGGATCGCAGGTATTTCGCCTGGTGTTTCTTCAGATTCGCAGGCGGAACGCCTGTATCCCAGGATCGCGGGCGTCTCGCCTGCATGCGGTTGTACTCAACCGCCGATGAGCGATGTTTTGATCTCAACCGCTTTATTGGTTGCCTATCGGCAACATGCAGGCGGGACGCCCGCGATCCGTTGGTCTCGTCTGCACTTCAGGATCGCAGGCATTTCGCCTGGTGTTTCTTCAGATTCGCAGGCGGAACGCCTGCATCCCAGGATCGCGGGCGTCTCGCCTGCATGCGGTTGTACTCAACCGCTGATGAGCGATGTTTTGATCTCAACTGCTTTATCGGTTGCCT
>JAISLW010000022.1 GCA_031277105.1 Planctomycetaceae bacterium | reverse complement strand
TTTTGGACCGCAGTAGAGTTTATGACATCGATAAAGTTTATTACTTCACAACGCCTAAAATAAATTTATTTTGGACGTTATGTTATTAAAATTTAATAATTGTTTTATACGTAATGCGGCCCAAAAAAATAAACACAGTGGCGAAACACCGCCTAGTTTTTTTGCAAAAAATGAATTTTTAGAGATAACCAAATTGTTTTAAGCGTATTGCGACTAAAAAAATTAAACGTAGCGGCGAAACATTGCTTACCTTTTTACAACAAATGAATTTTTAGAGTCGTCTAGCTGTAATTATTTATTTAGCCGTGAAATTTGTACATATTGCCCGTGATATTTGATGAGTAACTATCATATATCACAGTTTTATTGTGTTTTGTTTGTTTACTGTATTATTCTAAATTATTCTAATTATTGTAACGAAAATTTTTTAGTTTTATTAAGTTCTTATTTTATTTGCGAATAAGTATTTTATTTTCTGATTTATGTTGGGCAAATTTTCTTTGGCATGTTCTTTGCAATTATTGTAACAACGCCCTTTGTTAAATTGCTAATCCAAATTTGGTCATGAATAATTGTACTTAAATTTGGGTTAGTGATTTTTTTGTTATACGGATCGTATTTGAATTTTTGATAAAAAGCGTACAAGTCTGTCTTCAGATAATTAGACGGGCAAATTGCGGTCAATGAAAATTCAAGTATGAACTGGTTTAAAATTTTGTACTCTAATTCAACTCGCGACGAGTTGGGAAAGTAAATGATTAAAAATGACGCGTATTTTTTTGATATTACAGGTTTTTCTTTTTTCCGTTTTGTTGGTTTTTGCCGACGATAAAAAAAATGAAATCGCTTCTTTGGATGATGCTAAAACAGTAGATGAAATCACAACTTATGTTTCACAATCTAATAATAAACGCCCTACTCAAAAACTTACCAATAGAGACGACGTTATAAAATTTATCCGCAATCGCGGCGAGGTCTCTGTTGCAGGCGGAGAAAAAATCTTGAAGATTGCCGCCGATGACGCAGAACGATCAAAAGGTTTAAAACTTAAAATATCCGGTTTGAAACAAATTATTCAAGCGGACAATATTTATAAAGAAAAAACTACCGAATCGGAAAATCAGACTAAATTGAATAATCTAATTGACGAGTTAGAAAAAGAAGGTCGTTTTCCAGAAATCGTAAATAGCGAACGTTTCGGGCAATTTTTGTTAGAACTAAACGGACTGCGAACTAATTTCAATATCGACAAATTTAATGAATCGACAAAAAAGGCAAAAAAATGGTCTGTTACGCGTCCGGGAAATTTCCAACCTGTTACTGCGTTTACTAGGCTTATTGATATTGCCGCATCGAAGGGCGGCGTTGAAAGCGATCCGCAATTAGTTGAAAAAACAATCAAGGATTTTATAGCGTTTGTAAATTCGGACGAGTTTACATTGCCGGAAACGGACAAGAAAACGGTTCTTGAATCTTTGGAGGGTTATTCGCTTCGTCAAATCGGTTCTAATCCGAAAATCTATGGTAAAACTTTGAACGATGACAATTTCGATTGGGATAAATTGCGAGGAAAATATGTGTTAGTCAAGTTTACGGCTTCGTGGTGCGGTCCGTGTAAAGGTGAAATTCCAGGTATGATTTCAGCGTATGAAAAATATCATGACAAAGGTTTAGAAATCGTGTCAATTTATATTTGGGATAAATTGGACGCAACTAAAAAAATCGTCGAATCGGAAAATATCCCTTGGATAATTATTTCAGAAGAGTTGACTGAAAAAGCGGGCGAATCGTTGCAAGGAAAAAAATATGCCATAACAGGCGTGCCGACAATGTTCCTTGTGGACAAAGATGGAAAAATTATTGTCAATGAAGCTCGCGGTGAAAAATTACAAAAAAAACTTGCTGAAATTTTTGGCGATAGCGAAACGACGAAAACAACAGTTGTCAAAAAACAAAATAAAGTTAAAGACAAAGATAAAGACAAAACAGAAAAGGAAACCAAAACCGACGTCGCAAATAAAACAAGCAAAACATCAGTACCGGCAACGTTGATAGTCCCAAAAATACAACAATAAATAGGAGACGTTTGGAGACATTTATGTATGGGCGTCTCTAAAAATTCATTTGGTCAGGTAGGCGGCTAAAAAAATCAAACATCGTTTATTTTTTTACAAAAAAATGAATTTTTAGATATGACGCCCATACGTATCGTATTTGAAATTCATTGATGTAAAAGCCTGTCGTTGATAGTTAGGCAGGCGGCGTTTAAATGTAAATTAAAGTTAGAACAGTTTAAAATTTTTGAGTAATTGGTTAATACGGGGCTTAACCGGTTGCGTGAATCGCGATTGAATATGAATCAAAATGTAACGTTGATATTGCTAATTTACGTTACAATAAATCAGTCGCGGCAATATATACGTATCGTACTTGAAATTCAGAAATGCAAAAGCGTCAAAGCCTGTCGTCCGATAGTTAGATGGACGGAGGTAAACGCAAATCGCAAATTAAAGTACGAACAGTTTAAAATATTTTATGGAGATAAAAATGAAAAAAATAAATTTAGTATCCGGTTTGTTCACTGCCGAAGTTAAAATAGCCCTTAAAAATGTTAAAATAGGCAAGGGGGGGGGGGGTACGTAATCGCCAAAATCGTTTTTTTAGCGATTTTGATGTTTCTTCTTCCAAAAAAAATCTTTTGTTTTTTGGTTTTACTCTTGTTGAGTTATTGGTGGTGATAGCGATTATTGGCGTATTGATTGCGATACTTTTGCCTGCGGTGCAAGCGGCACGCGAAGCGGCGCGACGTTTACAATGCAGCAATAACGAAAGGCAAATCGGACTTGCCATTCATAACTTTCACGACGCAAATAACGGATTGCCGCCTCATAATATAGGTTTAGTGAGTCCGGTTGCTTTGCTACAAACTCACGGTTCGTTAGGTTTTTTCGGGCTTATTCTACCTTACATCGAACAACAAGCGTTGTACGATATAGTCGCCAATAATCCGCTTGACGCAAATGACAATATTGGTTTTGCTGTTCCGCTAGATAATACATGGTGGGATAATTTGTCAGAAGATCAAAAAAACGGTTTCGGTTCTTTACCGTTTGTAAAATGCCCAGCGCGGAGAAGCGGTAGCATAAATGTAATCAAAGAATTAGACCCAAGTATTTTGCCAGCCGTCGAATATTTACATTTAAAGGGACCACGCGGTGATTATGCAATTGTTGTGTTTGATCTCGCGTGGAAAAACGTAGCGCCTGGCGGTATGATGCGAATGAATACAGCAACAGGTAATGGCGTATTGGTACCTCAATTTTCTGCTGCTACTTATACAAATTATATCAACGAAATACGTAGTCCTTTTCGTACAGCGAACCATCAAATAACAACCGGAAGTCCTAAAACCTTGTCATGGCAACCGCGTGATAGTTTTGATTCTGTTTCCGATGGTTTAACCAATCAACTTTTTTTAGGTGAAAAATATATTCCGGCAAGCAGAATAGGCGTATTGTTACAAAGCAAAGCCTACGACGCTAATATTTTAGCGGCTTCGGGGTATTATAATAATTCGTTTGCAAGATATTTGTTTAGATACGGCGCAACTGCTTCTGTAACTTATCTTGCCAGAGGAATAAATGAATCAGATACATTGAATCCTACATCTGCTTTATTCCCTCAATTTGGTTCGAATCATGTTGGTATAGTTAATTTTCTTATTGGCGATGGATCTGTTCGTCCGATTTCGGTTTCGACTAATCGTGATATTTTGGAGGCGCTTGCCGATGGTCAAGACGGCGTTCCGGTCGCATTGCCGTAATATTTGAAATGTAACGATTCAGCATTCGTATTATTTTTTGTAACGATAATTGTAATTGTATTTCGTCCCATCGGAGTCAATATAAACCAATTTCAATCCAAAAATTAAACGTGTGTTGAATAGTTACAAATCGCCAATATGTAATTTGCTAAAAAAATTTCTGTGAACGGTTACGAAAAGTTTAATTTTTTTTGGAGTTTAATTTATGAGATTATATTTTTATTTTTTTGTGTTGATTATTTTTTTTATTGTGGGTTGTAGCGACAACGTGCATGTTTCGGGGCGTGTAACGTTTTCGGATGGCGAGCCGTTGGATACGGGGCGTGTTGTTTTTGAAAATGACAAATTTTATTACTACGGCAACTTAACAAAAGACGGAACATTTAACGCCGGCGTATTCAAAGACGGCACGGGGATTCCGCGAGGTAAATATCGTGTTGCCGTCGAATATGCTTTTGCGAAAGACGAAAACGGACAACCAATTGACACACAACCGCTAATCGCCGAAAAACACACAAACACAAAAACTTCGGGACTAGAATACGATATTCAAAAAAGAACAACAGATATAAATATCACCGTAGAAAAACCAGAACCAAAAAAACAAAAAAAATAAAAACCGTTCACAAAAATTTAATCGCGGTTTTAGCGGTTCGGATGTAGGATGTAGTTTTTTAGAAATTTAGAAAACAGTTTTTTGTTACAAAAAATCGTCGGAAGGTTCGCAGGCGAGACCAACGGATCGCGGGCGTCCCGCCTGCAATTTGCCGAAAGGTAAACAAAAAGGCGCTTGTGATTTTAACCTCACTCAACGGCGGTTGAGTACAACCGCATGCAGGCGAGACGCCCGCGATCCTGGGATGCAGGCGAGATTCACGCGATCCGGCATTTTTTGTAACAATAAATATTTGTCCTAAATGTCCCGTTAGGGACAACATGTTGGTAGAAAGAGATGATACAAATTTTTAGCGTCCCGTTAAGGACGCAATAAAGGTTAAGGTTGTATTGACATGTTGTCCCTAGCGGGACAAATATATTTTTGACATTACGTTTCTACCAACATGTTGTCCCTAGCGGGACAGGTAGGACAAATATTTATCGTTACAATAAATCTATCCCCTACACCCTAAATTCCGAATTCCGCATTCCGAATTCCGAATTATTTTTTATAATCTGCGGATCAAATATTTTTGTCCACAGATTACAAGGATTATTTTAAATTTGAAACCAAAATCTTTAATTCCGAATTCCGAATTCCGAATTATTTTTTATAATCTGCGGATCAAATATTTTTGTCCACAGATTACACAGATTAATACGACTACTGAACGTCTCGAATGTAAGCATTCAAAACGAATACAATTCGGCGTAATCTGTGGATCGATTATTTAATTGTTTTCATAATTTATCAAATCTCGCGGGGTTTTTATTTCAATAACGTTATAACCTTTTTTTACGTTAATACTGTTATATCCTCTTATTTTGTCTAAATTAACAATATGTTTAAAATTCCAACTTACTAATACATCTACTTTATTGAGTGTTGCAATTGCGATATGACGGCAATCTTCAACACATGTTTTTCCAACCACTTTTTCAGCGATATAACAATCAGCAAGTTCTATCGCTTCCTGCGTCAAAAGAACATATTCAAAACAATTACTATCATATTTGTTTAAAACTTCTTGTACATATTGAGGCGCCATTTTTAGTTCTTGCTTTAATACGCTAGATACCACAAAAATAATTTCTCCGCTTTTAAGTCGTTCAAATAGCGCCTTTGTTTCAAATGCAAATTCATCGTCAAAAATGCCACCGACAATCGACGTATCTATGTATATCCTTATTCGCATAATTTATAATATTAAACGTTCTATTGAATATTACTTATTTTTTAACTGTAACTTGTCAACGTATTTTGTACTTGACCAGTTTTCGGATTGTTTATTGAAATATGACAGCAACTCTTCTACTCTCATACTTTTTGTTTCAAAATATATTTTTTCCTGTATGTCATTTTTCATTTCAACACAGTCAAATTTTTTGATTTTTTTAATTGTTTTCATAATTTATACAAACAAATAATTATTCGCCGTTACCAAAAACCTTTATAATCTGCGGATCAAATATTTTTGTCCACAGATTACACAGATTAAAAAGATTTCTTTAAATCAATAATCTCATAAACTCAATAATTCAACTGCTTGTGATACTGAACGCCAGGAAATATGATTACTTGGGAAAAACCGCCAATCTCTTCTGCATTACCACTTAACAATACAATAATATCAAAAGTATTAGCGGCTTCGTTTTTACTTACATTGACAATTTTACACCACTCGCCGCGATTCAATGTTACACCTGCCACTGGAGGTTCTGACCAAGTTATAAAAACATACTTTGTCGCAGAAAAATCAATCTCCGAACCATCATGCGGATTTGTTGATGGAATCGTGAAACGCGCGGCTTTAGTATAAAGAGTTGATGGAGGCGACAGAATCGTAAAAGCCATATCGCTATTGACTCTTTTATAACAACCAAGTAAATCTGTAGTAAATGTAATTTTTCCGCTTGCGGTTATAAATTCTCTTGCTTGTGTTGTGATAAAATATGAATATTGTTTACTGCCTCGTGGGTCTCTTATTTCGGTACGTTCATTTTCTTTTAATATGTAATGAATATCATCTTTACCAATCATCATTTCCTCTGAAACCGCTATTGGATTCAAAACAAAAATATTTTCGTCTAAACCGCTTAAAACATGCGATGGCGGCGGCGGCGACGGCGGTACTAAAGGGTGTGGTACAAAAGGATCAATAATATAAATTTCAATGTCACTATCTTGATTATCAAATGGATTCCCTGGTACAGTATAACTTGCTGGATATGGCGGTTTACCGATGCCTTCCATCTCTGTTATATTTTTATCCCATTCGTTTATTTGTAAATCTTCGACTCCTGCTGCTAGCATATTTGATATAAATTCTGCGTTTCTTGCTTTTGCGACTTGGAAGGCGCCGTATGGGATCACCATTAACACGCTCAATAACCCAATACAAATAATAAACATCGCCGCTATCACCTCCATTAAGGTCATACCCAGCGCTTTTTTTAATCTATAACTTTTCATAATAATCAAATTTGGTTAAAAGGTTTTTTAATAATCTTTTTAATCTGCTTAATCTGCGGATCAATTTTTTTGTCCACAGATTACACAGATTATAAAGATTAGTATTTACAAAATTTTCTACATGCCGCCAATATTATTAAATAAATCTTGACGCGCATGTCGTCGTCTATCGTCAACCGATGTTCCTGTTGCGTTTGGTGAAATTCGCACGGTGCCGTCGCGGTCTTTGATTGTTACCCAAAAATTCGATTCAGTGTCTAAATTATTCTTGCCGTCTTCACCGCCGCTACTGCCGACTCTGTCCCATTCGCCAACAAGAAAATAAAATACGCCGCGAAACGGTCGCTCGCCGCCATTATTTTCATCGTTATCAACATAAAACCTGTCAACATGACCCGCCGGAGAAAACATTACAATTATACTTCTTGTACTCGCGCCTGCCGTAAAAATGCCGCCGCCTGTTCCGCTCATATCTGAATCATGCCCTGAATGTTGCAAATCTACCACCGTGCCACGCGGTAAAACAGTTACAGCGCTAAGTACCGAAGACGGTCTTTGAGTTACGTTAAATTCAACGGCTTCTTTAAATGTAGGAGGAGTGCCAAGAGGATCTGGAGGGATTTTTGTTTGATTTGTTTGATCGGAGGGCAAATTAATAGTACAGTTTTCAACTGTAAAAGGACCACTTAAATCATACCAAATTCCCTGTTTGCCAAATTGAATACTTAATCCCGCATCAACTTTGCTCGTCCAATTTGCAACAATATTTACATCGCCCGTTGCTGGTGAGCTCGTATTTATTTCTGTCCAATAGTTGTCAACTGGTCTTTTTTTAACGAGTCTGATAGTTGCTTGATTACTGGCGCCGCCGACTGGCGTAACTACACATCTAATTTCATATCCTTCAGTATGAAATTTTAACCAATTTGGCGTATCTTTTACGATTCTCATTTGTAGCGATGCGTTTTGTTCGTTTGCGTATCTTATAAATTCAACTCCGCATGGTTTATTTTCGCTTATAGCTTTTAATCTTGCTTGTTGTAATTTTAGGGCTACAACTTTTGCGCTGTTTGCTGCTCTTTGTGATTCTAGCATTGGTTTTAGCGCCGGCACACTGACCGCAACAAGCACAGCCATAATCGCCATCACCACCAATAACTCAATAAGAGTCATACCACAAAAAACAAAATCAAAACCTAATCCGCTTCTTAATTTCATATCTACTCTCATAATTTAACCTCACTTTTTTAAATTCGGAATTCGGAATTCGGAATTCGGAATTATCTTTACAAATCTTTTTAATCTGCGTTAATCTGTGGATCGATTTTTTTGTCCACAGATTACACAGATTAAAAGGATTTTTTAAATTTGAAATCAAAATCTTGTAACCGTTCACGGAAATTTTTTTAGCAAATTACGTATTTGCGATTTTAAACTGTTCACACTTGAATTTGCGTTTATCTTCGTCTGCCTAGCTTTCGGACGGCAGGCTTTGACGCTTTTAAATCAATGAATTTCAAGTACGATACGTATACATTGATTTTGAATTTATTTTCCGTAACCTCATTTTTACCTTATTTTTCTTGACAAAACAACCTCAGTAGCACGTGAATCCACCAAACCACACAACCTCATTACCTCATTAAAAAATAACGTTAAACGTCATTTAGTAGAGACGCAATGCCTTGCGGCTCTACATTATGTCTAACACCTGTCTAACACCTGTTGAACACATTAATCTCAACAACAATAAAAACAAAATTACGACATTTATCGGCGTAGATTAAAAATGAGGTAATGAGGTTTGTTTTGTGGGGGCTTGGTTGCTACTAAGGTTGTTTTGTAAAGAAAAATAAGGTAAAAATAAGGTTAGGTTATAAAATAAAAATTCCACTGAAATAGTTACAAAGTAATTTTTACCTCTTTGTTACACATTATTTACGTCAATACCATTTGGCAAATATAATATAATAAACATGGCGCCAAAATAAATTTTAATTTTTGAAAATCCGTTGTAAAACTCATTTGTGAACAGCCTACGTCAACGGCAATCAATAAAGCGGTTGAGATAAAAA
>JAISLW010000535.1 GCA_031277105.1 Planctomycetaceae bacterium | reverse complement strand
GTCATGTTTTTTATGCGTTTAGTTGTTTTGTTTTTTGCGACGTTATTTTTTGTTCCGGTTTGTGCGGGAGGGGATGATCGGGAATTGGTTGAAAAATTTCTTGGTTATCTCAAAGCAAAAAATTATGGTGAAGCGGTTGCGATTTTTTCCGACGAACTGCGGTTTCAATGTTCCGAACAGGAACTCAGTACGATTATGAATAGCATCGTCAATGATGAAATTTATATTTACGGCAAAAATAAAAATATCGAAAATCAATTGATTTCCGGCGAATTACAATCATTTGATGCGGTAAAACAAACCGCTCATCCAAACGGCATTCTTTACGGCGCAATTTTGCGTTTCAAAAATTTCGTGTTGCAATGCCGCGTTGCTGTTGATAACGGTAAAATCACAGCGTTTGAATTTCTTGATATTCCGAATGAGCCGGTTTCAGATAATGTTCCATGTTTGTTTAACGGTACGGAAATTGGAAAAATTCTCGGTTACGATTGTTCAATTCGTGTTACGTTTATTGACGACAACGGTAAAAAACCGGTTGTTTCTAACGGATCCCTTACTTTTACTTTGTTTCATAAAATAGACGCTCTGCCGCCTAAACACGAAAATGAAAATAATATCTACTGGACTGATCCCAAAAACGGATCGCATTGGAAACAATTTATCTTTGGCAACTATTCTGAACGCGATTATGAAAATTGTAAGGAAGGTATTTTTCAATATAACGGTTTACCTGCGGGAACATATCGGGTTGAGTTCAATAATCGTTACAAGGTTTCATCGGCAGAATCCGGCAAAATCGGATTAACCGGCGCTATTCAGGTTGGTAAAGAAAATAAAAATGCCGATGTTACGCAAAAATTGATTGAGGGCGGAAGATTACGGTTACACGCAATTGACGCCGATTCCGGTGAGACAATTAAAGACGTTCAGATTGATAAATTGACCTGCGATCAGTTTCCGTCACAAAATAATGGAAATCGGCAACAATATCACGAACACAATATTATTACTCAACTTTTTCCAGGTCGCTATACTTTTTCCGTTTCAAAAATTGTCCGAACACCGGAAGACCGTATTTGTACGCCGATGGAAGAAAAATATGAAACGGAAATTGTTGACGGCAAAGAAACTGTTGTCGAAGTTAAATTGCGTTCCCGTCCGCAAACCGAAAAGGAACTCAATGAACATTGGAAATTTATTATAACAGGAACTGTCTGTGATCCCGAAGGTAAACCGTTACCGTTTGCCAAAATAAAAATCAAGGATTATTCTCCACGTTTCTACTCTAAGATAAGAGAAACATCGGTTGTTGCCGATAAAAATGGATATTATAAGTTACGTTTTTCAAATGAGATGATTACATATTTCCGCAATTCCGAAAAACCAACACCGGAAAATCCTAACGTTTTAGAATTTACAATCACCGCCGAACATGCGGGGTTTGTTTGGAAAGGGATTCGAACCGCCAACGGACAAATTATCTCCGATCAATTTCTGATCAAAAATGAAAAGAAAAAAGAAATCAATGAATTTTTGCGCAACGATTTTCATAAAATGTATTGCGTTGAACCGGAACCAACCGATCAGATCAAAAAAACTCGCAATTATCATTACGATAATGTTGCGTATCCGCTCAAGCCGGCAGAAATCAATATTGTTATGCAGCCGTCAGTTCATTTTAACGGCGTTGTTGAATTTGAGGAACAACCGGAATCAGAGAAACCAGACATGCGAAATTTCTGGAAACATGCCGAAGTAATCTTCGATCTTCCGCATGAGGAAAGAGCTTCATCGCAACCGGTTTTTTACGGCGATCTGAACAATGATTTTCGTTTCGCAATTGACGTATTGCCGCAGAATATTGGATTTCAGTTTAATGTTTCATCATTACTTCCGCAGTCTTGGCAAAAAGATACAGTTGTTGCGAAAACAGATTTTTTCAAATTGCCGCCAACCGGAATTTACAACGTTGTCCTTTATTGGAAAACGGAAACAAAAAATGGAGCCGCAATGCGTCAACTTGCCGTTAAATCATTGACCGACGCAAACGGTCAAAAAATTGATACGGAATTTGTCAAACCTGCCCAGCCGACGGATTTTCTTTTCAATCGCTGGAAGTTCGCCGGAATATTGCGCGATAATCTCGGTAATCCGATACCGGATGCAGAGGTTAAACTTTTCAGATACAACCGGTACAACGATCAAAATTTTGAAACGTTAAAAACCGATGCGGAAGGAAAGTTTACCGTTTCGGAAATAAAGCCGTTCCCGTTTTACGAGGGCGACAAACGCAATTTAACGAATGGTGAATTTATTGCCGTTTGTTTCAATAAGGATGGATTTTTGCAAAAAGAACAGTTTTTTGAAAATGAAGCCTTGTTGATTTTTCTTTCCGACGTTGAAAATCCGCAACAAAAATTGTTTTTCAATAATTTTATTTCGACTGAACGGGTTGTTGAACCTCGTAAAATTAAAGAGTTTGAATTTGTGTTACATCGTTGTCCGGTTGTTGAATGTATTTTAGTTGATGCGCAAGATAAGCCGATGACCGGATATTCTCTTGAAATACAAACCAATACCAAGAACCAGATACAACGTAATTTTCGTTTCAATATAAAAACAGATCGGGAAGGACGTTTTGTTGTCAATAAAATTTTACCGGAAATTCCGTTGTGGTTTCAACTCTGGAGCGATCTCAGAGGGGAGGGAGACATTTTTCGAACAAATAATATCGTTTTCCAATCCGGCGAAAAATATAATGTCAAACTTCGGCTTCGCAAAGAACCGGACAACTCAAAACGGTTGACGCTGGAATCGGTACAAAATTCAACCGGTAAGGATATAACAAAAGAAATTGTTACGGAAGACTGGCGAACCCGACCGTTGCTCGGTGAAGAAGAAACAAAAAAAGGACGCGATATTCTGCAAAAAACAGTTAATGCGGTTCGTCCTGTGTTTGAAATCAACACAAATGAAATCGAACTAATTTCGTACAATTTTTATCTCGGCGACGAGGTAAACGAGTTTAGCGTCAATTATCCTTATCGAGGTCATAAATATGATCTTTCGATGGGAATTACGTTCAGTGATCCTGTTACGCAATTTCACAACAGTAATTCTTTGTCCCAAATTCGCTTTCGTGCTATTGAAACAAATGAAAATGAAATCCGCTTGCTCACAACGCAATCCGGTTATTTCAGTTTTGGAAACGGCGTTACAGAATCTTGGCGAGGTTATATTAGCGGCAATTACGGCTGGTCGGAATTTGTGTTGGACGCAAAAACATTTTTGCCAAAACTTGTTAAGACCAATCAATCTGAAACAGAATATTTTGACTGGACGCCGTTGGGCAATCCAGACGACGGACAATTTGTACCAAAACGAATTATCTGTAAATCAGGCGGCATGATTTTTGATTTTCGTTTCAAAATACACCGGCAAGATGTTTGGCTTTTTGATCGTAGTGTTGTTACCGCCGGAAACAATGAAGAAACAATTTGTCGAATTGATAACGTTCAGATAAAACGAATTGTTTGGGCGTCAAACGAGGATGAAAACCGTGTTCGGGATTTGTTGCGAAAATATAATGACGCTAATAAATATTGGTTGACGTTATATCCGAATGATTTACCGAAATTTGGTTACACCTTTCATCGGCAGGGGGCTGATGATAAAGTGTTGAGTTACGAAGCCGTCAAAGCCGCAACGAATTGGTATGCGGAATTTTACCGCAAGGGGATTTCGTACATTGGCGTTTCGCGGCTTTTGGTGATTGATATTGATGCGTTGCGTTGTACGCGGGTTGCAGAAAATATTGAAACGGGAACGCTAGAATTTGATTTCGTCCTCAAATACGAATGGATGAACGCTGTTGGTAACGGAATTATTGATTCATGGCTTGGTTGGTTTAATGGCGGCGTTGAACGCGGAACGGCTATTTTTGATACTAAAACAAACACGGTCAAAGAAATTCGCACAAAAAATTATGATGAGCGGTTTTCTGATTATTACGAAATCAAACAAGGACAATTTGTTCCGCGACGTATTGTGATTGATTATCATAAAGGCAACAAAAGTAAATCTGATAAAATGTTTTTTGATTTTCGTTTCAAAATTTATGAGCCGTGTCTTTGGCTTTTTGATCACAGTGTCAAGCCGGACGAAAAAGATTTTCCGGTTTGGATTGACAATGTCCTCGTCGAAGGCAAACCAGCCGTCGAAATGAAATAAAAACTCGCCCACAATTTACACAAAGATTAAAAAATTATTTTTTAGATCCACGAAAGACAAAAGGGCAGGGGGGGGGATGTTGGGGACGGATTTTTTGTTACAAAAAATCGTATGAAGGATCGCAACCGTTTCGCCTGCAATTTGTCGCAAGGTAAACCAAAAGGCTGTTGCGATGTAAACCTCGCTCATTTGCGGTTGAGTACAACCGCATGCAGGCGAGACGTCTGCGATCCTTCTCGATTTTTTTATTCTTCAATTCTTATATTTCTGTACCACGCTTCACAAGGGTCGCCTCCGTGTATTTGCAACCCTATGATTCCAGTCTTTGGGATTTTTTCGTCCTTTTCAGTATAGTCAACAGTCATTTTGTCATTGACATATAACTTGATATTGTCGCCCTTGCAAACGATTTTTAACTCGTTCCATCCGTTTGGACGGAAGACGGATCTTACATCTTCTATTTTTGCTTCCGCTAAAAACTTGCCACGTCTTGCTTCATCATAAAGACAACCCCAAAATTTTTCCGTTTCAGTCATATCGGCTTGATAACCCATAACTTCATTCGCTCTCTTTTTGTCGTCCGTTAAACGCCGCGATCTAAATTGAACTCCCGCATTTGCGCCCTTGCCCAAAACCTTAATCTCCAAATACAACGTGAAATCCGAATATTCCTTTTTTGTACAAAGAAATTCATTTCGCGGTATCCGCTTGTTCAACATACCCGCAACAATCGCACCGTCCTCAATCCTAAATAACGAAAGATTACCCTCCCAACCCTCAAACGTTTTACCGTCGAAAATTGGTTTTGCTTTCAGTTGTGCTTGAATTTTTTCTTTTATTTCGGCAATACGTTTTTTGTCCGCATCGCGTGTTGCAATTGATTCGGCTTTTTGGATCATCTCATATTTTTGTTCAAACGATAATCCAAATTGACGTATAACCCGTAAATAACCGCTCAACGTCCGAACTCGATACTTCTCCAACGGATGATTTGCCGCAAGATCAATCAAAAACGGCGCAACATCCGCCGACGACCACTTGCCCAATAACATCGTCGCATGATCGACGATTTCATTTTCGTCGCTCTTCGCTAGCTCCGCCAAAACTCCGCACGCCTTGACGTTGCCGACAAAATACAATAAATCCATTAAAAAACGCTTGCTATTCGTATCGCCTGCGTTTTTGAATTTTTCGATGACCGCTACGCTTTCGTCCCGCGCCGGTATTTTTCGACAAACCGTTAAGAGCGCTTCTTGCAAACCCTTCTTTTCATTCTCCGTAGCCGCATCGGATTTTTGGAATAAATTCAACAATAACTCTAAATCAGACGGCGCCGCAACTATCGCCTGCGAATACGCCCGATACGCCGCAACCTTGACATCAACGTCGGCGTCGCCAAAAAGCGATTTAACCTTGTCAAGCGACTCTGTTATACGTCGCTCTTCCACTACCTTCAACGCCGTCAAACGGAAAACTTTATTTTTAGAATCAAGATTTTTTATAATCGTCGCCTTAAATTCGGCGCCGTCAAGTTTAGACAAACTCGTCTTGCCTACGCTTGAAACCGCGTTGTCCGTCGAACTAATTGCGTCGAAAATTACATCGACGGCGCTCATATCGCCAATCAAACCCAACGCCTTAATCGCCGCAACACGCTCGGAAATATTAGACGACTTCGCAAACTCAATCAATATCGGCACAGCATCACGCTCGCCGCGAATACCAAGTATCTCAATCAAATAAATTTTCTTGTCGCCCGCTAATTTTGGCAGTTGTTTCAATATCAAATTTCCGGCTTGCGGCGACTGCATTTTGACCGCAATATCACGAGCGGTACGAAATTCAACTTTATCTTTTGACAAAATCAAATTGCCCAAAATCGTCAACCCGTCCTTCGGCGCCGGCTCCGACAAAACGTATGATTGCGTCGCCGCCGACCAAACGGCTGAAAATTCCTTGTAACGCCGCAATGTACGATATATTTCTATCGCCGTTTTAGCGTTTTTTGTAACGTTGAGTTGTTCGGCTGCGGACAAGAGAGCAATTGAAGAATCTAATCGAAGTTTTGAATTGCGACTTGACAAAATTGACTTCAATTCCCGCAAAGCATTCGGCGACGCAATTTTGCCCAACGCAAGAACAGCAGATTTTGCAACCGCCGCATCATTGCTTTTCGTCAACTTGATAAGTTTAGCAACCGACTTCTCATCGCGAACCGAAGCAAGCGACTCAATTACTCCGGCAAGATTCTTGCCTTCCAACTTATCCAGCGCCCCGCGCAATTCCGTTATTCCAACATCGCCGATATTGACCAGCGCCGTCCGCGCAGCAGTATTCAACTCGACGACAGAAAGCAACCGCCCCAATTCAGGCGCCGCAGCATCCGTCCCAGTTTGCGTCAAACTCAAAATCGCCATCGAAGCGCTATAAAGTTGAGCGTCTGTAGGTTTGGCGGTATTGGCGAGCGATTGCAAAATTTTAATATTCTTTTCAGTATCGTCAGCCGAAGGCTTGCCAGTCTGCGAAAATACCGACGTACTAAAAAACAAAACAAAAAACACAAAAATAATTATCCTTCTCATATTTTTAATAGTAAAGGTTAAAGGTTAAAGTTAAAGGTTAAAGGTTAAAGGTTAAAGGTTAAAATCAATGAGCATCTCTAAAAATTCATTTGTCTAGGTAGGCGGCGGTTCGCCGAAACGCCGCAGTAGAGTTTACGACATCGATAAATTTTATTACTTCACAATGCCTAAAATCGTTTTACACGTATTGCGACCCAAAAATAAACACAGCGGCGAAACACCGCCTACCTTTTTTGCAAAAAAATGAATTTTTAGAGACGCCCAGTTTTTATTTTTTCAATAGTTTTCAATCAGGCGATATTTTCGGAATCACAGTTTGGGTATATACTGCTCGTACTTGAAATTCATTGATTTAAAAGCGTAAAAGCCTGCTGTCCGAAAGCTAGGCAGGCGAAGGTAAACGTAAACTCAAGTGCGAACAGTTTAATTCATTTAAAATGGTGGAAACGACAGAGGCATTTATTGTTTTTTCTGCAATCTGTCCATTTCAATTTCAAGTTGTTTTTTAACGTAATCCTGATCTTCCTTGCGGAGGACGGAAAGTTCTATGGTTGTTTTTTTGCCGTCGGCTTTTTCGAGGTTGACTTCGTTTTTTTCCAAAGAAATAAATCTCGCCGTCGCCTTGAACAACTTGTCCGTAGATTCCCAATTGCGAAAACCTTTGTAGGGAATGTTCAAATCGGCAAGAAGTTTGATACGCTCCTCCATAGGATATTCGTATTTTTCCAAAAGATTAATTAATTCCTGATCCGCTCGCGGTTCGTTGGAATATGTTTTTAATACGTATTCTAAAAAAACCCGCCGCACTTTGGGCTTTAGATCAGACATCATGCGTTGAATATTATATTCAAAAATATTTTTTCTATTGATCCAAAGCGCTTCTTCATATTTCTGCCGAGTTTTTAGATTCTTTATGTCGCTAGGGGACATGTTGGGTAACAAAGACTGATTTGTTTTATCGGATTCATCGGGTTCTGGGAAAATATTATCATAAATAGGTTGATCGACATACGTCGGATTAGTCAAATCGTGAATGGTCTTGTTTAATGCAAGAAAAGCCTCACACTTGTCTTTTCTGATTTGAACGGGATTTTTACCGTTGAACGATTTTTCTTCTTCAATTTTTTTAAACGTTAATCTAAACCAACATATATCTAATTGTTGAAGATTGGTATCAATAAACTTATCCAATTTTTTCAAATCTTCACCATGAGGATAAGGCGGAGATGATGGAAAAAGGTCTTTTTTCGTCAGATTATCGACTATCTTCTGAAGTCCCATACTTTCTAACAAGTCATTTTTTACAGGTTCTTCTGATCGGGAAATGTTACCTAACATACATAACGTAATAGACACTATTAATGAAACATAAAAGGGAATTTTTTCATGTTTTGTATTGGTCATAGTCATAATCACAACTCCTTAACGATTTTAAAAGGGAATATTGACGTATTATTTGTACTGAAATTGTTTCAGACAATCTATTAGCGCGTGTAGTAAAAACAACAACCCAAAAGTTTATTTCTTATTTTAATACATTGTTATTTACAATATTTCACCCCCAACATGGGGCTATTATCACTGTCCTAATATAGGCGGGATGACTGGCGTAATCGACTTGTTATCCGAGTCTTTTTCTTTTGACAAAGACGTTCCCGTTTTACTAACGGTGATAACATGGTTCACTCCTGGGTTTGTGATTTCCATGGTGGAAACAACAGAGGCTTTTATGGTTTTTTCTGCGATCTGTCCGTTTACTGTAATTTGATATCTAACTGGCAAAGTAAGAGTCATTTTGCCTACATATGGTCCGCTCTGAAGAAACACATTTTGAGTACCAGTACCTGTAGTATCAATGCCTTTTGATACGTTAATATAAGGACCGCCGCTTTTCTGATATGTGTCTTTGCATTTCAATATTGAAATGAATGTACCATGTTCGTGTTTTTTGCCTACACCATGAATAGCGGCAAAATAATTTTTTGTTATGTCTGCATCGCCTTTGTAGTACGAAATTCCCGTAACATCGTCTTCTCCCCACTCAGCTCTTTTCAAATTAGCAAAAGAAACGTTATTCGGGGTAAGAACATATCTACATTTATATTTTAGGTTAAAAGTTTCTTTTCTGTGGTTATAGTCTTTTGAGTTTGGATCCATGATCATATATGCTCCACTTGGTTCAATGGCGGATGCTGTAATTGTTTCTTCACCCAAATCGGTTGAGCCATTTTTAGCTTTTACTTTAATTGTTACCGAACCCGCCTTTACCAGAACTTGAAATGCTGTTCCGGTAGCGGTCATCACATCAGACGGTGTGGCACTGGAAGAATCTACGGTATATTGTGTTGTTCCATCAATTGACCAGGCCTGAATTTCACCATTCTCGCCCAGTCCGAAGATCAATTTGCTATGTCCGGGAAAGTCATCGGAAGATACCAATTTGATCTGAAAGTCCGCATTGGTTGCCTTAAATGTACAATTTCCTGTTCCCGTGAACTCTTGAGTTTTAATTGATCCGTCGGCGTTGTAGATGTATTGATCCGTGATAGAGTTTTTAAGTTTATAAACAGACTTCACTGTAAATGTAATTTTCCACTGTCCCGCATTGGGTGTGTAAACTTTAGCAGTCCAATTCCCGCCGCTACCTGAAATATTAACGGATGGATTTCCGGGATTGGTCGGCGCCGGAATTACGCCTTGTGGCGGCACAAATGCCACTGATGAAGATATGCTCCATGAAGGTTCAACGGCTTTGACTTCTTCATTAGGTCCAGGTTTTGGGTCGCATGTTGCTGTAATTCCGTATTCGGCAGTGTTAGTACCAATTACTTCTGCACTCCCCGACACTCTTGTCTTGACTGTTTGGTGTCCAGGAGAAACCTTGACTGTTACCGTTCCGGTTAGGGCGTAACAGTTGACAACCATTAAAAAGGACAGCATAAAAAATAATACTTGTCCATACGATTTTGAGAATTTTAACATTTTAATCTCATTTCAAGTGTGTAAAGTTAAAGTTAATACCACATTGGGTATTTCTTAAAGTAACGCTTTGTTGTAGGTCATTTCACGAGACAGCGTACAACAATTTTTTTGCAGTTCGGTCGATGGACATATCCATTTACCGCTACCGCTGAATAGTAACACAAAACGCGAGGGAATATCATACCTCAGTTTTTTATTTTTGCAATATTGTTTATTTTTGGACATGCGGCTTGGTTATAACTTTTAAAAGTGACTTTAATCTCCAATTTGTGTGAATCTGCGGAAACAATTGGTTATACCAAGTCGTACACTTTATCAACACGTTATTTTTCGTACATTTTAATTGCTTCACGCTGTGCTGGAGTCGTCCTCAATAATTCATCATGGGCGCGTTTCATAATCTGCTTCCATTCAATTCTTTGTTTTTCGTCCCAAATGTTGAGTCTCCATTTGATGGAATCAGCCAATACTTTAATTTCTGTATCATCTTGTCCGAATTCACGTGCGGCTTGATAAGCGGCAATACGCATTGGTCGTTGTACTGCCATTCCTTTTTCTACTCCGTACTTTTGATCGAGTGTTTTCCAAAGTAATCCGATTTGTCTTCCCTTGCCGCTTGAATAGGCTTGCGGTAGAGGCGGCGCTTCATAAGGTATCCCTTCCAAAAGAGGAATACCATACTTTTCAAATCGTGTCGGTTTACCTTCTAATCGATCAACTGATACGGAAGACAAGATTGTGTTGAAACAGTAATTTCGATCAATTTTCACGAAATAGTAATTTTGTCCCCTGACAATGAATTGCTTGTGGACGCCGTCCCAAAAATCACGTACTCGACTCTTTGCCAGCGGCGGCGTTTTTCTGACTTGTGCTTCCGCCAGTTTTGAGTAAATTTGCCAATCCTTAAATTGATATTGAGGCCACTCCTGTAACTTCCATTCTTTCGGCGTGGGGTAAATTTCAACAGAATAATCACGCATTCTATTACTACTGTGATGTCCGTCTTTATTAAAAAAATACATTCCAATACGATAAGTTCCCGGTTCGCGAATCCGCAAAATATACCAAATGTCTGGACCGTCCATAGCCCAAGGATACGCTTCACCATGATCGTCCCATTCCGCTTGTCGGCGATAACCATACCAGGGATCATAGAGTGTTTTCGGATTATTTGTTTTGATCCAGTGAATCCAACGACGAATCGTATCGCCTTTTTGAGGATGATGAGGTCCTATAAATTCGTGTACGCTATAATATTGTGTTGTAAAATGGATCGGATGATCAAACGGCGCCGTAACCGCACACAAAATTGCCCAATCACGAAAAATTCGACCGACCCAATCGCCTTGCGTTTTCCAATCTTCGCCGTGGTATGCGGCATAAATTTTCGGTAACGGAGTTTTTAATCGTTCAAGTTTTGTCTGCATTGTTTTTATTTCATCAATTGTCGGCGGTTTTATTTTTGACGGTAATTTCGGAAAATTATTTTGCGCAACGGAAAATAATTTGTCTTTATTAAATCTGGTTTTTAGCGGTTTGCGGTCAACTAATTTATACGATTTAATTGGCGTTACAATTCCGCCGCCGTATGAACCGATTAAATAATCGCCATTGCCAAGTATCAGAATTTTCGTTACAAAATTATCTGGTAAACCGATTCCTTTTTGATTACCGTAAGCTTTTTTTCCTGTTTTCGGATCGGCAATATAGAAACCGTTTTGTCTTGTTCCGATCCAAATTACGCCTTGCTCGTCTTCGGCTAAACAAGTTAAATAATCTTC
>JAISLW010000458.1 GCA_031277105.1 Planctomycetaceae bacterium | reverse complement strand
TGTAAAAAGGTAGGCGGTGTTTCGCCACTGCGTTTATTTTTTGGGCCGCAATACGTGTGAAACAATTATTAAATTTTAATAATTCATAACGTGTAAAATAGATGTATTTTATACGTTGTAAAATAATAAAATTTATTAGCAACATAAAATCTAATGCGGCGTTTCGGCGAAACGCCGCCTACCTGACAAATGAATTTTTAGAGATGCCCTAAAGTACGTATTGGCAATTTTTTTGAGGGACAAGAAAATCAATGTCAAAAATATATTTGTCCCGCTAGGGACAACATGTAAAGACAACATTAACCCTCATTGCGTCCCTAACGGGACGCTAAAAATTCGCGTATAATTTTTTTCTACTAACATGTTGTCCCTAACGGGACAAATATTTATTGTTACGAAAATTGTCCAGATACGCCCTACGCACTATCCCCTAAAATCTAGCGCTTAACTTTCCGTGAACGGTTACAAAAAATTATTTAAACTGTTTGCGATTGAAATTGCGTTTACCGCCGCCTGCCTAGATAGCGGACGACAAATTTTTACATCGATGAATTTCAAGTACGATACTTATAAACTGTTCGTATAAACTTTATCCATATTAAAATAGATGAATACGGTATATGTTATTGGCGGTGTGATAATTTTCATTTGGTTTGTTCATGGAATTTATAAGTCGTTACTTTGTAGAAAAAGAGTTTTACATATTATTACGGAAAATTGTACCGGATGTAAACGTTGTATAAAAAAATGCAGGCACAAGGCATTGGATTTCATAAATGATAAAAATAAAACAAACATTGTAGTGAATCCAAATAAATGCACCTGTTGCGGAAAATGCATCAAAGTATGTAAATTCCACGCTCTAGAATTTGCTGAACGAAAAAAATCATAAGGCAATTTCTAAAAACGCAAATTTATTTTTATTTAACCGCAAAATTCACAGAGAATAATTTTTTAAAAATATTTGTAACCGTTCACGAAAATTTAAGCGATTGATTTTAATGGATAGAGAGTAGTTTGGTAAAAAACTAGATAACGTTTTTTGTTACAAAAAATCGTCTCACTTGTCCCACTTGTCCCTCAAAAAATTACCAAAAACATAATTTACGTAATTTTTTGATGGATAAAAAAATTTTTTTGAAAAATAGAAAAAATTTTGTCAATTTCTCTATTGAAAATTCAATCTGTACGTCTTAATAATTTGACAAATTTTTTTGTACCTGCTTTTTAAACTATTCGTATTTGAGTTTGCGTTTACCTTCGCCTGCCTAGTTTTCGGACGGCAGGCTTTGACGCTTTTAAATCGCTGAATTTCAAGTACGAGCAGTATAATCTGTTCGTACTTGAATTTGCATTTACCGTTGCCTGCTTAACTATCGGACGGCAGGTTTTTACGCTTTGACATTGATGAATTTCAAGTACGATGCGTAAACAAACAATTACCCCCCAAAAAAAGGAGAATGAAAATGACGATGTTTTTAAACATGAATTTTAGATTAGTATTTTTTGTGAGTTTTATTTGCGTTGTTTTATTTAGTTTTCAAGTTGCGGCTTTATCTGCGGACGACGCTGCAATTAAACCCAAAATAATTATTCCCGAAGATGCGATTATTGTTCCGTATTTGCCGGATAATATTACGCCCAATAAATTGCCCAAACCTGAACTTCTAAAAGAAGCCGATCAAACGATTATCATTCCGCTTGAACTACATCACGATATGCTCGATCTTATAAAATCTTTTGACGAGATCCGCTTGAACCCGCAACAATCGACTCCCCCGACTCGTATCGCCGCCGTCGCCGCCGAATATACCGCCGCCGAATTGCCGCAAACCGGAAACGAACTAATTCTTGCGGGTAAAATACATATTTATCATTATCGCGACGAAGGGACGTTGTTGCCGTTCAATATTAATAATTGCGTAATTGAATCTCCGCAACTGAATAATAAACCTGCATCCATTTCATCTACGTCAAATTCGCAATTCGTATTGCACATAAACGGCAAAGGCGAACACGTATTCGCTTTCAATGTTCGCATAAAAATTCAACAACAAGGCGGATGGCGTATTGCCGACGGGATTTTGCCTAACGCCGTAACATCGAAAGTACAAATTACCTTGCCCGCCGAAGAGGGCGATCTTATTACCGGCAATCCGCTCGATATAAGAAAATGGTCGTCCGGTAAAGATAAATCGGGCGCAAATAAAAAAATTACAACTACACTTGACAAAAACGGTAAATTCACATGGAGATGGCGCTCGGCAATATCAGAAGGTCAAGTTGACCGGAGCCTTGAAATCGAATCTGTTATAAGGTTCGATTTGCAAGACGACGCCGCTTGGATTCTATGGACGCCAAAATTCAAAATCAGTCGCGGAAAATGGGAAATGTTACGTTTGCAAGTCCCAAAAAATTACGCTATTGCCGAAGTTACCGGAGAAAACGTGCGCGGATGGAATATCGTTACAAAAAATACCGAAACCAATTCAGACAAAAATAAAACCGAAAATACGCAAGCGGAAAATGCACAAATAATAAATATCGAATTGCTAAAACCGGCGGAGAAAGAGGAGATATTGCAAATAAGATTGTTAAAAAACGAACCCGATGAGAAAATTAACGAAAATGAATTATGGAAATTATCAACATTGTCCGTTCCTGAAGCCGGAATTCATCGCGGCAGAATTGATATTTATCGTAGCGCCGTCCGCACGTTCAGAGTTACCCAATCAAACGGCGCCGCATTAACCGATCAACCGCAAACGCCCGTCGCCACAACTACCGCAAAATTCAACGCCGCAAGCCCGCTAGGTATAACGCCGTTCCAATCATACCGATTCAGCGCCGAACCGTTTGATCTAAAATTCCAGTCAAGTTTACAACCAAAAACAACAGGAGTAAATTTTAAGTCCGTCCTAAAAATTGCAAGAAAACGATCTATACTCGAAACAAAAATCGAAATAAGGACAAATAATAAACCCTTTTTCGTTACAATAAATCTGCCAAAACAATTCAAGTTGAAAAACGTTACCGCGCCCGATACGATATTTCATAGCGCCGAAAAAAAAGACGACAATAACTTGCTCTACATTTCACACGGAAATAACGTCGAAGGAATAGTCGAAATTTGGCTAGAAGGCGATTATATCCCAATTACGCCCGCAAAATTTAACAACGAAAATAACAAAAAAAATATTGCAAATACAAAAACTCTACAATACAAAATTGAACAGTTGCCTGTCTTCTCTGCGGACTTCGCAGGAATAAAATCAAATTCAGTAGATAAATATGCGACAATCGAATTACTCGCCGATCCGTCGTTTAAAGTTGAAGCGACCGATTTGAAAAATTGCAAGTTAGTCGATAGGAAAAATTGGGAAAATTATCTTGATTTGACGAGTGAGCAATGGGAACTTGTACAGTTGGTTATTGGAATCGCGTCAAAAGATGCGGAAGCGAAATTACTTTTTACCGAAATTGAACCAAACGTACAATGCAGCACAATAACAAACGTTAAAGCGACGGGCGAATCCATCAACGAAACTATACTGTTCGACTTCAATATAAATCGCGCCGGAATAAGAGAAGTAAAATTTTTATTGCCCGCATGGATGAAAGACGCCGTAATAGAAACGCCGTTTTTACAACGAAAAATAATAAAAGAAATCGAAATTAAAAATAATAAAGAAACAGAAAAACTAATAGACGTAACGCTAGAATTGCAAGAAAGCGTAATTGATCACTTGAGAGTTCTCGTTCACGCAGACAGGAAATTATATGCGGAACAAAATTACAAAATAACAACGCCAATACTAAAAACAGGAAACACAACAAGCCAATACGTCGTAATGGAAAACGACCGACTGTCGCCGGACGAAATGGTCGTCGAACAACCGACAATTAAAAATCTAAAAAATTTAGACAGAAGGCAAGAAGAATGGCATTACCTCGCTTCAATGCTCGGAAATAACGTTACGGAAGCATACTACGCGCAAAAAATAAATACAAATAACCAAAACAACGAAACGGCGCTAATTTTCAAAATGAAACGCCGAAATGCTATTCAATTGTCAGAAGCAAGAATAAATAAAGCGGAAACAAGATTAGTTTTCGATAGCAACGGCGAATACAGAGCAGAACAAATTTATCATATCGACAACCAAAAAGAACCTTATCTGGATATATTTTTGCCGGAAAACGCAACGCTATGGGGAGTGCGATTCTTCACGGCAGACGAATGGCAAAAAAGAGATACGCAACAAAATAATCCAAACATAATAAAACCAGAAGGATCGCCGGTTAAACCTTGCGAAATGCAATATAGCTTGGCAAAAAAATATAATCCAAATATTAAAGAAACAATTTCTAAAAACAATAACAATACCGCTAATCCAGCCGTGCGTATTCCGTTGATTAAAACGGAGAGCGGCGATCTCGATTATGTTGTTCGTATCGTTTACGGCGGCGCTATGCGAAAGTTGAATAATTTATCAAGCGCCGAAATGCCGTTCATTAAAGTAATGAACGTGCCGGTCGGAACGTCGCTGCTAAAATTATATCTGCCCGAAAAATTCAGATACTTATTCTACGGAAATATGCAGCAAATAAGCAGAGACCAAACTACAACGATAATTAAACAAATTAACGATAATTACACGCAACAAATAAACGATAGATTGCAAAAAACAATAAAAGAAGATAACGTTTACGCACAACAACGCGCCCTGTCAAATATCGCACAAAATGCAAATATAAATCAAGAGTTAAACGCAAATAATTTCTCAAATAATATTGCCCAAAGCAATCAACAAGCGACGCAAACACAAGTACCGCAAACTATACAACAAATACCAATAGACAATCAACAAGAAAACTTTAATTCAAATAGCGCTACTTTACGTAACCAATACGAAAGCCAGTCAAATACGCTATCAGGACAAATCGTAAACCAAAAATCAGCGGCAATTCAAAACAATATTAATTTCAAAGGTAACAACGTAAAAAGTCCAGAAAACAACGCAATTCCTAAAACAAAATCCGATTTCAACGAAGAATGGCTAAAATCAGTAAAACCAGAAGACAAAGAATACAACGCCGCAGAAGTAATGAATAATAGTTTTGGCGGTGCAATACAAAACGAAAAGTCCGCATGGGAATCAAGTAAATTGACGAACTCTACTGCTAAAGGTAAAGGCGACAACGTAAATGATATGCGACGTTCACAAGCCGTATTCAAAGGTAATATTGTTTTAGGAAATACAGAACAAATTAACCGGCAACTTGCAATCTCTAATGAAGAAACTCCAGAATCGTCAAAGTATGGTAAATTTAAAAATAAATTATCAGGACAGCCAACACCGCAAAACGATTCATCACCCGAACCACAATCAATCTCAATGTACTCCAGTCCGTTTAACGTCAATATAGATGAAAATACTAGCGGTTCCGTAAGCGGCATTGTTAATAGTCAGCGGTTGGAAGGTAATAACATTTCGGAAAAGGCTAACGCAGGATCTGGCAGCGCTATTACGGTAGAAGATCAAATTTCATTTGAAGGAAATCTCAGAGCAAATAGCGGCGCTGTAGGTTATCCAATGAATCGTGCAATAAGCGTGCCTCCGGCGCCGGAGGGTAATTTTAATTCTCAATTTCGGACGCTTTCGACGCGGATGACGGGTCTGGATATTGACGTGCCTTACAATGGGGTGTTGTATGTTTTTACGACTCCTCAAGGTTCGCTTGATCTTTCATTTCGTGCGTTATCGGACGATGCGGGCGTGCGATTTTTTTGGTTTATGGCGGCGTTAATTCTTATTGGAATTATTTATGCTTTTTACAACGGTTTTTTATTTACGGTAAATCGTTTTGTGTTTGATCGCAAGATAAATTTCCGTTTTGGGATTTTATTTACGTTATTAATGTTTTTATCTCTTCTTGCGGGTTTATTGATAATTTTCGTTTTAGCATTAATTGTAACGATAATCTTATGGATAAATTTTTTCCGAACAAAAGAAGCGGCTGAATAAATTCGGAATTAAAGATATTTTGATTTCAAATTTAAAATAATCTTTTTAATCTGTGTAATCTGTGGACAAAAAAATTCGATCCGCAGATTATACAGATTAGAAAGATTATTTTTGAAAATAATGCCGAATGCCGAAATTAAACTAATCCCCAGTGTTTTCTTAAAAACCATTCGGCGCACATTAGGCTTGCGAAGATTATTAGTAGCTGCCAGTTGTCATATAATGTTTTTGCCGTTTCGCGTTTTTCAATGAAGTCGTTTGTTTTTTTGTACAATTCTTCTAGTAGTGATTTTAATTGTTCTGGCGCAATGCTTTTTCCTCCGGTTGTTGTTGCGATATTGTCTAATAGATTTGGGTATGCGACTGGGCTGTCTAGTTCTAAATTTCTGTCTTGTACCATAAATCTTGCGATAGCCGTATCATTTTTTAATTCTTCTTTTATAGATTTTTTGTCGATTTTAACTTCGATTTTATAATCGCCTGCTTTTTCTGTTGTTCTAATTGTTCCGGTCATTTCTCCGTTTTCATCGATGACGGCGACGTTCTTTTTTGATCCGTCTGGCAGATACGCAATTGCGTCAACTTTGAAATTTTTGATTTCGTTTCCTTTTGCCGATTTTAGATGAACTTGAAATTTTGCCGTTTCCGACGGTAACAATCGCACGTTGTCCATTGTGATATAGCAATCATTTTCAAAAGCGTCGTCCATTTTTGCCAGCCACAAAATAACATGCCGCCAAAATAATTTATGTTCTTCATTGAATCCCGCCAACTTCCATCTGAACGTAGTATCGCCGGCAAATGCTAGCACGCGTCCTAGTCCGAATAATTGCGATACCAACAATCGCTCTCCATTTTCACCTGCTGCAATCAATGTTGCTGCGGGCTTAATTCTGTCAAATCTGTTAGCGCCTTGTAATTCCGGCAGCGATCTCCAAACTTGCTCGTTCTTTTCTGTTGTTGCCGCAAGTCGCATGATGTAATGAGCGGTCAATTTACTCCCCACGCGTCCGTCGGCGCCAACCGGCAACATCCGCACCTTGTCCCAATAATGCAAGTCCGTTCTAACCGGCGTATCCAACGGTTGCCGGTCAACTCCGCGCATCCACACCGGCGAAACATCCGCCAACGCGGTATCGGCATAACCGCCGGCGCCAAACGTATTGAACCCTCCGAGCATAATCAAACCGCAGCCTTCGCGCACGCGATTTGCCAGCGCTTGAAGTTCTTCCGGCTTGAATGCTTTTGAATCAAGATTGTCAAGAATGTAAACGTTGTAAGCGCCTTTTGCGAATATAGAGTTTACCCATGATTTACGTTCTAGCGTCGCGCGTTCGAGACGTTTTTGAAACGAACCTTCTTTATTTGCGATTTTTATTTTCCCGATTCTTACGTCGAAATATGTTACGTTTATATCTGCGGACTCGTCTAATGACTGTTTAAGCGAGCGTTGTTCGTAGTGTCTTTCGCCTTGAATAAATAATACTTTCAAACCGCCGTCTATTACGCGTACAAAATTACTCTGTTGATTATTCGTATCGACAAGTTCTTTATCTTGCGGCGGGATATTTATTGTGTATTTGAAATATCCCGTATTTTGCGGCGCGTATGATAATTTATATTGGACAAGTTGGTCGTCTGCGGACGTCTGGATAAACTTCTCATCAACTACCGACAAATTACCTTTGGCGTCTTCAAATAGAAGTTGTACCGGAATTGCAACATTGGCATAACCGGTAATACGAACCATGCCGGAAATATGAAATTCATTATTGACAAAAACCTTGTCGTTAGCGTGCATATCGTTTATTGAAACGTCGCGAAAATCGGCATTGACTCCGGCGCTACCGAGCCGAACCGCATAAAGCGTAATACCCGCATCCCGCATCCGCGCCGCTGCGTCATGCGGCAAAATATCACGCGGCGGACGCGTCCGTTGGCTGCCGTCGGTTAAAATTATCGTACCTAAAGTGCGTTTGCCGATTAATTGTTCGCGTGTTGCGTCAAGAGCGGCGCCGATTGCGGTCTCGCGTCCCTTCGGATCAAGCGGCGCGCCGTCGATTACGCCGCTAAAAATCTGAAACGGCGTCAAAGAAGAATTGAACGAATAACATTTGATTTCAACGTAATCCTGAATGCGACGCAACTCCGCGCTAGAATTAACAAGCGTATCCAATGCGACTTGATAACGTTTGACGCCGTTAATCTCGTCCGCACGAGACATGCTCTCAGAATCATCAAGCAAAATAACAAGAGAAGATGATAAACGTTCAACGGCAGTATAAATTATTGTCGGGCGAAGCATCGCAAAAAATAATACCAATAACGCAAATAAACGAAACAAAAATAAAACGCGACGACGAAACAATAACTCAACGCAGCCGCCAAAAAAAATATAACGACGCGATATAAATAAAATAACAAACAAAAGGAATAAAAATATTCCTATCACAAAAATATAACTGCCGCCAATAGGATAAAACGAAAAACGAATCACTACACAATAAATAAATTAAATAAATTAAAAAAATGGTAACTGCTCACAAAAATTTAGGAGATAGGGTTTATTGAATCGTGAACGGTTACTGGTTTTCTAAAAAAACTACTCCCTATTCCATAACCTTTATTCCCTATTCCCTAACCTCTATACAGATCGTACTTGAAATTCAGCGATTTTAAAGCGTCAAAGCCTGCCGTCCGAAAGCTAGGCAGGCGAAGGTAAACCGCAAATTAAAGTGCGAATAGTTTAAAATCTATCGCTTAAAAATTTCCGTGAACGGTTATTTTAGCGGAATGAGATCGATTCTTTTGTAAAAAAATTCGGCGCCTTCTGATTGTATTTGAATTTTTCCTTTTTTTGGTTTAACGTTTTTTGCTTTATTTACGAGTTGTCCGTTTAGGTAAACGTTAATTTTGTCGTTGTTGGCGATGATTTTAATTAGGTTCCATTCGCCGTGTGGTTTTTCGATTTCGTTTATGTTTCTGAATCTGGCGACGTCTGTTTTTTTAAGTTGATCGACGCCGATTCTGCGTATGGGATTTGCGGGAGTGAAAACTGTCGTTTCGATTCCGTTTGGCGAGAATATGCCGCTTCCTTTTTTGTCGTATGATTTGGGATCGACGGTTGTGGTTATAGAAAAATTTTCGTCTTTTGTTTGCGACACGACGTAAAAATCGCCGGAGCCGCCTTCGATGACTTGTATTTCGATTGATTTCATCCAAACGTTATCGTAGCCGCCGTCTTTACCGTTTGAGTGGATAAGAATTCCGCTGTCAAATGCTTTGTCTTTACGCGAGCCGTAAGAGTGTTCGCCGACTTTGTATTCGACTTCAAGAATATAGTTCTCATAAATTTCGTTGGTTGTAATACAACCGTATTTAGCGCCGGACACGCAAATTAAACCGTCTTTGACTGAAAAGATTTTATCGGTATCGTCGTTTTTAATTCCTTTGCCGTTTGACCGGATAAACGTGTACCAGCCGTCTAAATTTTTACCGTTAAAAAGTCGTATGACTTTTTGTTTATCTTGATGTTTATCTTCTTCGGCGGGCAATTGATTAGTTAATTTAGTTGAATGATCTTGGGCAAAAATAAGTGATTGCCAAATAAAAATCACTCCTAATATTACAATAATGTTTTGGAAAAATTCTCTCATAATTTTTTAATTGGTTAAAGGTAACTTCTAAAAACCACAAATTGATTTTTATGTATCTAGGGAACTTCTAAAAACTTATTTTTTGTAAAAAGGTAGGCGGTGTTTCGCCGAAACGCCGCAATAAGTGTGAAACGATTATTAAACTTTAATAATTCGCAAGGTCTAAAATATAATTATTTTAGACCTAGTGAAGTAATAAAATTTATTAGCGCCCAAAAACGTAATGCGGCGTTTCGGCGAAACG
>JAISLW010000443.1 GCA_031277105.1 Planctomycetaceae bacterium | reverse complement strand
TCTCTAAAAATTCATTTGTTCAGGTAGGCGGCGTTTCGCCCAGTGTTTAATTTTGGGCCGCATTACGGTTTACGACATCAATAAATTTTGATATTTTGCGCATCTAAAATAAACATATTTTAGACTTTATGAATTATTAAAATTTATTGGTAGCATAAACGCCATTGCGACCAAAAAAATAAACGCAGCGGCGAAACATCGCCTACCTTTTTGCAAAAAATTGAATTTTTAGAGATACCCTAATTCTGAATTTAATTTTATCGAGGTAGTTGTACATAAAAATTAGCGTGGTAGAATTTCGCTCTTTTGAAATTGGCTGTTTATTTTAATTTAAGATTGCGCGTAAATTTTAGGCTGTGTTGCGTTGACATGGAAATTTAATTAACGTTACAAAAAATCACGAAAAAATAAACTGGAATAGAATCAAACCAAATTTATGGAAACGATACTAGGAATTGATCTCGGAACTACTAATAGCGAAGTCTCAATAATTCGCGACAAAGAGATAATAGTTGTAGAAAAGGACGGGCGTAAGTTGTTGCCTTCTGTTGTTGGAATTGACCCTGCCGGTAATTTGCTTGTCGGTCATGCCGCTCGTAATCAGGCTATACTTTATCCTGAAAGAACAATTAAGTCTATAAAACGCCGCATGGGCGACGATACAAAAATTAAACTCGGCGACAACGAATATACGCCGCCCGAAATTTCAGCAATGATTTTGAAAACGTTGAAGAAAAATGCGGAAGAGTTTCTATCGCAAAAATTTTCTAAAGCCGTTATTACTGTTCCCGCTTTCTTCAACGACAAGCAACGCGAAGCGACGCGTCTTGCGGGCGAACTTGCGGGTCTGGAAGTTGTGCGTATTATCAACGAGCCGACAGCCGCTTCTCTTTGTTACGAAACCGAACCAGAAAAAACAGAAACCGAAAACGCCGCCGAAACGGTTGCGAATAAGGCTGAAACGATTCTTGTTTATGATCTTGGCGGCGGTACGTTTGACGTATCTATTGTCCGCTCGGAAGCGGGAGTAATTGAAGTGCTTGCTTCGCACGGCGACACGCATCTGGGCGGCGACGACTTCGATCAACTTCTATTCGATTATGTTTGCGATAAATTTAAGGAAACGGCTAAATTTGATCTACGCAAATTTCCAACGGCTGTAAGCCGCTTAATACAAGCGACGGAAGCGGCAAAAATACAGTTGTCAAGTAATCCGTTTGCAAGAATAAAAGAAGAGTTTATTGCGGAAAAAGACGGCGCGCCGTTGCATCTGGATATAGAAATCAAACGTAATGATTACGAGCGTCTAATTTTTCCTTTGCTGGACAAGACGATTACTTGTTTGAATGAGGCGCTGGAAGATGCGGGGTTGCGTCCAAGTAATATTGACAAAATAGTTATGGTAGGCGGTTCGTCGCGGACGCCGCTGGTACTTTCGTTAGTTGAGAACAGGATGGGAATGACGCCGCACGGCGAAATCGATCCCGATTTATGCGTAACTATGGGAGCGGCAATTCAAGGAGGCTTAATTGCGGGTACGGAAGTAGGGCGAATTTTAGTCGATATTACGCCGCATACGTTAGGAATTAATACTGTTAACGACTACGATTTATACTTTTTCTCGCCGCTAATTAAACGCAACACGCCAATCCCATGCAAAAAAAGCAACGTTTACTACACAGTACACAAAAACCAAGAAACAGTAGAAATATCTATCTATCAAGGCGAACATAACGACGTTCGCCAAAACACGCTCATCGGAAAATTCTTGTTAGAAGGTCTGGCAAAAGGAGACGAAGGACAAGAAATAATTTGTCAATTCAACTTAGATATAAACGGCATCTTGCACGTAACGGCAATAGAAAAAAATACAGGACTAGAAAGCAGTACAGTCGTCGAAAACGCCCTAACACAACGCAAACCAGACGCAAATAATAATTTCAAAAAACAAATAAAACAACTCTTCCACGAAAACGAAAACGAACAAGAATACGAAGACGGACATCTCGGAACATTGAAATCCGACGCCGATCCAACAATCGAAAATAATGTTAAAAATGAAAAAATATCAATTGAAGGACTTGACGGAGATTTGTCCGCCGAAGTAAATAATTTGCCAAAAGAATTAAACGAAATGTTCGCAAACGAAATTATAATCCTACAAAAAGGACTAAAAATGTTAGACGGAAACCTAAAAACAAATATAAAAGACGTTGAAGAACTAATCAAAAAAATAATTATCGCAATAAAACAAAAAAATAAAAATTCAACAAAAGAACTAACAACAGAACTAGACGATATGCTCTACTACCTAGACGACTCAATATAAAAAACAAAACGCCAAAAAACTAAAGGGCGTCTCTAAAAATTCATTTGTTCAGGTAGGCGGCGTTTCGCCCAGTGTTTAATTTTGGGCCGCATTACGGTTTACGACATTAATAAATTTTGATATTTCACGCATCTAAAATAAACATATTTTAGACTTTATGAATTATTACAATTTATTGGTATCATAAACTCTATTGCGATGTTTCGGCGAAACATC
>JAISLW010000431.1 GCA_031277105.1 Planctomycetaceae bacterium | reverse complement strand
CACGTTATTAAGTATTAAAATTTAATAATTGTTTTACACGTATTGCGGCCCAAAAAATAAACGCAGTGGCGAAACACCGCCTACCTTTTTGCAAAAAAATGAATTTTTAGAGATGTCCTTTATAACGTCGTCAATAAAAATTGAACGTTAAATAATAACACACAACAACCTTATTACTTTATTATGATTTTCTTAATAAGGTAATAAGGTTTTTTTTGTAACCTTTATCGGTATTTTTTTAGTAAATTACGTTTGACAATTTTTTTGAGGGACAAGTGGGACAGGCAGGATAAGTGGGACAATTTTTTTGTTAAGAAAAACTGTTATATAGTTTTATAAAAAACTACTCCCTATTCCCTACTCGCAAACCCATAAAATTTATCGCTTAAATTTCCGTGAACGGTTACAAATTTTTTAAATGCTAAAAAAATTTTAAAATTTTTTCTCAACATAACTCCAATTAACACAAGAGATAATTTTTCTCTTAAAAATCTTAATCAAATCTTAACACAATCTTAATAATTTCTTAACAATTGATCTCTATAATTCCCAAAAAATAATACGGCTGATGAATAATTACAAAAAATTTATTAGCGACAAAAACGTATTGCGGCGTTTCGGCAAAACGTCGTCTATTTGAACAAATGAATTTTAAACTGTTCGCACTTGAGTTTGCGTTTACCGTCGCCTGCCTAGCTATCGGACGGCAGGCTTTTACGCTTTTTAATCGCTGAATTTCAAGTACGAGCAGTATAGAAGTTGCACATATTTTTTTATCAATGTATCCGCGCCGGTTGTGTTCCTTTCTGCGATCTAAACGGTTGCGTTTATTCCTAGCAGTTATTTCAATATAATACAGATGCAGAATCAATATAAATATAGATTAAAACAGATAAGAGATTTTATTGCATTTCAATTTTTTGCACGACTTGCGAATGTTGTGATGTTGGTCGTATTGGCGGTATTTGGATTTATTTTTTATCGTTCATTGCCTTTTTTGACCGGCGGCGGCGTTGGCGAAGGCGCTGGTATTAGTCGTGTTATTGAGGCGTTTACGTCTGGTCATTGGTTTCCTAATGCGGTTCCTCCGTCTTTTGGGATGGTTAGTCTTTTTTACGGGTCATTTATTGTAACGATAATGGCGATGTTTTTTGCGATACCAGTCGGTCTTTTAGCGTCTGTTGTTTTGAGCGATATAGTTCCGTTTCGTGTTCGTCAGATGTTGAAGCCTTTTATTGAGTTGCCGGCGGCGATTCCTTCTGTTGCATTTGGTTTTTTTGCGATAAAGATAGTAGCGCCGTTTTTGCAAAATACATTTGGTTTTTCGTCTGGTACGAATGTTTTGAACGCTTCAATTATACTTGCAATCATGGCTATTCCTACGATTGTCAGCGTAGCCGAAGACGCTACTAGCGGCGTAGGTCGCGAAATCCGCGAAGCGTCATACGCACTGGGCGCAACGCGTGCTGAAACGATAATGAAAGTAGTATTTCCGGCTGCTTGGAGCGGTATTGCCGCTGCGATAATTCTTGGCACGATGCGTGCGATAGGCGAAACAATGGTCGTATGGATGGCTGCCGGTAACGCCGCAAATATGCCGGACGCTTGGTATCGCGTCGATCAGGTTATAGCGGGATTCGGCGGCGCGGTACGAACAATGACGGCTACAATTGCGGGCGATATTGGCGAAACTCCGGCGGATTCTTTGCATAGAAGCGCTTTATTTGCGGTCGGTTTGATGTTGTTATTATTTACTTTTGCAATGAATTTATTGACGGAGTTTATAGTAAACCGCAACAAGAATAATTTCGATCAAAATAATAAACCCGCTCAATCTAAATCTGATAATATCAAAAAATCTAACAATGCGATCTATTATATTGTTTCTGCAATATTGCGAATTTTGACAAATATGTTTTTATTTTTGTTACAAAAAATATCGATTTTATTTCCGTTTTGGGTTATTAGTTCTTCGCGTTTTATGCGTAGTTTGTTTAATTTTAGTTTTACGTTTGCGTCGTTGTTATCGATATTGGTTTTATTTTTTTCGCTTGGGATAGTTATTGTTCCGATATTTCGCGCGGGTTCCGAAGCGGTATATTTTCAAGAGACGGTTGAGCATCGTTTGTTTATTCTTGAAAAATTTCAGCGCGGCGACCGACGCCAAATCGAACAAGAATTTATCCAATGTTCACAAGCGCGAAAGGTAATTTATGACAGATTAAAAAAAATATCATGGCTATCGCCGGACGACTGGATTGCCCAAGCCGCAAAATCAGGTCGCGAAACTAACAACCGCCAATTAAGCCGCTCATTCAAAAATCTATGTAACGCTACGTCAAAAGATCAATTAAACGCCGCTTACGAAAAAATTAAAAAATTAAAACAAACCGGCGCCGAAAATATTGATCCGATAATTCATCTGGCGGAAGAATATTATTTGATTGCGCGTAATGCCGATTTATCGATTAGGGACAAGTTAATTTCATCTGATTCAAATTTAACGTACTCGGAAGCGTTTCGGCAAATTAGAACGTTGATCAACGGCGTCGAGGGTACTGGTTGTATTCTTGGTTTATCAGACCGCGATGGCAATTCTCATTTACCTCCCGAAGTGCGTTACGGCGCCGCTCATTGGTCAACCGCTCAAAAGTATCTCGCCCAACTTAAACAAGCGACTATTTGGAAACCGCATTACGACGATAAAAATAATACGACGATAAATGAAAAGGTCGTCGTTGATCGCGTTTCATTTTTTGCGGGTACGGAGGTTGCGGAGGATGTTAGGTTATTGATTTCTGATCTTGACGGCGGGATGCGTGAGATGCTTAATCCGCGTTGGACTTTTTATGGTTTTTATTTTTTGGATTCGGCGACGGCTGGGCATTATTTGGGCGGCGTTGGTCCGGAGTTATTGGGGACGACTTTAATTTCGTTGCTTTCGATTTTTATTGCTTTACCGCTTGGTTTATTGACGGCGGCGTATCTTGTGGAGGCGGCTAAAGACAATTTAGCGACTCGATTTATGCGGCTTTGCGTCAATACGCTTGCGGGCGTTCCGAGTATAGTTTTCGGTCTTTTTGGGTTAGCGATGATAGTTGAATTTATCACGGGCAAACCGTCGCTTTTAGCAGGTTCAATTACGCTTGCGATATTGATTTTGCCCGTAGTAATTCGGACGTCCGAAGAAGCGATTCGCGCCGTGCCGTCAACGTACCGCGAAGCCGCCGTCGGGCTTGGCGCTAGTTCGTTTCGCGTGTTTATTACGGTAACGTTTCCGGCGGCGTTACCGGGGATATTGACGGGAATAATTTTAGGCATAAGCCGCGCCGCCGGTGAAACGGCGCCGTTGCTTTTCACTTGTGCTGTTGCGTCGGGCGGTTTTGTCGCAGGTTCAAATTTACTATTTCAACCTACGCCGGTTTTATCTTATACGGCTTATGACATGGCTGTCGGCGACAGGATAGCCGCAATGGTTCCGTATAATCAATTTGGATTAGTCGCAACTTTGATCATGTTCGTTTTGCTATTTAACATCGCGGCAATTATCATCCGCGCAAAAATCACAACAAAATTACGAGGTACATAAATGTTACAAAAATTACAATTACAATTACAAAATAATATAATAAATTTCCGTAACGCATTCAGTCAGATTCCATTGAACAATAACGTTACAATAATTGACTGTAATAAAAAAATTTTAACAGACAATTTAATAAACGTCCAAACTCAAACAATGCCCAAAAATCCAAAAATTATACGGCAGTCTGTTATTTGTGCGGAAAATTTTTCGCTGTGGTACGGCGGAAAATTAGCGGTAAACGGCGTTACGATGGAAATAGAATCCGGCGGCGTTACGGCAATTATTGGACCTAGCGGTTGCGGAAAAAGTTCGTTTCTACGCAGTATCAACAGGATGAACGATTTGATTCCAAACTCGCATATTGGCGGGCGGCTGGTCGTCGATGGGCAAAACGTATATGACAAACGAGTTGATTTAGTTTCGTTGCGGCGGCGGATTGGCATGGTGTTTCAACGCCCGAATCCGTTTCCAAAAACTATATTTGACAACGTCGCATACGGCCCGAGATTACACGGAATTAGGGACAGAATGCGGCTCAATGAAATTGTCGAAACGTGTTTAAGAAGCGCCGCATTGTGGGACGAAGTCAAGGAATCGCTGTCGCGGTCGGCAATGGCGCTATCGGGCGGACAACAACAACGACTTTGCATCGCAAGAGCATTAGCGACGCAACCGGATATCTTATTGATGGACGAGCCATGCAGCGCCCTCGACCCAATCGCAACAGGAAAAATTGAAGAACTTATCGTTGCGCTAAAAGAAAAATATACTATCGTTATCGTAACGCACAACATGCAACAAGCCGCAAGAATTAGCGATAAAACTGCGTTTTTTTGTCTCGGCGAACTAATCGAATTCGCCGAAACAAATAAAATTTTCACAACGCCCTCAAACCCACAAACAGAAGCATACATCACAGGACGATTTGGATAATTAAAAAATATAAGGAAATGTTCACGAAAATTTACACGATTGGTTTTAATGTGTAGGGTGTAGTTTTTTAGAAAGCTAGATAACAGTTTTTTGTTATAAAAAAATTGTCCCACTTGTCCCTCAAAAATTGTCAAAACGTAATTTACTAAATAAATTTTCGTGAACGGTTACAAATTTTATAAAATACAAAAATTAAGAAAAATGTCAGAATTACCAAAACGGATAGAGCGTTTATTTTTGAAATTGGATCGTGCCGCTCTGGCGGTCGAGCAACATTTATCAGATCTTTTGTTTGCGATTTACGGCGATAATTTAGCGGATATAGAGTTGATAATATCGGCGGACGAAGAGATAGACCGTTGCGAAGTTGAGATTGAGCGCGAGTGTATTCGTTTGCTTGCGTTGTATCAACCGGCGGCTAGCGATTTGCGAAAAATATGTTTTGCGATTAAGGTCAACAACGATCTTGAGCGTATAGCGGATAATTGCGTTTCGTCGGCGAAGATGATGCGGATTTTAATTGAAGACAATATTTCGGTAAATCGTTTTCCGTTATTTCGTGATTTAGCAGGTTTAGTAGTAGATGCGTTTCATCAAACGACGCGTCTTATATCGGCAAATGGCGACGAGCAGTTTGCAATTTCGATAATTAAAAATGATCGTTTAGTTGTGGACAAGGCGTATCGTGATTATTTGGAATCGATATTTGCGGAGGCGGATCAATTTCACAATCATGTCAATGCGGTTTATGCGTTGACGTCGATAGGCAGAGCGTTAGAGCGAATAGGCGATCTTTGTACAAATATTGCGGAGGATACTGTATTCATGTTGACCGGAGAAATCGTCCGGCATTCAATTTGAATAATATTTTTGAGGGAACAGGAGGGACAAGTGGGACATTAGGGACAAGAGGGACAACATCAAATTCACAATTTTTGAAATTATACTGCTCGTACTTGAAATGCAACGATTTTAAAGCGTCAAAGCCTGCCGTCCGATAGCTAGGCAGGCGATGATAAACGCAAACTCAAGTGAGAACAGTTTAAAATCCTTCATTCCAAATCCCGAATTTTAACTCCCCTTCCCTTTAATAATTTGTAACTGTTCACGGTATTTTTTATTATTTAATGTTTTTGTTGAATTATCTTCGTCCCGATAGGGACGGTACTTTCATAACCGCAGGTCTGCGACCTGCGGTAGAAATCCGCCCATACTTGCTGCCCTGAAAGGGCAGGACTT
>JAISLW010000427.1 GCA_031277105.1 Planctomycetaceae bacterium | reverse complement strand
TCCTTCAGATTCGCAGGCATCTCGCCTGCATCCCAGGAGCGCGGGCGTCTCGCCTGCAGGCGGGTGTACTCAACCGCTAATGAGCGAGGTTTAGATCGTAACCGCCTTTTTGTTTGCCTTTCGGCAAAGTGCAGGCGAGACGCCCGCGATCCTTTTCAGTTTTTTGTTACAAAAATCGTCCCACTTGTCCCTAAAAAAATCCTCACTACTTAATCTGCGAAATCTCTCTTAAAAAAATTTTTTTAATTTTTGCAAAACTGGTATTGCATTAGTTGACGAATTTAATTATATTGTTCGACCTTGTTGCAAATTTGGGATCGCAATTTTTTGATCTTGAATTTTTGTAACAAAAAATCGAAAGCGGCAAATCTGATTTTTAATTTTACGCAAAAGAGTTTTTTGCAAGTTAGATTTGTTTGCGTTTAATGTTGTTTATTGACGCAATAATAATTTTTTGATTTCGTAAATTGTCAGCGAAAAAAATTAGCGTCAATAATTTTACTAAAATTATCAAATCCTAGTTAATTAAACCGGAGGAAAAGATGAAAATGACAAACTTACAGTCAAAAAATGTCGATTTACAAATCAATACAAATATTGATTTTACGACAAATGTTAATTTGGGTGTTAATTTAGGCAAACAGGGGGGGGGGGGGGTATCTGGTTACAGGTAATTACTACAATTGCCGTTACGACAATTGTAATTATTGTAACGATAATTCTACTGGGATTTCTCCCAAACCGCCTTCTGGTTTTTTTTGTCTATTTGGTTTTACGCTTGTTGAGTTATTGGTAGTGATAGCGATCATTGGATTATTGATAGCTCTTTTGTTGCCCGCAGTTCAGGCTGCTCGCGAGTCGGCGCGAAGGATGCAATGCAGTAACAATCTCAAACAATTGGGAATCGCTCTGCATAACCATCACGATAGTCAACAAAATTTTCCTGCTGCCGGAAGTCAACTATGTCCAAAAGGCACAGGCGCTAACTGGTGGAGTTGTCACTTCAAACTTCTACCTTATTTTGAGCAACAAAGTCTTTACGAAAATATCACCGGCGTAGTTGCTACTATTCCTGGTTTTGAACCTTGGCGACAACATGATTCGGTAGCCGGACGTATTAACACGTTACTTTGTCCGTCTGATAATAACGGCAAAGCCTTGCGGTATATTCCCACAAATTACATGATTTCTTGGGGCGATCACATGTGGGATCAATTTGTTTCTAGCACTCCCGCTAATAAACTGGTTCCCAATGCAACTCAGGGACGTAATCCGATGCGTTCTATGTTTGTCATTAACCAATGGCGCGATTTTTATTATATGACAGATGGAACGAGTAACACTATTGCAATGAGTGAAACTGTTATTTGTCCAAATGCTTCATCAAGATTGATAAAAGGCGGAATCGTTCCTGTAGTTGCAAGTCCAGACAACGCCAATAATGGCGGTCCTATTGGTAAATGCGGTTTATCCGTATTAGCAGACCCTGTTAATAGGGCAAGTTATAAATCCAGTTTGACTTTCAGCAACACATCCAAAACATCAGAAATCGCATCGCAACAACGCGGCGGACGTTTTCACGACGGACGTACTGTTTACACAGGATTTACAACAGTATTGCCGCCAAATTCACCGTCTTGTACTCACGCAGCCAGTGCAGAACAGTCATTCGGAATTTATTCTGCACAGAGTAATCATGCAAACGGCGTGAACGGATTACGTTTCGACGGCAGCGTTCAATTTATAACAGAAACAATAGATTTCAACGGCGGAACCGGCGGTCAAGTTGTTGCGGGAAAAAGTCCGTATGGAGTTTGGGGCGCGCTAGGCACGCCAAACGGCGACGAAATCATAACGCCATAAAATAATTTTAAACTATTCGTACTTGAGTTTGCGTTTACCTTCGCCTGCCTAGCTTTCGGACGGCAGGCTTTGACGCTTTTAAATCGCTGAATTTCAAGTACGAGCAGTATAGAGAATAGAGATTAGGAAGATAGAATATAGGGCATCTCTAAAAATTCATTTGTCCAGGTAGGCGGCTAAAAAAATTAAACACTGTGCCGAAACGCCGCATTAGAGTTTATGATACCAATAAATTTTATTACTTTACAACGTCTAAAATGTTTTTATTTTACACGTTACGAAGTATTCAAATTTAATAATTGTTTTACACGTATTGCGGCGTTTCGGCGAAACACCGCCTACCTTTTTGCAAAAAATGAATTTTTAGAGATAGCCTAAAATCTATTGCTTACTTAAATTTTCGTGAACGATTACAGGTACAAATAGTTTATTAAACCAATTTAATTTGAGGATTAAAAAATGAAATACTCAATTTCAATAACAATTGTTTCGATTTTGCTTTCAAATTTATTGATTGCCGGTTGTAGTGGCAAGTTGCGACCTGATGGAATGCCGCGATTGGTTCCATGTTCAATTTTGGTTAAACAAGACGCAACGCCGCTCGCCAACGCCAATGTTTCCATAATTCCCGAAAACGGGAGTAAATGGAACGCCGCAGGTGTAACAGACAATTCCGGCGTCGCAAAACTTTATACCTTGTCGCAATATGAAGGCGTTCCAGAAGGCAAATATAAAGTTGTCATATCAAAAACAGAAACAGTTCTAGGCATTATCGGAGCATCCGACCGTAGCTCAGAAGGTACGCCCGATCAACATTTCAACCTCGTAGAACCACAATACTCAAATCCAACAGATACGCCATTGACTATCGAAGTAACCAAAAAAAATTCACACTACGAAGTAAACGCCGGAAAAAAAGTAAAAATCCAAGAAGAACAACGATAAAAAAAATAACCGTTCACGGATATCTATCACTTAAATTTCCGTGAACGGTTACTACAAATTTTAAACTATTCGTACTTGAGTTTGCGTTTACCTTCGCCTGCCTAGCTTTCGGACGGCAGGCTTTGACGCTTTTAAATTGCTGAATTTCAAGTACGAGCAGTATAACCAATTATTTTTTATTTAACTGGGCATCTCTAAAAATTCATTTGTCCAGGTAGGCGGCTAAAAAAATTAAACACTGTGCCGAAACGCCGCAGTAGAGTTTAAGTCGCTAATAAATGTTAATATTTCATAACACCTAAAATAAATCTATTTTATACGTTATGAATTATTCAAATTTAATAATTGTTTTACACGTATTGCGGCGTTTCGGCGAAACACCGCCTACCTTTTTGCAAAAAATGAATTTTTAGAGACGCCCACCTGAAAACCGAACACTAGCGATATTTTTCAACAAATTCTTTCTCAAAAGTTGTTTTTGAACAAATAAACACTCCTTTGAAATATAACTTATCAAAATATTTCACATTAAAGTCATTGGGAAGTATTTCTGATAGAGGCGACAAAGGTAACGGTTTGTTCTTGTACCCTAATTTAGTTGTTTTATCTTTTATTTTTAAGTAACCGTTTTTGTTTTCGTTAAAAACAAGAATAAAAATAAAACTCTTTCGCGTATCATTTATAGTACATTTTAGATCTTCGTTCAATAAGAGTAAACTTTCAAATATCTTTCGTATAATATCATAAAATTGTGATCTATCAGGCACAAATGATGACTTGCTATTGTCTTCAAGTTTTCCGTTTTTGAACTCTATCAAAAAATACTCGTTCTTGCATTTATACAACGCATCGCATGTTTGTGGACTTCCCGCTAACGGGAATGTTGTTACTAAATTATCTTTAAATCTATCAACATTAACCATGTACAGATTATCAGTTATCATAGAACAATTATTTGCACTATCATACGATACAGTTGTAAGATCGTCGCCAAACGAATTAAGCAAGTCGTCATAATTACTTGTTTTATTTTTCATAAAGAATATTGTCCAAAGTTTGAAAAGGCTTTGATAAAATTTGATAAATATCGTCTGTATCTTTTGTAACATCTTCTGCAAAACAAAAACCATCTTTATTAGTAGTAATATAATAATTGCAACAGTCAGTAATTTTCTCTTTAATACTAAATACTTCAATCGCCCGCATGAAATACGGGCTGTGCGTTGTCAACAAAATCGTCAAGTTAAACGCCTTTTGCAACAATACTAATGCTTTGGCAAATTCAACTTGCCATTCGGGATGTAAATGAATTTCCGGTTCATCTAAAATCAGCACATCTTCCTCTCGTATCGCATGAGTTTCTAAAAGGCGTTTAATGATTAAAAACGGTTTCATTCCTGCAGAAATATTCGCCAATCCCAACGGTTTGTCTAATCCGTTTTCCTGAAATCCCAAACCGCCGCCAAAATCTGTTTTTTTAAATTCTCCCGGAACAACGAATGTGATGGATTGTAAAACCGTTTCTAATTGCTGTTTTACAATTTCCGTATCAACAGCATTACTTCTCTTTTCACTATAATGAATATGTTCCAATAAATCCTGCCGATACTTTGACTCGTATGTGCGATGACTATTAATTTTGTCAAGAATAAACGGAGTATCAACATAAAACGCATTATGTGCAATACTAACATTACTGGAATAATCTACACCTTTCGATACATCAACTCGTACTTCCAATTTAAATTCGCCACCCCTAAAAGACAGAGAAACTATTCCTTGTTTATCAACATTATTGATATGCGTAATCTGTCCCTCAAATATACTAGACAAATACGAGATTAATATATTCTTCTGGATTTGATCGTTGTCTATAGATAATGAACGTTGAACTTTTTTTAAAATATCGTCAGATTCATCGTTCAATTTGTTCTGCACCGCATTGATAATTTCTTTTGGATTTAGTGTTTTTTCTACTTTTTGTATTATTTCTTCAAAGAGTTGTTTAACCTTATTGACAACCTTCTTTTCATCTATTTCACCTACAATATCATCGACGATACGGCTAACATAATGAGCATCCAAAGGCACGATTGCCATACGTTCAAAAATATTTCTAATGCTCTTTTTTCGTTCCAGTTTAATTTGTTCATCAGAGTTACAAAACGCATTAAACATACAATACAACATTTTCCCAAACGTACTTTTACCAGTACCGTTTCCACCAGCCAAAACAGTAATGCCTCGCAATTCAATACAAGATTTTTTAATCTTACCAATGTTTTCAAGTTCAAAAAACATAGAAATGACTCCACAAAAAATTTCTTTTATTATTCGTAAGAATTACACTAAAAACTTACAATTTCTGATAACAACATTTAGAAATCATCTGTTCTCAATAAATTTTGTAACCGTTCACGGAAATTTAAGCGCGCTAGATTTTAGGGGTTAGGGTGTAGTGAGGAGTGATTAGTTTTTGTAACTATTCAGCATGCATATACTGCTCGTACTTGAAATTCAGCGATTTAAAAGCGGGTATCTCTAAAAATTCATTTGTCCAGGTAGGCGGCGTTTCGCCGAAACGCCGCAATAGAGTTTATGATACCAATAAATTTTATTACTTCATAATGCCTAAAAGACATCTACTTTATA
>JAISLW010000425.1 GCA_031277105.1 Planctomycetaceae bacterium | reverse complement strand
TTATTTTTTGGCTTTACGCTTGTTGAACTTTTGGTAGTGATCGCAATTATCGGTTTGTTAATTGCATTACTTTTGCCTGCTGTTCAAGCGGCACGCGAGTCAGCACGCCGAATGACTTGTTCAAACAAGATGAAACAAATGGCATTAGCCTGCCACAATTTTCACGATACCTACAACCGTTTTCCAAATTTTGCTAACGACATTATTTTAGCGTCAAAAGGATGCTGTGATTTTTCTTTTTATTACGTACTACTTCCTTTCCTTGAACAAGAACCGCTTTTCAATAAAGTTGTATCGTTGTGTCCGGGCAAGCCGCAATTCAGTTGTGTTTCAACGGCGAATACTACGACTCCAGACGTGCTTGCCGTAACGCGTATGAAACTCAGTTTTCTGCTTTGTCCATCTGATACCAATACGACTCTATGGCGTGAAGGCGATAATCTCATGGCAAATTATCGCGGCAGTTTAGCAGATATTGTTGTGCGTGTTGGCGATGCCGGTTATGCACGCGCAACACGAAGTTGGTTACGGCAAACGGGCGACGGCATTAGAGGTAATACGCAACACTATGTTATAAAAAATGGAGCGAGTATTACATTTGATAATATATCAGACGGCTCAAGTAATACTGTCATGTTTCTCGAAGGGCTTGTTTGGGATAAAACGCCGGATCACACATCGGGCGCTAATTACAAATCTAACTTGGCAAGAGATAATCCAAATCATACGCTTGATCTTAACCGTATTCCTAATGAATGTTATGTTGCCAAAGGAAACGGCAACAGGTTAAATTCAGGTTGGTTTACAGTACGCAATACAAATGAAGTACAACTAGGATACCGCGCACAGGTAAGTTATGCGACATTCGGGTCGGGAATTTTTACATTGCTTCCGCCTAATAGTCCTTCTTGTGCGTTGAGTTCTGGTTATTGGGGCGGCGTTTCTGCTAGTAGTAACCACACTAGCGGAGTCAATACGGCGTTTATTGACGGAAGCGTGCATTTTATTACAGACGCAATCAAGACGCAGAATTTTGATATTAAAATGAATTTCGTCAATCGAACCGCACAAGGCGGCACGCAATTTGACGCTCCCGAAGTTCCTATTGCGGCAAACAATGGCGCAAGCGGAATCATCGCAGGACAACAATTCAGTTACGGTATTTGGGCAGAATTAGGCTCAATAAACGGAGGCGAAACCGTAACATTGCCGTAAAAAAATATTTTTTGTAACGATAATTAAATTTGTCAGTCCTGTAATCGTTCGTCATTACATTTGACAAAATTGCAGGATTGACGAAATTATTTTAAGAAAAGAAAGGAACTATTAAAATGAAAATTAACTTGTGTATTTTTGTAACGATAATTGTTTTATTTTTTGTTGTGGTTGGTTGTAATAATAATCCGTTTGGCGTTGTTTATGTTGAGGGGATTGTGAATGTGGATGGTTTACCTGTCGAAGGCGTGATGGTAACTTTCTCATCAACTACCGGCAACGGCGTTACTGCGGTCGGCACAACAGACAAAGACGGTAAATTTGTTTTGACAACTGCCGGTGCAAAATTCGGAACTGGAATCATGCCCGGAACATACGCTCTCACTTTTGCCAAAAATGAATTTACTGCGTCAAAAGATGAAAAACTAATCGTAGATTATAATACGCCGGCAGGCGAACCTTACACAATGGTTGAACTAATCCCGTCAAAATATAACGATCCGACCACATCCGGTTTTGAACCTGTTACAGTTGAAAAAAAGAAAAAAAATATATTCAAATTTGAAATAAAAACAAAATAACTTCACACAATATAAGAAAAATATTAGAAAGACAATAAAAATTTTAGGAACAAAATTTTTTAACGACAATTTACAATTGGCAAGTTCTAAAAACTCATTTGTTCAAGTAAACGGCATTACGCCACTGTGTTTAATTTTGTATCGCAATAGAGTTTATAGTCACCCATTAAAATTAATAATTTATAGGTCATGGACAAGCGAAAAGGACACGCACAATGACAAAATAAATACACTCGCGTGTGTCGTTTTCACTTGCACATGACCTTTAAACTCTGGTAAATATTCTGCTGCTTCTGTTATCTATATAGTTTGTTGTGTTTGTTTCCGATTCTCCGAAGTAAATAATTATCGTTACAAAAATATACCTTATTCACATGTCCAGTTTTTGTCGTCTCCGCTTTTATTACAATAATGCAGTTTCATATCTTCATCTAACCATGCAAACAACTGCCAATGTTTTTTTCTTGTTTGAATATAATGCATCGCGTGATCATAAGTAGCAGTTTGTAAATCTATTTCTACTAGTCCATTTGCAACATACAATGACTTCGCGCTTTTTGAATCCAAATACATAGTAAAAGGAGAACGATTTATACGATCATAACAAAAAAGAACGATATACTCCGTAGTTTCCTTTGACGCCAAAATATAAAGAGATGTTTTTACTCCCATTCCTATCGGTAAACAAAAAATCACAGTGGTTTCATCTTCTCTTATAACAACTTGATCACGTTTATATATCTCATAAGTATTAAAAAAATGCGAAGCAAAAAATCTGTTCCACGACTCACTTGCAACGTCCGTGACATTCTCATTGTTGCTTAAATGGAAGTTATAATTTCCAATCAAAAGTTTTAGTATATAATTCGAGTAATATCTTTGATTAAAAATATGTGACTCTAATCTTTTTTCATAACAAAAGTAGATTATAGATATTATTACGATCAATAACGCTATTGTGATATTTATCCAATTTTTCTTAATAACTTTACAAAATAGTTTTATCATTTTTCTATGAGATAATTGAGGTGGATGTGGTGCATATAACGCTGCTTCGTCAAGTATATAATCCTTCAAACTTTTTCCCATACCATTGTTATCTTTAATTACTTCTAAAAATGTTACAAATTTGTCAAATGCTGGTGTATACTTTTCTCACTTTAAAATGCGTTTTTTTTTAATTTTTTTGTATGTGGAAATTTTCGGCGAGTAGTGTGCGTAGTGATGTCTTGTGTTTTTTTATGTTTTTGAAAAAATTTTTACA
>JAISLW010000383.1 GCA_031277105.1 Planctomycetaceae bacterium | reverse complement strand
CGCTAGGGACAACATGTTGGTAGAAAATCAAGGTCAAAAATATATTTGTCCCGCTAGGGACAACATGTAAAAACAACATTAACCCTCATTGCGTCCCTAACGGGACGCTAAAAATTCGCATATAACTTTTTTCTACCAACATGTTGTCCCTAACGGGACAAATATTTATTGTTACGAAAATTGTTCAGATACGCCCTACGCACTATCCCCTAAAATCTAGCGCTTAACTTTCCGTGAACGGTTACAAAAAATTATTCTCTGAGAACTCTGTGTTCTCAGCGCTTAATAAGTAAAAAACTGATTATTAGAAATTGCCAATTGCAACTAGACGCCTCTAAAAATTCATTATTGATTTAATTTTAATTTTACCAAACCTAATTTTAACCAGTCGCGTTGCGGCGGGCTGTTACGTATTGCCCCAAAAAGGGCGAAAATAACAGAAAAATTTTTTTAATCTGCGGATATTTTTTTTGTCCACAGATTACACAGATTAAAATTTATTTTTAAAACTAATTCCGAATGCCGAATTAAAAAAATTACCATGAAAGGTTACAAAAAAAAATTATGTACAATTATCGTTATGTTAGTTATACTAGCAATTCCGGCAGAAATGATATATCGTAATGAAAGTAATTATTTTTCTATCATTCGTATTGCAAAAAAATACAAACATATTGACGAATTTATTAAAGCGAAAGTAAGACTCAATGACGTTTGCACGTTTAATATTGAACTAGATCTGTATATTTGTTGGAATGCCGGTAGGGCGAAATATGATTCGCTTGCTTCTGGACCTTCGGTGTTTATTTTTGACGCTAAAGGAAATCTTGTAGATTATACTCCCGATTTAGGCGACGACGTAACTTTCAATAAAAAATGGAATCTATCAAAAGAACTTAAAAAAATTTCAATAGATGAAGTTAATGAAATTATACGCGACACAAATAAGAAATAAATGTAACCGTTCACGAAAATTTAAGCGACAAGTTTTAGGGCGTATGTGATAGGGAATTGTTTTTTCAAATTAGAATTTATGATTTTATGATTTAGAGAAGGAGAAAAATATGTCAAAATGTAGCGGTTTAGTTTCGGGTTATTTGATGGGGTTGGATGTTGGCACTACTGGCGTTAATGCGATGATATTTGACGTTGCGGGTAATTCTTTGGGCGGCGCTTATTGCGAGTATGCTTCAATTTATCCGGCGGAGCATTGGGTAGAGCAGGATGCGGAGTTGGTTTTATCTAGCGTTTTTTCTGTTTGTCGCGAGGCGTTGCGTGATTCGGGGATTGATGCGGAGTTGATTTGTGCGGTTAGTATTGCTTCGCATCGCGCTTCTTTCGGATTGCTTGATAGCGACGGTAAATTGTTGAATAATCGTTTTATAATTTGGCAGGACAATCGCGGCGTTTCGGAGTTGGGATTTATTGAATCAAAAATTCCTGCGTCTGAACTTTATGAGCTTACGGGCATGCCTTTGACGCCGACTTATACGCTTTCGAAACTTATCTGGTATCAAAATCATCAGCCTGAATATTGGTCGCTTGTCAATCGCGTAGTTTTTCCTGCGGATTATATTTTATACAAATTTGGCGGCGAGTTGCGGACGGAAGTAACGAATGCTTGTTGCAGCGGCATGATGGATATTCGTAGTCTTGACTGGTCGGATCGCGTTTTTGATTCGTTTGGATTTTCGCGTTCGCTTTTTTCATCGTTTGTTGTTCCGGGTACGGTTGTTGGCAAGGTTGGCGCTGAAGCGGCTAAGCTTAGCGGATTGCGTGAAGGCGTTCTTCTTGTTGCCGCAACCGGCGATCAGCAATGCGCCGCAATCGGCGCCGGCGTGATTGAGGCGAATCGAGCGTCGCTTACGCTTGGCACGGCTGGGTTATTGGTTGTAGGGACGCGCAAGGTCGAGTTGGACAAGAGTCCGGGTTTAATGGCTCCGTCGTCGGGATTGATTGGGCTTTATGAACTCGAGGGGATTCAACTCGGCGCCGCTTCGTGTTATCGATGGATACGCGATATTGTAGCGACGCCGGAGAAAGAAGAATCGCAACGGAGCGGAGTTAGCGCTTTTGTTTTGATGGAAAATTTATTGAAACAGAGTAAACCAGGTTCGCATGGTTTATTGTTCTTGCCTTTTTTATCTGGCGCAGGTTATCCGCAATGGGATGCGATGGCGCAAGGAACATTTGCGGGATTAAGATTTGTTCATACGCGGGCGGATATGATTCGCGCCGTATTAGAAGGCGTTACGATAGAAAGTTTTGACATGTATCAAGGAATGAAACGGGCAAATGTTGAAATTGATTCTTTGGCCGTAACAGGCGGCGCAACAGCATCGCCAATATGGAAACAAACTATTGCCGATGTTTTTGGAATAGAGATAAAACCGTTAAAAGTTCCAAATGCAACGCTAGTCGCAACCGCCATTTTTGCCGGAACAGGCGCCGGTATCTACAAAGACTTAAAAGAAGGCGTAACAAAAACAGTAAAATACGAAAACCCAATAAAACCTATTCCAGAAAATACAAAACTATTCAGAAAAATTTATGAAACATACAAAAACCTAATAAATTCACTACAACAAAATAATATATTCACACAACTAATAAATTTAAGAAACGAAAATTAATTACAAACAGGCGTCTCTAAAAATTCATTTGTCCAGGTAGGCGGCGTTTCGCCGAAACGCCGCAGTAGAGTTTATGACGTCGATATACAGTTCGTACTTGAAATTCAGCGATTTAAAAGCGTCAAAGCCTGCCGTCCGAAAGCTAGGCAGGCGAAGGTAAACGAAAACTCAAGTGCGAACAGTTTAAAGTTTATTACTTCACAACGCCTAAAATAAATTTATTTTTTGACGTTATGTTATTAAAATTTAATAATTGTTTTATACGTAATGCAGCACAAAAAATAAACGCAGTAACGAAACACCGCCTACCTTGACAAATGAATTTTTATACTGTTCGTACTTGAAAATCAGCGATTTAAAAGCGTCAAAGCCTGCCGCCCGAAGGCAAGGCAGGCGAAGGTAAACGCAAACTCAAGTGTGAACAGTTTAGAGAATGCCCTATTGGTTGTATATTTTGATTTTTGCTTTTATTATTTCGATTAGGTTATTTGCGTTGACGGGTTTGCTGCAGAATGCGTCCATGCCGGATTCTAGGCAACGCTCTTCGTCGCCTGGCATCGTGTTTGCAGTTAAAGCAATAATTGGAATACGCTTTTTATTATCTTGCTCTGATTCTAAATGACGGATCTGTCTAGTTGCTTCAAAACCGTCCATTAACGGCATTTGACAATCCATTAAAATTAACGAGTAATTTTTTTCGGCAAATTTTTTGACTGCCTCCTCGCCATTATTTGCTACATCAAATTTGAAATTCGCCCCCCTCAAAATTTCGCCAACTACAATTTGATTGATTTTATTGTCTTCAACAACAAGAATAAGCGGATTTTCTTTTTTGATGTAAGTATTTTTTGGATTTAGGATTGCCGCCGCATTTTCTGTTTTGTCTATTTTAACGTCTGATTTTAATAAATTGTCAGTTTTTTGGTTGTTTTCGGAATTTTCTTGTTGTTGACTTATTGTATTTTTTTCATTGGTTTCGTTGTTGTAATTTAAGGTTTTCGTTTTCGTATTGTAATGTAATTGTTTACTTGGCGCTGAAAAAACTTTTTCTTCGCAAACAAGCGGAACCGTAAACCAAAAAGTTGAACCTATATTTTTCTTACTTTCTACTCCAATTTGACCGCCCATTAAACGGATCAATTGATGCGAAATCGCCAGTCCCATTCCGATACCGCTGTACTCTTTTGAGAATGAAATATTAAGTTGCGAAAAAGATTGGAATAAATCGTTAAGTTGATTTTCGTGAATGCCTATTCCCGTATCCGTGATACTACATCTGAGAGTAAATTCCGTTGTATTTTCATTTATCGACTTTACCAGAAGATTCTTTAATTGCTGCACCGAACCTGTATTTAACGTGAACTCCATTGGATTTTCATTTACCGACTTCAACTCTTCAACAGCGACAATCAACTCTACCTTGCCCTTTTGCGTAAACTTCAAACCGTTATTCAACAGCGCCATCAACACCTGACGCAACTTGTTAATATCGCCCCAAACATATTGCGGAATATTAGTCGTAAACGAACACGATAATTCCACATCCTTGTCATAAGCCAAAACCGACGATGTTTTCATTACGTCTTCTATCAGCTTCGGCAAATCATATTCGACGACTTGTAGTTCCAGATTACTCTTTTCCAAATAAGAAAATGACAAAATATCATTTACAATAGATAATAAATGAGCGCCCGAAATTCGTATCAATTCAGCCGTTTCACGTTGTTTTGGAGTCAATTCTGAATTAAGCAAAAGATCAATACAACCCGTAATACCATTAAGCGGAGTCCGCAATTCGTGACTCATATTTGTCAGGAATTGCGATTTTATGCGTGCGGTTTGTTCTACTTCTATTCGTCGAAGCGATTCCGTTAAATCGTGGTAACAACCTACAATAAACGATTTGCCGCCGTATTCCATGAGATCGCATGTTGCGATAATTTGAAAAGTCGTGTTTTCATAATTTCGCATCAACGTCTCAAAACGTACAGTTTCTTCTTTTTTCAAAGTCGCAAACCAAGCGGCGTAATTTGACGGCGAACTATTAACGCCTATATCAAATTCCCATATTTTTGCGCCGACCGGATGCGGCGGAAAAGATTTATCTTTGATCGGATTTCGCGAATTATATTTCAGCGACAACAACATCGCATCATTGGCATAACAAATAGTACCGTCAACATCCAACCAAAGCACCGGTTCAGAAAGATGATCTATTGACGCTTGCATTGCCTTAAAAGATTGTTCCGATTGGACGCGTGCGGTTTCATCGTATTGCAATATTCCGATTTGATCTTTTTTTGTACGAAAAACAACTATTTCATGATACGGAGATTCAATGCCGGAAAAATAAATATGAAACGTTCCCGACTTGCCCAAAGTCGCTTCGTCTAACCCTCTTCGCCAATGCCGTCCGAAAGTATGCGACAATATCTGAATCGATTGGAATTGCTCAAGAAGCGAACTCCCTATCAACTCCGACGGTTCCCTATTAATAACAGCCGCAAAAGACGGGTTAATATCGGCAATAATATAATTGACCGGCTCGCCGCGCTCTCCGCGAATGACGTCCGCCAATAACATGCCGTTGGTCATTGATTCAAAAAGCAACCTGTACTCTTCTTTTTGCTGGCGAATTAGTTCCGTGTTTTTATGAACTTCCGTAACATCGTGAACTTTCCAGATACGCGTTTGACCGGACGTTCCGATGCCCGTGTTGACTGAAATCACGCGCCACTCATAAATGCGTCCGTCACGCAATAACAACGTCCCTTCTTGCGGTTCTTTTGTTTGCATGAGTCGCTGGCGGGCGTTGACAATTTCGTCAACGTTTATTGCGATTTCTATGCAATGTTCGTAAAAAGTCGTTATTGACTCAAACATTTCTGCTTTGCCGTCAAACATTTCCAATAAACGAGCGTTGCATTTACTGCCGTCGGGAATATCCGAGAATGTGATTATGCCGTCATTTGAAAAATTGGTGACGGCAGCAAAAATCTTTTCACGCTGCTCTAAAAGTACGGATCGATTATGTTGCTCTGTAACATCGCGTATTAAAAGTATTGCTCCGATTATTTCGCCTTCGGAATCAAGACGAAACGGAAAACTCGTAGTCTCTATCCAATGTTTATTGTTATTGTCGTATTCCAAAAAAGAATGTTCCTGACCGTCTTGAAATGTCTGAATCGCGGGACAATTATCGCAAACATTTTCTTTACCGCGAAAAATATAACAAGGTTTCGTAAAATCGGTATTGGGGAATAGTTTTAACAGAGCGTTATTAAATCGCCGGAGTTTCATGTTGCGGTCAATACAAACGATGCCGTCTTGAATAGAGTTGAACACATTATGGATCATTGCTTCTTTCCTTTGTGATTCAAGAAGCGGCGTAATATTTTGCGAAATCAGAAGCAAATGATTAGTGCCTTTAAACCGCAACGGATAAATAGTCGTTTTGATTGCGAGTATCTTTCCATCTGGAAAACATCTGTCTTGTTCAAATTGTTGTACATTGCCTTGCTTGGCGTCGTTTATCATTTGTTCAATTTTATCAAGCGGCAAATTTTTCAAATATTTTTCGCTTTTGTCCGTATGACGACGAATAAATTCCGTATATTTCATTCCATACGGCGAATTGGATTCACTGTGTTGATATAGTTCTTGCGATTTCTTATTGCAAAGAACAATTTTCCCATTGCGAACTAATAACATCGCTTCGGGTAATTCAAAGAAGTAATTATAAAACCATGAATCTTCATCGACTTGTTTATCCGAGTCAATATTAGCATTAGAGGAGTCGTAAATTTTGGGCGTCTCGTCCAAAGCGAATCCGGCAACTCCAACAACAACACCTTCTTGATTTCGGACGGGCAAGAATTGCAACTTGAATAATCGCGAACTTAACCAGTCGGTTATTTCTGTAACTTCGCCGTCAAACGCCTTGCGTAATGCGCTGGTAATTAGCGGAACGTCCTTATAAATTTCAAAAAAAGATTCGCCAATCAACTCCTTCGACAATAAAACGTCAAATTTAAATTCAAATTTATCGCCTTCCACAGAAAGCAAGACGCCCTCCGCATCAAGACGAAACATAACACAAGATGAAGGAGAAACAAATCGTTTAATTAAAGTAAAAATATCCTCAAAAGGAAAAAATACAGAATCAGAAGA
>JAISLW010000372.1 GCA_031277105.1 Planctomycetaceae bacterium | reverse complement strand
CATGTCTCTTTATGAAGGTTTTGGTTTACCGCCATTAGAAGCGATGCAATGCGGTGTTCCGGTTATTACGTCAAATACTTCGTCATTGCCGGAAGTTGTCGGCGACGCAGGAATTATGCTTGATCCGCACGACATCGAAGGTCTCGCCAATGCGTTTATGCGTGTTTTATGTAATGAAAATTTGCGGAATGAAATGATCGCAAAAGGTCTTGAACAGGCAAAAAAATTTGACTGGAATAATTGTGTTGATCTGATTGTTGAAAAATTAATTAACTGATATACTTTTACGGTATTTATTACTTTGACAAGTAACACTTTATCAATAGATTACATAAACTTATGTAAAATTGTCCTTGCTGTTAATAAAAAATAGCGTAATCAATAAATAACAAAATAACATTTTAAGAATTATAAGATTATTTTTTGAAATACAAACCAACAAGAAAATAAAACAAATGAAAAAAGTTACAACGAAAAATTGTATGTTTCGTTATTTAATTGTTTCACACTTAAAAATGAAATTAAAATGTGAACATTTACTAGAATTTTAACCATATTAAAAGGAAATTTTAAGGGTATTACTACTATGTTACTTTCGCCAGATGAGATAAAATTATTTTATTCTAATTTTTTAGGATTATTATCTTTTGTTAATGACAAATATAATCTGATACAGGATTTTGGACACCCTAAAGATCCTGCCGAATTGTTACCCAAAAATGTTGTAACATTGAAAGATAAACTTTGGGATGATATTGAAATAATTGATGAATATATCAATTCAAGGAAAAAAATGACCAAAGAGCAGTTACAAATATTAGAAGGCTGGCATAATAGAATATCCGGCAACTTCGTTCTTATGAAATACTTAAAAAAATATGCTGTCTTTTTGGATCAACGAAATAATTTATTATACGGAGTTATCGGAATAACAAATCCAATCAATTTGACGCTACCACATAGATTACCTATTCTGATAAAAGCCGTATTATTGCCATTTAATGATATGATTATTTATGACAGTATATTACAACCATTTGACATACAATTCGGTAAAAATGTTCGAAGCGATCTTAACGAAAAATATACTGAAATCAAAAAAGAAAAAGGAATTATCACTACAATATACTGCTCGTACTTGAAATTCAGCGATTTAAAAGCGTCAAAGCCTGCCGTCCGAAAGCTAGGCAGGCGAAGGTAAACGCAAACTCAAGTACGAATAGTTTAAACTACTCAGCGTTCATATAAAATTAATGTAATTACGGCGCTTCCTAAAATACAGTTTAAGTTGTAATTGTCTATTTTGCAATTATTTTAGATCAAAGGTCAATTGTAACATCAAATAACGCTTCAATTCCAACTAAAAATTTCCTCAGCGATCTCTGTGGTTAATAAAAATAAATTGTAGTCTAAGTTTATGGCAAAGAAAAGGTTGATTTTTGATATAGGGATATTTGCGTTTAGCGCGGAGTTATCGGGAGTTCCGCGATTTACGGCGGAGGTTTTGCAACGTTTGGTTGAACGGGACGAGTTCGATATTGTACTTATTTGTTCAATAGATAATGAGGCGAAGGCATTTTATAACCTCAAACAAAATCTCAATTGTACGCTGCCGTTTCAAAGTAAAATCAAGGCGGATTTGATTTATTCTGAATTAGATGATTTTGTACAAAAAAAATTGATTATTGAAAATAAACGTCCGACTTTTTTGGGGCGGGTTGAGGAATTTTTTCTCTCATTTTTTCCACAATCAAAAATATTACAAAAAATAATCGATCTTACAAGAAAAATTAAATGGGCAGTCTTTCAACCTCATATACCTTTGAACAAAGAAAAATGGCAAACGCCGCCGATGTCGCCGTATTTTGAGAAATTGGTAAAAGAATCGGACGCTTATTTTTCGCCTTTTCATCCGTTGATTCCTGAATTGTCAATCAAACCGTCAATTCGTAAAGCAATCGTTGTTTATGATTTAATTCCTTATGTACATCCTGAATTACTTACCAACAGACTTTTATATTTTATGTTGCAAGAAATAGCCGAACATATAACGCCGGATTTATTTATTTTTACAATTTCGGAAAATTCAAAACGAGATATTGAACGTTTTTATCCGCCGCTAGCGACCGATAAATTGATTGTTATTCCGTTAGGCGCTTCGCCGCAATTTAATTTTTGTAACGATAAATCGCAGATAAACGCCGTTCTCAAAAAATATGATATTCCGGTTGATTGTCGATATATTACGTCGATTGCCGCTTATGACGATCGTAAAAATCTTGCTACGGTTATTTATGCTTTTGATAAACTTTGTCAAAAATATCCTGACAAATTTACAGATTTACGGCTTGTTTTAACCGGTCCCAAGACGTGCAATAAAACCGCAAATATTCAACAAGCAATTAACTCGTTGAGCAAAAATTGTAAGCGGCGTTTTATTCATGCGGGTTATGTTGACGCGTCTGATTTGCCGTTTATTTATAGCGGCGCTAGTTGTTTTTGTTTCATGTCGCTTTATGAAGGTTTTGGATTGCCGGTACTTGAATCGATGCAATGCGGCGTTCCGGTTATTACGTCGAATACTTCATCGTTGCCGGAAGTTGTAGGCGACGCCGGAATTATGCTTGAACCTTACGATACCGAAGGATTAACAGAAGCAATCACAAACATTATTAGTAACGAAAATTTAAGAAATAAAATGATCGCAAAAGGAATAGAACAAGCAAAAAAATTTAACTGGAATCGTTGCGTCGATCTAATTATAGAAAAATTATAACCGTTCACGAAAATTTGGTTGGCAAATTAGTACTGACAATTTTTGAGGAACAAGTGGGACAATTTTTTTCGATTTCATTTAATATATTTTCTGGCGGCGCCATTCTTCCGACGCCTATTTCACCGCAACTTGTTCTACCGGATTCTGGTTGAATTATTGTTGCGCCAAATTCGATTAACTTTTTTACGTTATTTTGGATTACAGGTTTATTCCACATTGACGGATTCATTGCCGGCGCGAAGATTATTGTTTTGTCAAAAGAAAGTATAAGCGTACTTAAAAGATCGTCCGCAATTCCGCACGCGGCTTTAGATAAGATATTCGCCGTTGCCGGCGCAATACAAAACAAGTCCGCCTCTCTCGCTAATTCAATATGCGTGTGAATTTTATCTGAAAGAAAAAGCGACGTCCGCACTAAACGTCCACTCAACGCTTCAAAAGTTGCCTTGCCGACAAGTTGCATTGCCGCTTCCGTCATTACTACCGTAACGCCATGATTTCTTTGACGCAATTGACTAACAATCATCGCCGCCTTATAAGCCGCAATCCCGCCGGTTACGCCAAACAATATCTCCGCCATATCACAATTAAATCGAAATTGTAAATTGAATGATTCTTGGGTATCTCTAAAAATTCATTTGTAAGGTAGGCGGTCGTTTCGCCGCTGTGTTTATTTTTTGGGCCGCATTAGAGTTTATGATACCCAATAAATTGTAATAATTCATCAAGTATAAAATATGTTTATTTTAGATGCGTGAAATATCAAAATTTATTGATGTCGTAAACCGTAATGCGACCCAAAATTAAACACTGGGCGAAACGCCGCCTACCTTAACAAATGAATTTTTAGAGACGCCCTATTTAAAGTGTCTCTGTATATTCGTCGTCGAAAACTATATCGATTGCGCTTGGTTGTCGCTCGTGTAAATTGCCTTCCATATCGAGATAAATTTTATCTTGCAATATCTCTTTTATCACGACATGCAATTTATCTTTTGCCACGGATTTATCGGTATCTACAAAAGCCTGCGCGCCTTTATTCAAATAAACAAGCCGCTTTTGAATAAGCGACGAAAGTTTAAAACGTCCGCCGACTTTTTTTATTAGTTCTTCGTCTTTGAGTTCTTCGATCATTTTGAGAAATGTTTGTTTTGGGTTATTGTTAAACGAATTTATAACGACGCGGTTAAACGCCGTGAAACTTCATTTTGTCAACCGTTCGTGGAAATTTGTTTGGCAAATTATTACTGGTAATTTTTGAGGGACAATTTGGACAATTTTTTTATAACAAAAAAATAGTAAGAGGATTGTTTGTTTTTATATTTGCAAAGTCGCAAATTATCTCCCGTCTGAAATTCTTGTCAACTCCCCCACCCGCAAAAGCAAAAAAACAAATCTAGAGAAGAGAGAGTTTCTAAAAATTTATTTTTTAGAGATACCCATTAAAAAAAATACACTCTACATTCTATTCCCTAAAATCTAGCGTTTAAAATTTTCGCGGGGGGTTACAAATTTTTTATTTTCTTTTTTCCCCCCTAGTTTACAGGATTTTGATTGGCGGTAGAATTACTCGACTTTTTTGGCGGCGTAGCTCAGTTGGTTAGAGCAGTGGAATCATAATCCACGTGTCCGGGGTTCGAGTCCCTGCGCCGCCAGTTTCAAATTAGATTTTACCGATTGTTTGAGCTTCAACTTAAAATTAATCATACAAATCTAATCAAACTGTTCACTCCTTAATTTGTATTTACCTTCGCCAGTTTAACTATCAAACGACAAACAACGCTAAACATAACGTCAAGTTCGAACAGTTTAAAAAATAACATCAGATGAAAATAATTTGCCCCCTTCGTCTAGTGGCCCAGGACATTGGATTCTCAGTCCAGTAACAGGGGTTCGATTCCCCTAGGGGGTAATATATACGGATGGGTATCTCTAAAAATTCATTTTTTTGCAAAAAGGTAGGCGGCGTTTCGCCGAAACGCCGCATTAGATATGAAAGAATTATTAAACTTTAATAATTCTTAACGTCTAAAATAAATATATTTTAGGCATTGTGAAATATTAACATTTATTAGCGGGTATCTCTAAAAATTTATTTTTTTGTAAAAAGGTAGGCGATGTTTCGCCACTGTGTTTATTTTTTGGGCCGCAATGGAGTTTATGCTACCAATAAATTTTAATAATTCATAAAGCCTAAAATATGCCTATTTTAGATGTGTGAAATATTAAAGTTTATTGATGTCGTAAACCGTAATGCGGCGTTTCGGCACAGTGTTTAATTTTTTTAGCCGCCTACCTGGACAAATGAATTTTTAGAGACGCCCAATAGTTACAAGTTGCCAATACGTAATTTGCTAAAAAAATTTTCGTGAACGTTTACCGAAAGTTTACGTATTAGCGGTAGTTAAAAATTTTATTAAAAATTGAGGTAAAATTGAGATGATTTGTAGATTATTTTTTATCTTTTTGTCGTTCTTTTCGGGAGCGTTTTTGTTTGCCGGCGAGCCGGTTAATATTCTTACGTTTAATATTCGTTTGTCGCTTGCTAACGACGGCGAAAATTCATGGCGGCATCGTAAGGATTTTGTCATCGAAACAATTCAAAATAAATCCGCCAACGGCGCCGCTTATGATTTTATCGGAATGCAAGAGGCGGTAATTGATCCGCGCGAAAATTTCAATCAGGTTAATTATATCGTTGCGAAAATGCCAAAGTACGATTCAATTTGGCTATCGCGTGAAAAGACGCCGGATCGCGGCGAGGCAATGTTATTACTTTGGCGGCGCGACCGATGGCGAATAGACGATGTTGACAAAGGTACGTTTTGGTTATCGGATACGCCAAATGTCGCAGGGTCAAAAACAGACTCCAAAGCAGGATGTCCACGCTGCGTAACCTTTGGATTATTTCACGAATTAAATAACGGCAAAACAACAGGGAAAAAAATTTATGTTGCGGATACGCATTACGATCACCTCAGCGAATCGGCGCGACAAAGAGCGGCAAAACAAGTAATAAATTGGATCGCAAATCGTAAAGAACAGAATGTCCCGTTAGTGTTTATGGGCGATTTGAATTGCGGCGAGCGAAGTCCGGCTATTAAGTTTATGCAAGGCGAACCGATGATATTGGACGATGTTGAAGTAAAACCGTCGTTGGGGCTAGTTGATACGTTTCGAGCAACCAATCCCGAAGCCGTCGATGTCGGAACTTATAACGCATTCATGGAAAAAACAAGTAAAGAAAAAATTGATTATATTTTCGTTACAAAAAATCTAAAAACAATCTCGTCTAAAATTATCCGCACAAAACGCAACGGACGCTGGCCAAGCGATCATTGCCCTGTCGAAGCAATTGTAAAATGGGAATAATATACCAGAACATTTCTAAAAACCAGTTTTTATTTATTAAACGCCAAGATCACAGATTTCACAGAGAATAATTTTTCAGCAAATTACGTATTGGCGATTTTTAAGGGACAAGAGGAACAGAAAGGACAATTTTTTTATAACAAAAAATTGTCCCACTTGTCCATCAGAAATGCCCAAACGTAATTTAATAACTCACGTTACGCAGGCGGTCAAATTCAGTCCTAATGTAGTTACTATATTTTGCCTTGTTTCTGCGTATGATGCGTAACATGAGTGATTATTTTGTTTTTGATGTATAGTTACAAAAAATATTCGCCCTGATAAGGGCGTAACTTTCATAACCGCA
>JAISLW010000330.1 GCA_031277105.1 Planctomycetaceae bacterium | reverse complement strand
CCGAATCGCAAATTAAATTTTCTTGACGCAAATATTAAATGCGGCAATTCGCTAATTTCTGATTCAAAAATTGATCCTGTCAAAGCGTTTGATTGGCAAAAAGAGTTTCCAAAAGTTTTCCAAAACGGCGGTTTCGACGTTGTTGTAGGAAATCCGCCATACGTTGATTCGGAAACGATGGTCAAATTTAACCATAATGAGCGCCGGATATTATCGACGCTTTATTCGACGGCGACAGGAAATTGGGATTTATTTGTAGTATTTATTGAAAGGGCAACGCAACTTGCCAGAAATAACGGGATGGTTTCGATGATAGTTCCTAATAAACTCATTGCGTCAAAATATGCCGTCGCCGTCAGACAATTATTAGCCAATAAAAATTTATTAAACATAACTGATTATTCCAAAGTAAAAGTTTTCGACAATGCTAATGTTTATCCGTGCGTATTTGTCCTCGAAAATAATAACGTTGCCGATAATAACGTTGCCGGTAAAGTGAAAGTCGGCAAAATGAATTCATCCGAAGATGTTTATTGTACGAATATTGTTGATCGGCAAATATTAAAGACCGAATCGTACTGGGATAAATTTTTTGTAACGCCGCAAGAAAAAAATTTATTACAAAAAATTTCACAATTCACGGTATTGCGGAAATACTTACCTGATATTCACGGCGCCGCTACTGTTGCGGAAGCCTATCTTATTAAGGAAAAAATCGTTGAGTATAATCGCCAGAAACAACCTTATAAACGGCTTGTCAATACCGGTACGATTGACAGATATGTAAGTTTGTGGAATCACCGTAAAACGCAATATATTAATGACAAATATAAAGCGCCTATCGTTTTGGAGGAAGACATTAAAAAAATTAACATCGTAAGATATAACCAGTCTATATCGCCAAAAATTATTGTTTCTGGAATGTCGTTGTCGCCGGAAGCGTTTTATGACAAAGGCGAATATATCGCAGGAAAATCAACAACTATTATTCAAGGAAAAGAAAAAATTTTGAAATTTGTATTGACTATTCTCAATAGTAAACTTATTTCATTTTGGTTTTCTAAGTCGTTTACTTCGATAGCGATGTCCGGCGGTTATTCTAATATTGGAGTTAATGAATTATCAATGCTGCCGATTTGCGATACGCCGCATAAACAAACGTTCATTAAACTATCCGATCAAATTCAATCGTTACATGAAAATATTAATTCGTTACGCCAATCTTTTCTTGACTCTTTAATTGATAATTTTGATAACATGTACGGATCGTGCTTGAAATTCAGCGATGTTAAAAGCGTAAGAGCCTGCCGTCCGATAGCTAGGCAGGCGGCGGTAAACACAAATCCACGTGCGAACAGTTTAAAAATCACCAGATCGCTCATGCAATTTGAACAACTTGAATTTAAACAATTACTCGATGAATTAAAAAAACAAAAAATTTTTATCCCATTAAATAAACAATCAGAGTGGAAAGATTTTTTTACAAATTATCAGTTACAATGTATCAACGTAAAAAAACAGATCAACGAAACAGACAACAAAATCGATCAGTTAGTTTACAAATTATACGGATTAAACGAAGAAGAAATTAAAATCGTCGAAGGAATTAGTTAGAGATTTACGGTGTTTCTTAAAACCAGTTTTTTATTTAAGCGCCGAGAACGCAGAGTTCACAGAGAAGAATTTTTTTAAAAATATTTTAAACCAAAACGTCAATTATAATATTAAATAACGTTTTGATTTTAATTAAAAATTTCCTCTGTGATTTCGGCGTTCTCTGTGTTTAATAAAAATAAATTTGTGATTTTTCGATGTTTTCATACGAACACTTTAAACAGGTTTACAATGGAAAAAAATAATATTAATGAGTTGAAGGAATTGGATGAGAGTTTTATGCGGTTGGCGTTGGATGTTGCGGTTGGCGGCGAGGGATTTGTCGAGCCTAATCCGATGGTTGGCGCTGTGTTGGTTCGCGACGGCGTTAAGATTGGCGTTGGTTTTCATCGTTATTTTGGCGGTTTTCATGCGGAGGTTGAGGCGATTTCGGATGCGGTGAAAAATTTTGGCGCCGATGTTACAAAGGGCGCGACGTGTTATGTTACGCTTGAACCGTGTTCGCATTATGGCAAGACGCCGCCGTGTACGGAGGCGATTTTGCAGGCTGGTATCAAGCGGGTCGTAATTGCTATGCGCGATCCGAATCCTGTTGTTGCGGGCGGCGGCGTGGAAATTTTACGGGCGAATGGCGTAGAGGTTATTGAGGGAACGCTTGAGGCGGAGGCGCGTTATCTTAATGCGCCTTATTTAAGATTGATCGAGCAGAAGCGTTCTTGGATAATTGCGAAATGGGCAATGACGCTTGACGGCAAACTTGCGACGAATACAGGACAGAGCAAGTGGATTACAAATGAAAAGTCAAGATTAGTTGTACAAAAATTACGCCGGCGCGTCGATGCGATTATGATCGGCTCTAATACGGCGAAAATGGACAATCCAAATCTTACAGTCAGGATTGCGGCGCCGGATGAATCTGTTTTTCAACGGAAACAATTGCGAATCGTTTTGGATTCGCGGGCTGAAATTGCAATTGAAAGCAATCTTGTAAGGACGGCAAAGGAAACGCCGGTATTGGTTGTCGTTTCGCATGAGGCTGATTGCGAGCGCGTTAATAAATTGGCGGCGGCGGGTTGCGAAATATTAGAGTTACCGCGACAAATCGATCTTGAAAACAATAAAATACAAAATGATACCAACGACAAAATAAATGAAATTTATAGCGAGCGAATGCGGATTTTGCTTGCGTATTTAGCGCAACGAAAATTAACGAATGTATTAGTCGAAGGCGGAAGCCGATTATTTGGAACCTTGTTTGACATGCGGATAATTGACGAAGTTTATGTATTTATTGCGCCGAAGTTAGTAGGAGGCAATTTAGCGCCGCCCGCTATCGGCGGCGCCGGAATACCAAAAATCGAAACCGCTTGCAAAATACAAAATCCAAAAATAACTACAAACGACGACGATATACAAATTCACGGACGATTATACTGATCGTACTTGAAATTCAACGATTTTAAAGCGTCAAAGCCTCCGTCCGATAGCTAGGCAGGCGACGGTAAACGCAAACTCAAGTGAGAACAGTTTAAAATGGCATGAATAAAAAAATTGGTCTGGACTTATATGAATTTTTTTTGTAATATCCGCAAAAGGTAAATTTCTAAAATTCGTTTTAGATAACTTCTAAAAACCAGTTTTAAATTTAAGCGCCGAAAACACAGAGTTCACAGAGAATAATTTTTTAAAAAATTTTTAGATCAAAAAGTCAATTATAATATTAAATGGGCATCTCTAAAAATTCATTTGTCCAGGTAGGCGGCGTTTCGCCCCGTGTTTAATTTTGGGCCGCATTACGGTTTACGACGTCAATAAACTTTAATATTTCACACATCGAAAATAGGCATATTTTAGGCTTTATGAATTATTAAAATTTATTGGTAGCATAAACTCCATTGCGGCCCAAAAAATAAACACAGTGGCGAAACATCGCCTACCTTTTTGCAAAAAAATGAATTTTTAGAGATACCCTGGACAAATTAATTTTTAGAGTCAAGTTTTTTTATTTTATTTGGGGGAGTTATGTTTAGTTGTAAGAGGTTTCGGGTAATAATTTTTTTGATTTTTGTTTTATCGATATTTATTTGTTCTGGCGGTTGTGTTCGGCGGCGGATGACGGTGCGATCAAATCCGCCTGGCGCTACTGTTTATCTTGACGGCAAAGAAATCGGGCGGACGCCGTTTTCAACTAATTTTGATTTTTACGGAAAGCGGGAATTTAGATTAGTCAAGGACGGTTATGCAACGAAAACGGTTATTAAACCTGTTTCGGCGCCTTGGTATGAGTTGCCTGGAATAGATTTTGTTTCGGAGGTTTTGTTGCCTGGAAAGTTGACGGATCACAAGTTTTATGAATTTGATTTAGAGCCTGACCGTCTTGTTCCTAATCACGAATTATTATCAAGAGCGGAAGAGTTGCGATACAACGCTCATTCAAACGGAATTATTCAAAAAAACCAAAACATTACGCCGCCAATCGCGCCACCTAATCCAATGTCTACGCCCGTCTCTATCCCAATGCCGACATTACCTCGATGAAATTTTGTAAACGCTCGCGAAATTTTTTTTAGCAAATTACGTTTTGGCAATTTTTTGAGGAACATGTGGGACTGGAGGGACAAGTGGGACAATTTTTGTAACAAAAAATCTGTTCTATATTTTTCTAAAAAAACTACCCCCTACCCCCTAACCCCTAAACCCCTATCGTTTAACTTTCCGTGATCTGTTACAAGTAGGAGCAGTTTACCTTGAGTTTTATCCGTTTAGGTCTAGTTGTGTTCCGATTTGTCTGTTTGGGTCTGTTGGGAGTTTTTCTTGTTTTTTTTCTTGTTTTTTTCGGTGTTGCGACCATTGCCATGCTTGTTGTCCGTTTGCGTCGCGGTCTTCTGATGTTGCGGAGCTTTCTTTTTCGCCGCCTACGCCTTGTGCTTGGTCGTTTCGTTCGTTACTGTCAACTTTTCTTTCGTGCGATTTAATATCTTGCAGAACTGCCGGCATTGTGGGGCTAAAACTAATACTCATGTTATTCTCTCCTTAATTATTTTCTTAAAATTCTTGTTATGAATGAGCCGTTTTGTGCTACGTCGAACATTGGTCTATTTTCGTTGCAAGATTTTGTCATTGCGCCGCCTCTGAAATAAATAACTATACCGGCGGACAAGTCCCATGTTTCTTTTTGCCATCCGTTTTTGCCGCCTGGCAACATTGTTGTGAATCCTCCGTTTAATGCGACGCGGTCGTTGATGGGAAATTCTCCGTTTGCGCCAATAATTATTTTTCCGTATTCGGTAGCGCCGATGCGGAATTCGGCTTGATTTCCGGCGGCAAAATATTTTCTTGCAAACAGCATGTAGTAATTTTGCGATTTAATTTTGTAACGATAATTATTTACAAGATTGCCGTATCGCAGATAATTTTCGCGAATATTGACGGCGGCGCTGCTATCGTTTTCTAATCCGAATGCGCCGATAAATCCGTATTCGAGGTTGGTGAAAGTTCGGACGGACAATTCGAAGCGTAGTTGCGTCAGTTTAATTTTGCCGTAAAAGTTATCTTCAAAATGGTCGAATGCGACTCCGGCTTGCAATGGATTTGTCAGGGTTCTTTTGAATAGACCTGCGGTTACGAAGTATTGTGTGCGGTGATTTTTTTCGGGGTAACCTAAACCTGTTGGGAGTTTGTTTGCGAAGGCGCCGTTAATATTGCTGTGTACGGCGCGGAATCCGAGTTGTGCTGACAGGGTGCAATATTGGATAGAGATTGGCGCCGACCAATTTACGCCTTCGGAGAAGCCGAAATTATCGCCTAGCGGTCTATCGAGTTCTCCGGCTTTAAATCCTGTTGCGGCGCCGAATATTGTTAGGTTATCGAGTATTCCGGAGCCGAAGGGTTTCATTATCATTGGCGAGCAATATCCGGCGTCGAAAATTTGTTCGTTGCAAGTTCCGCAAACGTCGCCGCAAGTCATTGTGCCGTCGTCAATGACTTCGCCGTCGTTTTCGTTGCACGTGTTGCAATCGTTTACGTTAATATTGCTGACTTGAATAGTGTTTGTTTGCATTGGTCTTTTGACAATTATATTATTGTCAAGCGGCAGGTCGCCGTAATCGGCAAGAGCGCCGTCGATGTTAAAATTAGCGTCGAATTCGCGGCTGATATGTTTGGGCAACGCCTTCGGTTTGGCGGCGGCGGTCATTGCGGCGGTTGAAGTTTTAGCGTTCAATTTACGCGGCGTCGTTGTTGTATTTTGGGCGTATTTATTATTTGATTTAGTTGAGTAATTTTGTTGTTGTATGATTTTGTTTTGGTTTTGGTTGTTGTAGGCGGCGTGAACGATTTGATTTTTGCCGCTGCTACGGTAACGTTGCGGGGTTTGGATTTCGGTCAAGGTTTCGGCGAGTTCGGGTTCTATTTCGGCGTCGGTTTGTTGTGCGTATTTATTTTGGTTAATGATACGGTTGGACAGGCGGACGCGTTCATCGGGCAAGGGCGGAGTTGTGTAATATGAATCGTCGTATTCAAGATTACTTTCGGCGGCGTAATCAAAGTTATTTGCCGGTTGCCAATCTTGGGCGGCGAGTTCTTTTACGCCGAAAAACAAAATCAGACTAATACCGGTTATGATTCCGATGCCGGTTACAACACCGGTTACAACAAATGTAAATTGATTTTTTGAAATTATGTATTTCATTTTTTTATTCCTTGTGATGAACATACGGCTTGTATGTAAGTTATCAATTATGTTTTAGGATTTGCGGTTTTGAAGCGTGCAAGTTTTAAACAGCTCGCAAAAAAATTAAAACGCAAAAGGGCGTCTCTAAAAATTCATTTGTCCAGGTAGGCGGCGTTTCGCCGAAACGCCGCATTACGGCTTACGCCATCAATAAATTTTAATATTTCGTACGTCTAAAATAAACATATTTTAGTCATTATGAATTATTAAAATTTATTGGTATCATAAACTCCATTGCGACCCAAAAAATAAACACAGTGGCGAAACATCGCCTACCTTTTTACAAAAAAATGAATTTTTAGAGATACCCAAAAGTATAGTTTGTCATATTTTTTTGTTACGATGTTAGCGAGTGGGTTGAGGTTGTAGTGGGGTAAAGTTTGTAATTTCGATTAAGCCAAAAATTACTGGTCAACTACAACATCTGTTTTCGCAAAACAAAATCGGATCAAATTTGACAAATCTTTCGGAATAATCGTTAAAATCAGAAAAATTTACCTATTTTGCGCTATCGTCAAAACGCATCCCCGATGTAATTTTATCGCAACTAACAAAATAATCAGCATTTACAAGAACAACCAATTAAACCGATCCGTCAAAAATAAATTCAAGAAATAAATAAAAATATTAAATTTTATGGTAACTGTTCACGGAATTTTAGGGGGTAGGGGATAGGGGATAGGGGATAGGGAGTAGGGGAATAGGGAGTAGTTTTTTAGAAAACTGGACAACAGTTTTTTGTTATAAAAAAAAATTGTCAGAAGGATCGCAGGTATTTCAGGATCGCGGGCATCCCGCCTGTAAAAAAAGGAATGCAGGCGCTAAAGGATCGCACTCGCCGCAGGATCGCGGGCGTCTCGCCTGCATGCGGTTGTACTCAACCGCTAATGAGCGAGGTTTAGATCTCAAGCGCCTTTTTGTTTGCCTTTCGGCAAAGTGCAGGCGGGACGCCCGCGATCCGTTGGTCTTGCCTGCATTTTAGGATCGCAGGCGAGCCGTCTGCGTTCCTTCTCAATTTTTGTTACAAAAAAAAATTGTCTCACATGTCCCTCCTGTCTCACTTGTCCCTCAAAAATCTCCAATACGTAATTTGCTAAAAAAATACCGTGAACTATTACAATTTTTTTGTCTGGTTGATTGTTTTTTTAATTTATGATAATCTAATGGGAATTTCTATACACAGATCGTACTTGAAATTTAGCGATTTAAAAGCGTCAAAGCCTGCCGTCCGAAAGCTAGGCAAGCGAAGGTAAACCGCAAATTAAAGTGCGAACAGTTTAAAAAGTACAAATTTATTTTTATTAACAACAGAGCCTCCAGAGGAATTTTTTAAAGTGTGAATTATTTTAACCTAACCCTTAACCCTAAAAATATACTGCTTGCATTTGAAATTTAGCGAGTGATTTAAAAAGTAAATTTAAGTACGAGCAGTTGAAAAAAAAAAATTTAAAAATGAATTATAGAACATTTGGTAAGGATGCGCGTAAAGTTTCTGCGCTTGGATTTGGTTGTATGCGGTTGCCGACCAGTAGCGGCAAGTTGGACGGGACTGTTATTGAGAAGGACGCTAAACGGATGATACGGCGCGGGATAGATGCGGGAATAAATTATATTGACACTGCGAAGGTATATCATGCGGGGCGTGCGGAGGCGATTGTTGGCGATATTTTGAAGGACGGGTATCGTAAGAAAGTTCTTATTGCGACGAAGTTGCCGTTGTGGGACGTGAAGAGTAAGGGCGACGCTGATAGAATTTTTGACGAGCAGCGCCGCGACTTAAAAACGGACAGAATTGACGTGTATTTGTTGCATAATATTCAACGCGCATATTGGAGTACGGTGCAAAAAAATAATTTAATCGAATGGGGCGCGAAAAAGAAGGCGGCGGGTGAAATAGGTTATTTTGGTTTTTCGTTTCATGATTCTTATGATTTTTTTGTCGATGTAGTTGATGCTTATGAGGGCTGGGATTTTTGTCAATTGCAATATAATTATGTAGGCGAATCGGTGCAAGCGGGGCGTTTGGGCGTAAATTATGCTGCAAAATGCGGATTGTCGGTTATAGTTATGGAGCCGCTTTTAGGCGGTTGTCTTGCTAATCCGTTAGGTAAAATGGCGGAGTTATTTGAGTGGAATCAGCATGAGGAGCGGGATTACAGACCTGTTGATCTAGCGTTAAGATGGATTTGGAATCAGCCGCAAGTCTCCATCGTATTGAGTGGAATGTCGGCTTATAAACAAGTTGAACAAAATATACAAGTCGCTTCAAGAAAAGATTACGACCAACTAACGCAAGAAGAGTTAAGTTTTATTATGTTGTTGCAGCGAGTTTACGATCAATCGTTGCCGATTAAGTGTACGAAGTGCAGGTATTGTATGCCTTGTCCGGATGGAGTTGATATTCCGTTGAATTTTGAATTGTACAATAATCATTCCGCAATGACGCGAATGAAAAAAGACGCTTCAATAAATAAAGTCTTGTATGACACAATGCCAAAAAAACAACGTGCGGGAAATTGTGTTAAGTGCGGAAAATGCGAAAAAATCTGCCCGCAAAAATTACCAATCAGAGAACACCTAAAAACTATACAAACCGCTTTCAAATCGTAATAAAGAAACGCCAAAATAATCTTTATAATCTGCGTAATCTGTGGATCGCTTTTAAAACGATCCACAGATTACACACAGATTAGAAAATGAACATAACCGAGACGCCTGCGATCTTTCAATCTATCCCACTTGTCCCTCAAAAAAATTGTCCAGCGTTTGTAAAATTTTTTTAGTTTTGGTCTGTAGTATTTTCTGTTTCGTCTATTATCCATCGGAGCAGGTAGCATTTAACGGGGTGAGTTGTTCGGTCGGGATTTTGGGTTACGGTAATTCCAATTTCGATAAGTTTGTCGGAATCTTCGACGTTGGTTATGTCGATAGAGTAGAGCCAAAGAACATCATTTGAGTCGTTTTCGTTAATGACTCCTGTATCTTCGATTGTGTCGTTGTAAGTGGACGTTTGATTTGTTATTGGCGTATTTGAGACTGGTTTCATTTCAATAATTCCTAGTCGTACTTTTGCCAAGATATTTTCTGCTAGTAATTCGGCTTGCGTCATATCGCGCGACTCGCGTGCGTTACGAAATGCAAGTCGTGCAACCTCGCCTATTACGGCGAGACAACCGCCAAGTATAACAAGCGAAATCATCACTTCGATTATTGTCAAACCGTTACGTCTAATAATTTTTTCTGATCTACTAATCATTTTTTTAACTGTTTTTAGGTAACCACAGAGTTCACAGAGAATAATTTTTAAAAAAATTTTAAATCAAAAAGACAATTATATTATTAAATAGCGTTTTGATTCCAATAAAAAAATTTCCTCTGTGTTCTCTGTGATCTCGGCGGTTAATAAAAATAAATTTGTGTTTTTTATAAAACTAGAGAACAGATTTTTTGTTACAAAAATTGTCCCGTTTGTCTCTCCAGTCCTACTTGTCTCTCAAAAAATTGTCAGTATGTATTTTGTTAAACAGGTCTTGGCGAGGAATTACTGTTAATTTTTGATTTTAAAAATTCCTAGAACTGCGCGGTGGTCGGACGGATATTTTTCAAATTTTATATCGCTTAAATCGCTTTTTTCGCCTACAATTTTTACGTCTATAATTTCGACTTTTGCGCCGTGGTGAAACAAGAAATCTATTCGGTCAAAAATTTCGCGTTTAGCCGGCAGCGGCGTCCAAGTATGACCTTTGCTTTTAACTTCGTCGGGGTATTTTGTGCGGTAGCTATCTTTTAAGTTTGTTTGTTCGATGAATGCTTTTGCGGATGGCCATTCGACTGGTATTTTGCAAATTCCGGCTTTTGCCGCTTTTTCAGTCCAATCTAGGTATGACGGTTCGTTGAAATCGCCGGTCAAAAAAATCGGGCAATTATCTTTTTGTGCTTCTTTGATTTCTGCGATAGTTTTTTCGACTTCGTTTTTATGGGTTCTCCATGCCGTATTGGTTGCGTCTTTTGCGTTATTGAGTACGGGTGCGCCGCAGTATTTAATATCGTTTAATTGGTAAGGTCCGTAAGGGCAATGTGGCAAATGTACGTTGAACATCCAGACGAATTTATTCTCATCCAATTTTATCTTGCAACCTTTTTTGCTTGGCGATGTTTGTACGATGGGGTAGCGGCTAACGATTACGCAACTTTGGCTAGCGATGCACGTATGCAATGATAAACTCTTAATGATTTTTTCAGCGCCTTTATTGGCTTCTTGAAGTCCGACAATATCTGCCGATGTTGATTTAATAACGTTTATCGTTTCATCAATCGATTTACCGCCGCCGCCCCAAATATTAAAACTCATAACTTTTAATTCGGTTACGGCGTCTTTGTTATCTTGAGCAAAAACCGCATGAAATTGCGTAACAAAAATAAACGAAACAAATATCGTAACAAAAATTCTTCTCATAAAATTTCCTCCTTTTTAAATTGTTGTAACCGTTCACGGTTTTTTCTATGGGTATCTCTAAAAATTCATTTTTTTGGGAAACGATCCATCATTCGATGTTTCTCTAAAAATTCTAATACGCTCTTTAACAAACCTAATTTTAACCTAATTTTTCTGAACAAAACAACCTCTGTAGAAAATAATATTAACTCATGTTACGCATCATACGCAGAAACAAGGCAAAATATAGTAATATATTAGGACTGAATTTGACCGCCTGTGTAACGTGAGTTATTTAATGTATGTTTTCGTTGTTTTGTCTTCGTCCCGATAGGGACGGAATTTTCATAACCGCAGGTCTTTGACCTGCG
>JAISLW010000305.1 GCA_031277105.1 Planctomycetaceae bacterium | reverse complement strand
TCGAGCGTCGGCGTGATAGTTTTTGTGCGGCGGTCAAGTTTGTCGTATTCATATCGCATAGAATTTCCAAACCGGTCTATCGATTCCGCAAGAAGTCCTGAATTATCGTAACGATAAATATTTTGAGTTTGAATTTCGACTAGACGAATTGTCGCATTGGGAACAGAACCGGCGCCTTTGTCTGTTTTAGTTGGCGGTGATTTTAATTGACGGAGATTTTGCCGTAATATTGCCGATAGATTGGTAACTTGCGTTTTGACCAAGACTTCCGTAAACGTTTCAGCAAATATAGATTGAACTAATTCATTTCTAATCAATACGAAACAAACCAACACGAAAACAATCGTAAACAATCTCGGTTGCATTTGTAACTCCATCAAGCAAAAATAAAAATTTAGTAACGCACACAACTTTCAACTCAAGCCGCAGCTCAATTTTGAATTTCGGAAATTTTAGGAATATGTAAATACCTGTCAATCCCCCCAAAAAAATCTTTCTAATCTGTGTCATCTGTGGATCGATTTTTTTTGTCCACAGATTACGCAGATTAGAAGGATTTTTTTTAGGGTCAAATGAGACAATTTTTTATAACAAAAAACTGTTAAGTTTTCTAAAAAACTACTCCCTACTCACTAACCCCTAAAATCCATCGCTTAAATTTTCGTGAACGATTATCCTTAATTTTTATTCTCTTAATTCTATTTCTTGCTTTATTGTAAATTTCCTTTTGTGATATTTAGGAACAGGTCTTCTAGGTGTGCTTTGTGTTGTCTAAATTCTTCTATTTGTACGCCTTTTGCGATTAGTGTTGACAAGATTGACGTATCGTTGTCGTCGTGCATAACGACAGCGATTTCATTTCCTATGATTTGCGCGGTTTGTACAACCGGTTCTTCCAAAACGATTTTTAACAGATCTTCTAGTTCATAATTTTTTGCCCTTATCATCGTCGTCTGTCTTAGTCCTATCGATTCGATAATATTGTCAATTTTTCCCGCTTTCAATAATTGCCCCTTCTCAATAAACGCAACTCCATCGCATATTTCACCTAGTTCCGGCAAAATATGAGAGCTTATCAAAATCGCCTTGCCTTGTTCTCGCAGCGCTTTCAATAATTCACGTAATTCAATTCTCGCTCGCGGGTCTAACCCCGCCGCCGGCTCGTCCAAAACTAACACCGCCGGCTCATGCACAATCGCTCTCGCTAGACTTACCCGTTGCTTCATACCTTTTGAAATCTGCGCAATTGTTTTTTCCTTAAACTCGCCTAACCCCGTGAACTCCTCAATATTCTCCACAACTTGACGCCGCTTCGGATCACGTAACCCATACGCCCTCGCAAAAAAATCAAGATACTCATGCACCGTTATATCTCTATGCGCCGGCAACGAATCCGGCATATAACCAACTAAACGCCGAACCTTGTCAGGATACTGAACCACGCTAATTCCATCGACAAAAATATCGCCGGAAGTCGGCTCGTCCAACGTCGCAAGAATACGCATCGTCGTCGTCTTGCCAGCGCCATTGGGACCAACAAAACCAAAAATCTGACCCTCATGAAACGAAAAAGAAATATCATTGACCGCCTTCGTATTCGGAAAATGACGTACCAATTTTGCAATAATTACTTCCATTGTTTTAAAAATTTGTTAAATGCGGAATTATCGTAACGAAAATTATTTTACGTTACAAAATTATAACGGTTATCGTAAATAGTCGCTGAAATTCAAGTACGAGCTGTATAATTGTTAAATTCTAAAGTTCGTTTTGTGAAATTGTTTTCATAAATTTCTTCGTATTCGTCGTCGGCTTCGTAATGTTCTTCTAGCGCTTTTAATTTTAAGATTGCTTCGCGCGTTCTTTCTAGGAAATTATTTTTTGTTTCGTTTAACTCAATCCACATCGGACTGCCAAAAACTATACGCGACAACATCGGCACCGGCAACGTTTTACCACGCGGCAAAATACCGTTCATGTTGTTTAAATAAACCGGTATCAATTCTAAATCGGGACGCTTTTTGCAAAGATGATAAATCCCGCTCTTAAAAGCGCCAAGCGTGCCGGTATCGGAACGACCGCCTTCAGGAAAAAGAATTAACGAATATTTATTTTCAATTTCATCGATCATTATTTTGACGGGCGTATTTTTTATGCTGACGTTTGAACGCTCAATTAGAATTGCGTTGAATAATTTTTGGGCAATATATTTTCGCACCAGCCCCTTGCCCCAATAATCTTTTGCCGCAACCATACGCGTAAGTTTACGGACATAACTTGGCAATGCCGCCCAAATTACTACCGCATCCAGATGACTCGTATGATTGGCAAAATATACGCGCTGGCAAGTATCCGGTTGAGATTCATGCCAAAGCACCGTAGCGCCGCTCAAAAAACGAGCAAAACGAATCAATAACTGCTGATTGATCTTGTCAAATAAATTAATTTGCATAAAAACTTTTTTTAAATTCGGAATTCGGAATTCGGAATTAAAGATTTTAATTTCAAATTTAAAATAATCCTTTTAATCTGTGTAATCTGTGGATCAATTTTTTTGTCCACAGACTACAAAAGATTACAAAGATTATTTTAAAATAATTCCGAATTCCGCATTCCGAATTCCGAATTCCGCATTCCGAATTTATTTATCTTCTTTGTTATATTTTTTTGCGATTTTTAATCTTGCTCTTCTTGAGTAGAGTTGTTCTTCTCTTATTTTTGCTAATTCGGGCGTGTGGAAAGGTCTGTCGAAAGCTTTTTGTAATTGAGATTCTGCGATTTTTATGTCTAGTTCTTTTACGGGCATTGCGAACATTGACATAATAACAATATTATTATCCAAGATTTCGACAAATCCGCCTTCTAAGTAAAAGCATACGGGTTTATTATCTTGCTGTGATTGGCTTATTCTTATATCGCCTGCGCCGATTCTTGCGACGACGGGCAAGTGATTCGGCAACACGCCAAACTCGCCGTCATAAAGAGGCAACACAACAAAAAACGCCTCCATATCCAATACCGTTTTTTCCGGCGTTACTATAAGACATCTCATAATTATTAATTTATTGTTTAAGTGAGTTTCTAAATATTCACACCTTAAAATGCGTTTTTTAATCTGATTTTTTGTAACGATAATTTTAATTATTTTTCGCCCTGATAAGGGCAAAATTTAACGTAATTGTTTGATCAAAAAATTCTCTAATGAATAGTTATGCATATTTTTTAAAACCGCAATTTAAATTACGAACAATTTAAAACTCACAAAAGTATAATTCTATTTTTACGTTTCGTGTATTTTGTCTATATCTTAATATTAAAGCGTAACATTTTACCATGAATATGTCGCTATTGTAGATGGGAGTCAATTTTTATTTTTTTGCAATTTTTTTTGTAACAAAAAACTGATCAGGAACGCAGACGTCCCGCCTGCAATTTGCCGATAGACCAACAAAAAAATCTGTTGCGATATAACCACGCTCAACAACGGTTGAGTACAACCGCATGCAGGCGAGACGCCCGCGATCCTAGAATGCAGGCGAGACGCCCGCGATCCTTCTGACTATTTTTTGTAACAAAAATATATTCCGCCCAATCCCTAACCTTGCATGACGGATCGATGAACCGTTATTCGGAATGCTGAATATTGATTGTTCACAAAAATTTTTGGTAATCGTTCACGAACTTTTAAACTGTTCGCACTTGAGTTTTCGTTTATCTTCGCCTGCCTAGCTTTCGGACGGCAGGCTTTGACGCTTTTAAATCGCTGAATTTCAAGTACGAGCAGTGTACATGTTGTCCCTAGCGGGACAGGTCGGACAATATTTTTATAACAAAAAAATCTGTTGCGATATAAACTCGCTCAACAACGGTTGAGTACAACCGCATGCAGGCGAGACACTCGCAATCCTAGAATGCAGGCGAGACGCCCGCGATCCTAGAATGCAGGCGAGACACTCGCAATCCTAGAATACAGGCGAGACGCCCGCGATATTTCTGATAATATTTTTGTAACAAAAAAATGTTATCTAGTTTTCTAAAAAACTACTCCCTATCTCCTTGCCCCTAAAATCTAACGTTTAAAAATTTCCGCGAAATATTGCGAAGTATCAAAGCCTATCCCTTAAAGTTCCGTTAAATGTTAAAATTATTTTTATTGATATATTTGTTATATTTGGGCGCGGGCGGTAAATTTTATTTGAAGCTGTTATGTAGTTTTTCGGTTGCGGTCTTTTTACTAACGTATAATTTGAGGTAAGTTTTTTTTGTTATTTGCGGGCGGTTACATTTTTTTAGAATTTTTGTATATTTTGCAGATAAGTTGAAAAGAGTTTTTATATTGACGAAAATAATAGGCGGTAGTTTTTTTGTAACAAAATTATTTAAACTGCTCGTATTTTAATTTGCGTTTATTTTAGCCTGCCTGGATTTTGGACGGCGGGCTTTTACGCTTTTAAACTGTTTGTACTTTAATTTGCGTTTACCATCGCCTGCCTAGCTATCGGACGACAGGCTTTGACGCTTTTAAATCAATGACTTTCGAGTACGAGCGGTATATTTTTTTATTTGTATTGATATTTTTCGTAACAGTAAATCAAACAGAAGTATGTCAAGACGTCGGGTAGTCGTAACTGGAATAGGAATAATAAGTCCGTTGTCAATTACGGTAGATGGATTTTGGGAGTCGTTGCTTTCTGGGCGTAGCGGTGTGCGTCCGTATGTTCCTTGTTGGCGGACTTTATGTCCTTTACCGATTGCGGCGCCTGCGCTTTTTTGCGGCGATATTGACGAGTTTGACGTAATTGATTTAGTTCAGCGTAAAGCGATTAAAAAAGGATTAAAATTAATGTCGCGCGAGATACAAATGGCAGTAGCGGCGACTTCGCGGGCGTTGAATCATGCTGAAATTTATGTTGGTCAATTGCCGCCGGATCGTGTTGGGATTTCGTTTGGTTCGGATTATATTTTGACTACGGTTGAAGACGTAATTGATGCGGTTTGTGCGTGTAGTTATCCGTCTGGTCAGAAGTCCGGCAATTCTTTCGGTCAATTTGATTTTCGGCGTTGGGGCAAAGACGGCTTGTCCAAAATGCAACCTCTTTGGCAACTAAAATACTTGCCCAATATGCCCGCAAGCCACATCGCAATCCTAAATAATTTTCACGGTCCCAGCAACTCAATTACATTGCGCGAAGCCTCCGTCGGCGCAGTTGTCGCCGAATCGGTTTCAATAATCGCATCCGGCAGAACAGACGTAATGGTCGCCGGAACAACAGGCGGATGGCTACATCCTTGCAAACTAATTTCAGCATTGAGAAACGAAGAAATATCAAATGAAATATGCCGCCCCTTCGACTTAAACCGCAACGGCACAAATCTAGGAGACGGCGCCGCCGCAATAATACTCGAAGAACACGAACACGCAAAAAAACGAGGCGCAAAAATCTGGTGCGAAATAATCGCCGGCTCTTGCAAAATGCAACGAGATAGACAAAATACAGATTATAAACGCGAAGTCGTGCGAAGAGTAATTAAAGACGTTTTGAAATATAGCGCACTGCGGAATAATGAATTTGCAGATAAAAAAAATAAAAAAATTATTACCGAAAACGAAAATACACTTGACAAAAATAATAACAACCAAAATAAAAAACATGACAAAGATATTGAATATGCTTACGCAATGGAAATAGAACAAATAGGTCATATCAACGCACACGGATTAGGAAGCAAAGATTCTGATAAGGCGGAAGCGCTGGCGATCAACGATGTTTTTGGCGGCAGAAGCGAACCGACGCCAGTGGTCGCCGCAAAAGGATTCTGGGGAAATTCAGGCGCCGGTACAGGAATGTTTGAACTAATCGCAAGCATAATAGCGCTAAAAACACAAAAATTATTCCCCTCCATAAATCACAAAACAACAGACCCAAATTGCCCAATCACTATCGCAGAACCAAATAAACACAAAACAGGAAACTCATTCATAAAAATCGCAATAAACCCACAAGGACACGCATCCGCCATTCTCGCAAAAAAAGAAAAAGAATAAGGCAACTTCTATCGGGTATCTCTAAAAATTCATTTGTCCAGGTAGGCGGCTAAAAAAAATTAAACGCCGTGCCGAAACGCCGCATTAGATATGAAATAATTATTAAACTTTAATAATTCTTAACATCTAAAATAAATATATTTTAGGCATTGTAAAATATTAACATTTATTAGCGTCTTAATCTCTATTGCGACCCAAAAAATAAACACCGCGGCGAAACGACCGCCTACCTTACAAATGAATTTTTAGAGATACCCATTTTTTATAAAACCTAATTTTTACCTAATTTTTTAATGAGGTAATGAGGTTGTTGTTTGGAGGATTCATTTTCTCTACTGAGGTTGTTTTGTTAAGAAAAATTAGGTAAAAATTAGGTTTGTTAAAATTAAAATTAAATCAATAATGAATTTTTAGAGTCGCCCAAAAATAAATTTGTGGTTTTTAGAAGGTCTCTTTACGGATTTTTTCTGCATTGATCTAATATAGTTTTTATTCTTTCGATTAGCAATGTGATTCGTGGTCCTGGTATGGTAGCGTAATTATCGTTTATGATGAATAAGTTACTTTTTTTTATGGCGGGGATGTGTTCTTTTAAGGAGTTCCAATCGTTGCGGGAGTTATAGTATGCGGCGTTATTTTTTGGGTTTGCTTGTATTTCGATTATTACGTCGGGATTGAAATCTATGATGGCTTCTGTTGAAACATTTGGGTAAGGTATTCCTGCATTCGCCGCAACATTTTCGCCTCCCGCATAATCCAAAATTTCTCCAAAAAATAATTCCGTTCCCGCAATATAAACATTATCAATCCGTCCCGTTCCGTGTTGTCTGTCAATAACCATCAACACTCGCAACCGCTGCAAGTTATTTGTCTGAATTTTACATTCGCTTAAAAAATCTTCTATTGCCCGTCGTTTAGCAAGCGCCCGCTCAAGATATTCGCCGCCAAAAAATTCGCCTACTAAATTATAAGACTGCAACAAACCGGAAATTGAACGATGATCTACCGCCAAACGTCTAATATTCATTGACTCTAATTTTTGTCCGAATTGAACGTCTTCAACAGGATAAATTATCAAGTCCGGTTTAAGCGTAATAATCTTTTCAATATTTCTATCGTAAAGTCCGCCGATTTTTTCGATTTTTGCCGCTTCCGGCGGGTAAATTGTAAATTGACTGTCGCCCACAATTTTATCGCCTAGCCCTAACTCAAAAAGCAATTCCGTTGCTGCGGGAGTTATTGAGATTATGCGTTCCGGCGATTGGGGCGTTTGATTATTTTGCGGTAAATTCGGGTGATTCTGATTTTCGCAACCGGTAATTATCGTTACAAAAATTATCCAATTGATAACGTAAAAAAATAATTGCCGTCTGATTGTCAAGTCAATCCCGTACTTGAACAGTTCGGTTATTTTTGGCATAATGCTACCCTTTTAAACTGTTCGTACTTTAATTTGCGATTTACCTTCGCCTGCCTACTTTCGGACGGAAGGCTTTGACGCTTTTAAACTGTTCGCACTTGAGTTTGCGTTTACCTTCGCCTGCCTAGCTTTCGGACGGCAGGCTTTGACGCTTTTAAATCACTGAATTTCAAGTACGAACTGTATAAATCGCTAAAATTCAAGTACGAGCAGTATATATGAATTGTATTTGAATTTTAATCGCTAGCGGTATAGATTTGTTTTGTTGTGTTCTTTCTCAATTTTTCGTTATAAAAAATTGTCCTACGTTGTCTCGTCTGTCTTGCTTGTCCCTAAAAAATTGTCAAAACGTAATTTATTAAACGAATTTCCGCGAGCGCTTATCAAAAAATTAAGTCTGGGTTATTTTAAAATTTTATTAGGAAATATCAACGGTATTCATGTATTTAGTTATTGGCGGTAATGGTTTTCTTGGCGGCGAGATTGTTTCGCAACTTGTTGAACGCGGCGATGCGGTTCGTGTTTTGACGCGTCGTTCTGTTGAGAGTGGCGTTTCGGGGGTGGAGTATATTTTGGGCGATGTTCGTGATAGCGGTTCGCTTTTGGCGGCGTGTCGCGGCGTCGACGCTGTTTTTCACACGGCTTCAATTCCAAGCATATCTGTTGATTGGCAACCGTTTTACGAAACGAATGTACTTGGCGCAAAAAATGTAATTGATGCGTGTAAAGCGTGCGGAGTTCGGCGTCTAATTTATACTAGCAGCGCAAGCGTAACGTTTGATTGCAAGTCGCAACCGGCGGCAGATGAAAAGTTAAATTATCCTAAACGTTGGATGGCGCATTATCCGCATAGCAAGGCGATAGCTGAAAAGTTAGTCTTGGATGCGGCGGGCAAGTCTGATGTTTCGGGCAAATCGGATGCGACGGACAAATCGGATGTTTTGGGTAAATCGGATGCGGCGGACAAGTCTGATATTTCGGGCAAATCTGATGCAGTGGGATTATTGACTTGTTCGATACGTCCGCATTTGATAATTGGAATTAGGGACAGGCATTTGATACCGCGATTGCTTGACCGTGCGCGGCGGGGCAAGTTATTTAGAGTTGGCGATGGTATGAATTTGGTTGATATTATTTTTGTAGAAAATGCGGCGGCGGGGCATATTCAGGCGGCGGATGCGTTGAAGGACGAAAGTAGTCCGGTCAATGGAAATTCGTATTTTATTTCGCAGGGCGAGCCGGTGAATTGTTGGGATTGGATTGACGAAGTATTGGCTGCGTGCGGTTTACCGAAGGTTACGAAGTCGATTTCTTTTAACAAAGCGTGGTTATTGGGAACGGTTCTGGAGGCATGGTATAAAATTGTAAGATTGCAAGGCGAACCGTTAATGACAAGATTTCTAGCAGCGCAATTAGCGCAAACTCATTATCTAAATATTGAGAAAGCAAAAAAGGATTTCAACTATAAGCCAATAATATCAATGACCGAAGGAATGGAAAAATTAAAAAAATGGCTAAAAAAAAATTATACGTAAGGCAATTTCAAAAATTCATTTGGTAAGACGACCGTGATCATCGTTCCTCAAATGTTACAAAAAAAATTGTCCCTCCAGTCTCACTTGTCCATCCTGCCTCTCAAAAAAAATGACGGATCAACGATCCGTCATGCAAAATTTAGAAAGATTGCGAGATATTATTTTGTATTTGTGTTTGTGTTTTTATTTTGTCTTTTGAATGCTCTGCTGTGGAATTTAGCGATTAGGTCTCCGGCTTCGTTTGTTACTTCAACTTCGTAGTATGCTAAAGATTTTGATTCTGCGATTAGTTTTGCTTCGCCGTAAATTATTCCGTTTGAGACGGGTTTTAGGAAGGAGATATTGCACTCAATTGCGACTAACGTATCATCATGCCCAATATGACACGCAACTGCAAACGTAAAATCGCTAAGCGTAAAAAGAGCGCCGCCTTGTACTATGCCAACCGCATTGTAATGTTTCGTGTCAATCCGCAACATCGTCTTGGCATAACCCGGACGCGCAACTATCACCTCAACGCCGACAACCTTCGTCGCAAAGTGATCCTTTTGAAATTTTTCTAACCATTGACTATAATCCGTACTCATAATAGGATATTCCTGAACTCCAATTTGATTTTATTTGAAAATTAACCGATAAAAAATAATGCAACCGTTCACGGAATTTTTTTAGCAAATTACGTATTGGCAATTTTTAATTATTCAGTACGCATTTATTTTTTGTATTGAAATTAGTTTATAAATGAATTTTTAGAGACGCCCTATAATTTTAATAATTCACGAATTTCCTCAAAACACCTTTAACAAATTTATAAAAAAATGAGTACGCAAAACGTAAACGAACCGTTGGATAAGACTATTGATTCACGTATAGAATCGGCTTGTAAGCTTTTGTTTAAGACGGAATTTTGGTTATCGATATTGATATTGTTGGTTTTTATTTTTTCCGTATTATTTTTAGCGGCGTTGGCGGATCAATGGTTTGCGGGCGGTTTGAGCGTAACGTTACGGGCGTTGATCTTTTTTGGCGTAATTATATTTGCGTCTTTTTTTATTTATCGTCGGATTGTACCGCTTTTTCTTTATCCGATCAACCCCGTTTATGCCGCACAAATTCTGGAGAACAATTCCGCTTCCGCTAAAAACGCAATCATAAATTGGGTTACGTTAAAGCGCGAGCGTATTGTTCGCGGTCGTGTTGCGGCGGACAAGTTAGGTGAAAAAATGCTTGAAGGGCTGACGCTTTCGGCGGCGGAAAATATAAACGCAATTACGCCGGAACGCATCATCAATAAAACCGGAATAAATATTTGTATTGCAACGCTTGTAATTATTGTAACGATATTTATTTTGTACTCGTTCTTTTCGCCAAAAAATCTTATTCAATCTTTTGCGAGAATCGCTTTACCTTTCGTCTCAATTGATCCGCCGCAAGCGGTTAAGTTCGTCGATATTGAGCCGCGTAACGCAACGGCGCTGCAAGGCGAGCATTTGACAATTTCGGCAAAAGTTATTGGTAAAAGTAAATCGCCCGTTTATGTATTTTTTTCAACAGACGACGGTCGCGCAGTTAAGCAAGCCGTCCCGATGAGCAGAACGTCAAACGGCGACGCTAGCGGCAACTTCTGGAAACGAAACGAAAGCGTACAGTTTGAAACGCCCTTTCCGCCCGGAAAGCAAGGTTTCATTTGCGGAACTGAATATTGGATACAGCAAGACGACAGCAAAAGCGATACGTATAGAGTTGAAGTGCGTCCGGTCGCAACGGTAGAAATTGAGTCGCTGACTTACAAGTATCCAGATTATACGGGATTGCAGGATGAAGTTGTCAGGAACAGCGGCGATATTAAAGCGGTTAGTGGAACGGAAGTTACGCTGCAGGCAAGGAGTACGGCGCCGTTGGAACAGGCGGATATCGTTTATGACAAAAAAAACGAACAAGACGATTCCGCAATTTATACGCAACAATTAAAAATGAAAATTGACAGCGAAAACGCAACAATTGCAACGGCGATTATCCCGCTAAAATTAAAGCCGCAAAATAAACAAACGCCGAATAATGCAGATTACGAAAATGAAAATATCTCTCATTTCACAATTAACGCAACTGATAAAGACGGATTCAAAAGCAGACGCAGCGGAATGTTCAGACAAGAAATTATCAAAGATAAAAAACCGTTGATACAATGGAGCGACGAAGCGATAAGTCTAAAAGAAGCGGCGCAAGTCGATCTGCCCTTGAATGCGGAAATAATGCTAGGATTGCAAGCGGAAGACCCTGATTTCGCACTCAGATATTTGAGAATAAAGTATAAAGTTACGGCAATTAACAAAAAGAATAAACAAATAAGACAAAGCGAATTATTGCAATCGCCAATCACAGGCGCAACAAAACATAAAGGGCAAATCAAAAAAAATATTAAATTCAAACCGCAACAATTCCAACTAAATATAGGCGATACCGTCGAAGTTTGGGGAGAAGCCGTTGATACAAAATTACCAGAACCAAACGTCGCAGAAACAAGACATATTACAATCAAAATCGTAAAACAAAACGAAAATAATAATAATAATAAAAACGAAGATAAAGAAAAAGAGAAAAATAAAGATAAAGAAAAAGATAAAGATAAAGAAAATAATAAAAATAAAGAACAACAAAATAAACAAAAAAATAACGAAAAACAAGATACGCAAAACAACAACCAAGAAGCCAACGAAAATAATAACAACGAAAATAATAACGCCAATAAAACCAATGAAAAATCTACCGATAATGCCGAAAATAAAAACAACGAAAATAAAAACAATGAAAATAACGAAAATAAAAACAACGAAAATAACGACAATAAAAATGACAAACAAAACAAACCGATTGATCCTGAAACGCAAAGCGCAGACGCAATGCAAAAAATTGTTGACCAGATGAAAAAGGATAATTGGAAACCGGAATCAGAACCTGATAAAAATAAAGAGAACGAAAAAAATAAAGATCAAAATCAAAACCAAGATAAAGATCAAAACCAAGATAAACAAAATAACAACGAAAAAAAGAATCCAGAAAAAAATACGCCGGAAAAAAAACAAAATAATCAAGAACAAGAATCAGACCAAAAAAATAATACTTCGCCGCAAAAAAATAATCTTGATCAACCAAACGAAACCTCAAACGCCGAAAATAAACAAGGCGAACAAAACAATACAAATTCTTCACAAGATAAAAATAAAACCAATAAAAATAAAGATGATAAGAACGCCGCCAATAAGCCGGAAGCCGATAATTCAGAAGCCGATAATCCAGAACAAAACGGCGACAATTCAAAAAATAACAATAAAAACGACAACAATAACAACAAAAATAATAACGACAACCTATCAAAAAATTCAAATAAACAAGAATCCGAAAATACAAAAAATAATAACCCACAAAACGAAACAAACCAAAACCAAAATACACAACCACAAAAAAATCAAAATAACAACGAAAAAAATAATAACCCAGAAAAAAATAAAAATAACGCCGACAATGAAAATAATAATAAAAATAATAGCGTTGATAAAAATGATAATGTTGATAAAGATGAAAATAAAACCGCAAAAAATAACTCGCAATCAGACAATATTACAAAAAAAGAACAACCGGTTGATCCCGATGATAAAACAAAACGAGAACGCACAAAAATCGACGATCCCAAACAAAACAATCTGCAAAATAACGGAAACGATCCGTCCAACCCTCAAGAGACCAATCTAAAAAATAATGAAAAAAAACAATTGACCGAAAATAAAACAAACGAAAAAACCGACAAAAATCTTGATAAAAAACCCGACGAAAAAACCGGCGAAAAAACGGACGGAAATAAAAACGAAAACGAAAACGGAAACGAAAAAGAAGGAAAAAACAAAACCGCATCAGACGACGAATCTAAATCAAAAGAGAATAATAAACCCGAAACAGGAAAAAATAATAAATCGGAATCAGGAAAAAATAATAAGACCGAACCAGAAAAGAATAATTTGAACAATTCAGACGGTAAAAATGTTGATAGTTCAAACGGTAATGCGTCAGATAAATCTACAGATAAACCTAAACCAAACGGAAAAAATAATCCAACAAACGGCAATACCGGACGCGGCGGAATTGGAAACAATAATAACTTGCCGGAAGCCGAAGCGGAACGACGCGAATTTACAGAACGAAACGTAAATTTGGCTTTGGATTATTTGGAAGATCAATTAAACAAAGGACGACCGAGCGGAGAATTATTAAAAGAATTAGGATGGACGGAAGATCAGTTGAGAGAGTTTCACAAAAAATGGAAAACAATGGCAGACAACGCAAAACAAATTGACAACGGACAAAAATCAAACGAAGCATGGGAAAACGCACTAAAAAGTTTCAACATCAGACCGTCAGGAACCGATCAAAAATTAAGAAAAAATAAAACAACAATAAAAGATAATATTAAAAAATCACAGTCAACAAATTTAATGCCGCCAAAAAAATTACAACAAAAATATCAAAAATACACCGAAGCAATCAGCGGAAAAAATTAAAAAAAAAGTATAAATATTCACGAAAATTTAATCGCAAGGTTTTAGAGGTTAGTTTTTAAAAATTAGATGATTTAGAGAAAAAAATTACAAAAAGTTTTTTGTTATAAAAAAATTGTCCCTCTTGTCCCACGTGTCCCCCCTGTCCCACTTGTCCCTTGACGGAACGTAACCGTATCGGCTGTAATGCAGCCCATAAAGCGGTTGAGATCAAAACCTCAATTATTAGCGGTTGAGTATAACCGCATGCAGGTGATACGGCTGCGATTCGACAGATTATTTTTTGTCAAACCATTTGAGCGGCGTCATTTAAAATACCAATATAAAACGACGCAACACGGAAAATAATAAATATTATCAACGCCATAATTAAACCATAAACAATAAAACCGCCGACGACCGAAACCATTTTAAGATTAGTCAACGATTCCTGTAAATACCGCTCCGTCATCTTTTGCATTAACTCCGGCAACGAACCTGAACGCTCGCCGGTCTCTATTGCGTTAATCAGATCGTACTCAATATTTTTTGTTACAGAAAATGCGTCGGTTAAATCGCCGCCGTTACGAATAACTTCCAAAACTAGATTTAAATTGTCCGAAACCGGCGCATAATTTGCGCCGTTAAAAGATAACCGCAACGCCCGCTCAACATCCATCCCCGTCCGCATTGTCAAATCTATTCCCCAACATAAACGCATCAACGCCAAAGAACGCATCAATACCTTAATCTTGGGAATAATATCCAATAAATAATGTACAATCCGCATCCGGCTAATATTACAACGCATCCACAAAAATAAAAAATAAAAACAAAAGCAAATTAAACCAACATAAATCCAATACTTCACAAAACCGCTAAAACCAATTAAACCAAACCCAAGAATATCAACCGTCTGACTCGTCAACTCGCTAATAAAACCAAGCAACAATATTATTAAACCGACAATAACTACCGCGACAACTAACTCCACCACCGGCAATATCAACGACCGAAAAAAATCACTACGTATCCGCAATAAATCATCATAATAATCGGCAAGTTCAAGAAACATCTCGCTCAAATGACCCGATTCCTCGCCCACTTCTACCATCGCAATAAACATCTCGCCAAACTGCTTTTGAAAAGGCTTCAACGACGCCGCAAACGACTCGCCCTCCTCAAGCGTACAAACAACAGACGACCACAACTTCTTATCTCGTTGCCGTCCCGCCTCTCGCTTTACCGAATCAACCAATCCGATTCCCGCACGCGTTACCGTGCCAACACGACGACAAAAAACCGAAATATCCTTAATACTCATCGCCATAAATTACCCCATAATTTTTTAAAATAAATTTTTAGAGACGTCCAATTACTATTATCGTTACAAAAAATAATTACGACTGCTCGATACTTACAAAAAACTACTCCCTACACTTTTGCGTTTAAATTTTCGTGAGCGGTTACTATACAGATCGTACTTGAAAATTAGCGATGTAAAAGCATAAAAGCCTGCCGTCCGATAGCTAGGCAGGCGAAGGTAAACGCAAATTTAAGTATGAACAGTTTAAAATATCAATATAAAATAATATAAAAAAGGCGATTATTCAGTTGAAATTTTACTTTGCATTTATTTTCTGCACCCCCATTTTAACCTAATTTTTCTTAACTTAACAACTCAGTAGAAAAAATTATAAAATAAACCACTGACACATTTACCTCATTAAAAAATTAGGTAATGAGGTTTGTTTTGTGGGGGCTTTGTTGCTACTGAGGTTGTTTTGTTCAGAAAAATAAGGTAAAAATGAGGTTAGGGAAAATAAATTT